>NZ_CP155073.1:2197748-2511712 GCF_039621805.1 Paraburkholderia sp. PREW-6R | reverse complement strand
GGCTTAACTGACGTATATGACCTCTGTCGGTATTGCTACCGGTCTTGCGACACTAGCCCGTCAGTGAACTAGGCAGAGGACGGCGGCCCTTAGGCTGCCAGTGCGAACGTATCGTCGTTTGCAGTTACGTTTTTCCCATTGATTAACGAGGTGACGGGTCCTCGACATGCCCTAGCCGCTTCGCAACCCCTGTCGAAACCAGGTCGCCCCCGCGGTTCGTTGCTCAAGCATCTGAGCCAGCGTAGATTTTACAATAAATTGACGGCTACGTCCTGACTGATTCACCTCGGGCCACCGGCGTCGCGCTGAGCTTCAGAGAGTTCTGATGCGCACTAGCCGATTTCTCGCAGCAAGGCCTGGAGTTCCGCGGGCGACTGCACGACATGCTGCGCGTGCCATTGCGTCGGGGGAATGTCGTTGCCGCAATAACCATAGGCGGCTGCGACTGTTTTCATGCCTGCCGCGAAGCCTGCCTGGATGTCGCGCAGGTCGTCGCCGACATAGACGATGCGCTCCGGCACCACGTCCAGCTCGCGCGCGGCATGCAGCAAGGGCGCGGGGTGGGGTTTCGAATGCGGCGTGGTGTCGCCGCTCACAATGCAGCCGGCGCGTTCCTCGAGCCCAAGCTGCGCGATCAGCGGTTCAGTCAGCCGCGCAACCTTGTTCGTGACGATGCCCCAACGCACGCCGCGCGCGTCAAGATCGTCGAGCAATTCGGGGATGCCCGGAAAAAGCGTGGTCTCGATGCACAGGTCGGCCTCGTAATTGGCAAGGAACTCTTCGCGCATCGACGCGAATTCGTGATCGTCGGGACCGATGCCGAAAGCGCCGCCAATGAGCCCGCGCGCACCCGCGGACGCAAGCGGACGCAGATCTTCGAGCGGCACCATGTCCAGACCGCGATCATGGCGCATCTTGTTCACTGCGGCCGCGAGATCGGGCGCTGTGTCGGCGAGCGTGCCGTCGAGATCGAACAGCACAGCCTGGCAAAGACCGAGTGCGTCGTCAGTGTCTTCGCGTTGGGGCAGGGGAGTGGGATCGCTCATTGATTGGAAAAGTCTGGCGGGTCGGGCGGATCAGAAGTCGCGCCGGCAAGCGAGCATGTAGTTCACGCTCGTGTCGGCGGACAGCACGAAATGCTTGCTGAGCGGGTTATAGACGATACCTTTGATGTCGGCAGTCTGCAGTCCGGCGGCGCGCACGAAGCCGGCCAGTTCTGATGGCCGGATAAAACGCGCGTAGTCATGCGTGCCCTTGGGGAGCATCCGCGCGATGTACTCTGCACCGATCACGGCGAAAAGGTATGACTTCACGTTGCGGTTCAGCGTGGAGAAGAACACCCATCCGCCAGGCTTCACCAGCGTCTTGCAAGCCTGCACGACCGCCGCTGGCTCCGGCACGTGTTCCAGCATTTCCATACAGGTGACGACGTCGTACGTTGCCGGCTCGCGTGCGGCGAGTGCCTCTGCGGCGATTTCCTCGTAATCGACGGTTACACCGCTTTCAAGGCTGTGAAGATCGGCCACGCCCAGCGCTTCGTGCGACAGGTCGATGCCTTTGACATGCGCGCCAAGACCGGCCATCGACTCCGACAGAATCCCGCCTCCGCAGCCAATATCCAGAATCTTTTTGCCAGCAAGATGCGCATGCGTGTCGATCCACTTCAGACGGACTGGATTGAGTTCATGCAACGGTTTGAACTCGGCATTCGGGTCCCACCAGCGATGGGCAAGGTCGCTGAATTTTTGCAGTTCGTGGGGATCGGCGTTGGTCATGGCGGAGGCTGCCTCGATGAGAGCGTTGAGCGAGCGCTCGAGGATAAACCCCGAGTATATAGGCCGAGGCGCCGAGCGGCAAAATCGCGCCGGCGCATCTGGTCACGCCACGCGTCTGGCTAGCAATGCCGGGAATCTGGGAAAACGGGCGGCAGCTCGAAGGACTCCGCGACTGCGCTTATGAGTTCACGATTGGCATAAAAAAAGCCCCGCCGAAGCGGGGCTTTGATACTGCGGTAACTTGGAGCTTATTGCTTCGAAGTACCGACAACTTCGACTTCCACGCGACGATCCGGTGCGAGGCAGGCGATGAGTTGCTTGCGGTTCTTCTGGTTGCAACCGGTGGTAACCGGGTTGCGCTTGCCTTTGCCTTCCGTATAGATACGGTTAGCTTCGATGCCCTTGCTGACCAGGTAAGCCTTCACAGCTTGAGCACGGCGCAGCGACAGACGGTCGTTGTACTTGTCCGAACCGATACGGTCCGTGTAACCCGTTGCGACCACGACTTCGAGGTTCAGCGCGCCGATCTTCGATGCCAGATCGTCAAGCTTTTCCTTACCAGCCGGCTTCAGGATTGCCTTGTCAAAGTCGAACAGCGCGTCAGCTTGATACGTGATCTTCTGGCTCGTGATAGCGGGCGGCGGAGCGACCGGTGCCGGCGGCGTCGGAGCTTGAGCAACCAGAGCGCCATCGCACTTTGCGTTGGCCGTTGCCGGCGTCCAGAATGCATCGCGCCAGCAGAGTTCGTTCGTGCCGTTCATCCACACGTATTCGCCGGTACCATTCACCCAGTTGTCGTTCGTAGCTTGTCGCGACGCCGGCACCGACTGTGCCATGGCGGATGCAGCCATAACCGCGGTAGCTGCAATGAACGCGAGCTTTGAAAGTTTATTCATATTTCTCCTCTCGAAATTGAGATTACCGCAGGTTTACTGCGAGCCTGTTGACGAAGACAAGTCATACATTGCTCGAAGTATAACATCGGTGTAGAACAAAAAACGTGCTGTGTAGACTTCGAGCAGTGTCTAACTCTTTGTGCGTTGGCATTTTGCCATATCGTTCCCTTCCAACGATAAAAAAATCTGCCCCCGATCAATTCGCCCTCCAATTGTGGTGCATGCGCAACAGAAGCAATTCGCCGGAGGCACCGCCAGTCATGGCTGAGCGGCGGATTGCCCCACGCACGAATCGAGCCTGACCGGCTCGAAAATGGGGCGTCGAAATGCCGCTTTTGTGCGTCTCATTAAAGGGCCACTAATAGGTATACGTGCGCGCGCCGGGCATGGATGCCTGCCATGTTAGAATCGCGTGATGCATTGCGCCTGCAATGCTTACGCGAAGGCGCGGTATTACCCTCGTCTTGGCACGTAAAAGATACGGATAATGGATCAATTCGCCAAAGAGACTCTGCCAATCTCCCTAGAGGAGGAAATGCGCCGTTCGTATCTCGATTACGCGATGAGCGTAATCGTAGGGCGCGCGCTCCCCGATGTTCGCGACGGCCTGAAGCCGGTTCACCGGCGCGTGCTGTATGCGATGCACGAACTGAACAACGACTGGAACCGCGCGTACAAGAAGTCGGCGCGTATCGTGGGCGACGTGATCGGTAAATACCATCCGCACGGCGACACAGCTGTATACGACACCATTGTCCGTATGGCGCAGGACTTCTCGCTGCGCTACATGCTGGTGGACGGACAGGGCAACTTCGGTTCGGTCGACGGCGACAATGCCGCGGCGATGCGTTACACCGAAATCCGCATGGCGAAGATCGGCCACGAACTGCTGGCCGATATCGACAAGGAAACGGTCGATTTCACACCGAACTACGACGGCAGCGAGAACGAGCCGGCCATTCTGCCCGCGCGCATTCCCAATCTGCTGATCAATGGGTCGTCCGGCATCGCGGTCGGTATGGCGACCAATATTCCGCCGCACAACCTGAACGAGGTTGTCGACGCGTGCCAGCATCTGCTCAAAAACCCGGAAGCTACGATCGACGAGTTGATCGAGATCATTCCGGCGCCTGATTTCCCAACGGCCGGCATCATCTACGGCGTGGCCGGCGTGCGCGACGGTTATCGCACGGGCCGCGGCCGCGTGGTGATGCGCGCACTCACGCACTTCGAGGAAATCGATCGCGGCCAGCGCATGGCGATCATCGTCGACGAGCTGCCTTATCAGGTGAACAAGCGTTCGCTGCTCGAGCGCATCGCCGAACTGGTCAACGAGAAAAAGCTCGAAGGCATTTCCGATATCCGCGACGAGTCCGACAAAAGCGGCATGCGCGTCGTGATCGAGCTGAAGCGCGGGGAAGTGCCCGAGGTCGTGCTGAACAATCTGTATAAGGCGACGCAGCTTCAGGACACCTTCGGCATGAACATGGTCGCGCTGGTCGACGGCCAGCCGAAGCTGCTGAACCTGAAGGAAATGCTGTCCTGCTTCCTGTCGCATCGCCGGGAAGTGCTCACGCGCCGCACGGTATATGAACTGCGCAAGGCTCGCGAACGCGGTCACTTGCTCGAAGGTCTGGCGGTTGCGCTGGCCAATATCGACGAGTTCATCGCGATTATCAAGGCTGCGCCCACGCCTCCCATTGCGAAGCAGGAGTTGATGGCGCGTCCGTGGGACTCGTCGCTGGTGCGTGAAATGCTGGTGCGGGCCGAGACGGAAAACGCGACGGCGGGCGGTCGCGAAGCCTACCGTCCCGACGGGCTCAATCCGGCATTCGGCATGCAGTCCGACGGCCTTTACCGCCTCTCGGACACCCAGGCTCAGGAAATTCTGCAGATGCGTCTGCAACGCCTGACGGGTCTGGAGCAGGACAAAATCATCGGCGAGTACCGTGACGTCATGGCCCAGATCGCCGACCTGCTGGACATTCTTGCGCGCCCGGAGCGCATTACGGCGATCATCGTCAACGAACTGACGTCGATCAAGACCGAATTCGGCGACGCACGCCGCTCGAAGATCGAACTGAACGCGACCGAGCTGAACACCGAAGACCTGATCACGCCGCAGGAAATGGTCGTGACCATGTCGCATGCGGGCTATGTGAAATCGCAGCCGTTGTCCGAATACAGCGCGCAAAAGCGCGGTGGGCGGGGCAAGCAGGCCACCGCGATGAAGGAAGACGACTGGATCGACACGCTGTTCATTGCGAACACGCATGATCACATTCTGTGCTTCTCGAACCGTGGCCGCGTGTACAGCGTGAAGGTCTATGAAGTGCCGCAAGGTTCGCGCAATTCGCGTGGCCGTCCGATCATCAATATCTTCCCGCTTCAGGAAGGCGAAAAGATCACAGTGGTGTTGCCGGTCAAGGAATTTTCAGCCGACAAATTCGTCTTTATGGGCACCGCGTTAGGAACCGTCAAGAAGACGCCGCTGGAGGCTTTTGGCCGCGTGTTGCGCAAGGGTATTATTGCGGTCGGTCTGGATGACGGCGATTACCTGATCGGCGCCGCCATCACCGACGGCCAGCACGATGTGATGCTGTTCTCGGACTCGGGCAAGGCAGTTCGCTTCGACGAAAACGACGTGCGTCCTATGGGCCGTGAAGCGCGCGGCGTGCGCGGCATGCAGCTCGAAGACGGTCAGAATGTCATTGCGCTGCTGGTGGCGGGTGACGAGCAGCAGTCGGTGCTGACCGCCACCGAGAATGGCTACGGCAAGCGCACACCCATCACCGAATACACCCGTCACGGGCGCGGCACGAAGGGCATGATCGCGATCCAGACGTCGGAACGCAACGGCAGGGTCGTCGCCGCGACGCTGGTGGATTCGGAAGCGCAGATCATGCTGATCACCAATACGGGCGTGCTGATCCGCACGCGCGTGTCGGAAATTCGAGAAATGGGACGCGCAACCCAAGGTGTTACACTCATCAGCCTTGACGAAGGAACCAAGCTTTCAGGTCTGCAGCAGGTGGCCGAGGCAGAGACGGATGGCGAGGCAGAAGGCGACACCGAGGGTCCTGCTGAAGGCGGCAATGGCGGCAACGGCGGTGAAGACGGTGGCGCGGCCTGACCCACGCCGGAGACATCCGGCCGTGGCTTCGAGTCCAGCGCCGTGAGTCAACGTCAACCGCTGCAATCCATGGTCGAAAGTACGGGTTGAAAGCTGCGCCGGGAGTTATGGCGTGTCGGGTGTGTCGGACCGGCACGCATCTCGCGCGGCTCGCAGTTCAAGTTAATTTCCATTAGGGAGTAATGATGCAAAAACGATTCAAACAACTGATGTTGCTGGCTGCCCTCGTGCCGACCTTTGCCATGGCTCAAGCGCTTCAAAGCCAGGCTCCGGCGGCCCCGGCTGCTGCCGCAGCACCGGTTGACCCGGCCAAGCAGGCAGCAATCAAAGACCTGCTGGACGCAATCGATGCACAGAAGCTCGTCGGCGCGATCGGCAACAGCGCACAGATGCAAGCCAAGCAGCTGGTCCCGGCTATCCTGTCGGACGCGCTGAGCGAAAACAAGACGATGACGGACAAGCAGAAGCAGGCTTCCGTCCCGACGCTGCAAAAGAACGCCGTGCCGAAGCTGGTTGACGGCGCGGGCCAGGTGTTCGCCACTGACGGTTTCCGTCAGGACGCGATGGAAGCTCAGTACGACGCTTATGCGAAGTACTACAGCACGTCGGAGATCAAGGATCTGACCGCGTTCTACAAGAGCCCGACCGGCCGCAAGTTCATCCAGGTGCAAGACCAGGTGGGCCGCGACGTCGTAAATGGTCTGATGCAGAAGTACATGCCGCAATCGATCAAGGCAACGCGCGACCAGGCTGACAAGGAAGTCGCTGCAGTCAAGCCGGCCAAGTAAGCTCAGGTCTGAAGGCTGCATTGGCGCCGTCTCGATCGATCGCCCGGTAGGCTTTACCCCATCGGGTTTGGCGGGTTGGCGGTGACAATGCGATAATGGCCGTTTGCGCACACGCGCAGACGGCCATTTCTTTTTCGGGCGCGAAATCTTCGCAGTAGCCCACTTCGCCGACATTGGCGCGAACCGTTGCTCTCGCGCCTGCTTCCAGGATCTCATGATGCGCGTCTTTAATTTCTCCGCCGGCCCCGCGGCCATGCCCGAAGAAGTGCTCCGTCACGCAGCCGACGAAATGCTCGATTGGCAAGGCAGCGGCATGAGCGTGATGGAAATGAGCCATCGCGGCAAAGAGTTCTTGTCGATCCACGAAGAGGCGCTTGCCGATCTGCGCGCGTTGCTCGAGGTTCCGGCAAGCCACAGCATCCTGTTTCTGCAAGGCGGTGGTCTGGGCGAAAACGCCATCGTGCCGATGAATCTGATGGGCGCGAAACCTCGAGCTGATTTTGTCGTGACCGGCTCGTGGTCGCAGAAGTCGCTCAAGGAAGCGCAGAAGTACGGCACCGTGCATCTGGCGGCCAGCGGAGAAACGGCCGAAGGTTTCACGCGCGCGCCGGCCCGGTCGGAGTGGCAACTGTCCGACGATCCCGCCTATGTGCATCTCTGCACGAACGAAACGATTCACGGCGTCGAAACGTTCGAGATTCCTGACCTGGGTGATATTCCGCTCGTCGCGGACGCGTCGTCGCATATCCTGTCGCGCCCTATGGACATCTCCAGGTACGGCGTGCTTTTCGGCGGCGCGCAGAAGAACATCGGCATGGCCGGGGTGACGGTCGTAATCGTGCGGGAAGATCTGCTCGATCGTGCTCAGCCGGTCTGTCCGTCGGCGTTCGAGTGGAAGACCGTCGCTGCAAATAATTCGATGTACAACACGCCGCCTACCTATGCCATCTACATTGCAGGGCTGGTGTTCAAGTGGTTGAAGAAGCAGGGCGGCCTTGCCGCGATCGAAGCGCTTAACCTCGAAAAATCCAGGCTGTTGTACGAAGCAATCGATTCGAGCAGCTTCTATCTGAACAAGGTCGAGCACGGCTCACGCTCGCGAATGAACGTACCGTTCTTTCTCGCCGACGAGTCGCGCAACGAAGATTTCCTCGCCGGCGCGAAAGCCCGGGGAATGGTGCAGCTGAAGGGCCACAAGTCCGTCGGCGGCATGCGGGCGTCGATTTATAACGCCGTCCCGCTCGAAGGCGTCAAAGCGCTAGTCGAATACATGAAGGAATTCGAGCAGCGCAGCGCCTGAGCCCTGGGCCAGGAGGCGCGCATCCTTTCCAGCACGCATTTGTGCAGCAGCTACCGGCAGGGCCGTTTTCACGCATGGACGACGAACTCAATACCCGACTCAAACCCCTTCGCGAGCGCATCGACGCGCTCGACGCACAACTGATCGCGCTCCTGAATCAGCGCGCTGCGGTGGCGCTCGAAGTGGGTGAAGTCAAGAAGCATTTCAACGCGCCGGTGTTTCGTCCGGAACGCGAACAGCAGGTGATCGCGCGCCTGCAGGACATGAGCGAAGGTCCACTCGCGAGCGAGCACATCAGCGCAATCTGGCGCGAGATCATGGCCGCGAGCCGCGCGCTCGAAAAGACCATCAAGGCTGCGTACCTCGGGCCGGTCGGCACGTATAGCGAGCAGGCCATGCACGAGTACTTCGGTCAGTCGATCGAAGGCTTGCCGTGTCCGTCGATCGACGAAGTGTTTCGTTCGGTCGAAGCGGGCGCAGCCGAGTTCGGCGTCGTGCCGGTTGAGAATTCGACCGAAGGCGCGGTGTCGCGCACGCTTGATCTGCTGCTGCAAACCCAGCTCACCATCGGCGGCGAGCTGGCTTTGCCGATTCACCATAATTTGTTGACGCTCAACGGTGGTTTGACGGGCGTCACGCGTGTGTGCGCGCATGCCCAGGCGCTCGCGCAATGTCAGCGCTGGCTGTCCACGAACGCGCCGCACCTGGAGCGGCAGGCGGTATCGAGCAATGCCGAGGCGGCACGCCTCGCGGCCGGGGACCCAACGGTTGCGGCCATTGCCGGCGACCGTGCCGCAACCCACTATGGCCTGCAAGTTGCCTACGCGCTGATTCAGGACGACCCGCACAATCGCACGCGCTTCGTGATGATCGGCAAGCAGCCGGCGGGGCCGAGCGGCCACGATCAGACTTCGCTGATCGTTTCCGTGCACAACGAACCAGGCGCGGTGTTCAAGCTGCTCGAACCGCTCGCGCGCCACAGCGTGTCCATGACGCGTTTCGAGTCGCGCCCGGCGCGAGTCGGTACGTGGGAATACTATTTTTACATCGACGTCGAAGGTCATCGCGACGACCAGGCGGTTGCCGCGGCGTTGACTGAACTCGGTGAAAAGGCGGCTTTCCTGAAGATTCTGGGCTCATATCCGCGCGCCCGTTGATCGCATGCACCCGGCAAGCGGCGCCGTCTGCGCGCGCCGTCTGCCCATTCAATTATTCACAGTCGTTCGGAGATCATTTCATGACAACGTCCTTCGGTCCTTCCTATGTGCGCGAGATTGCGCCCTATGTCGCCGGCAAGCCGATTTCGGAGGTCGCGCGCGAGTTCGGTCTGGATGAAGCGACGATCGTGAAGCTCGCATCGAACGAAAATCCGCTGGGCATGCCGGAGTCGGCGCAACGCGCCATGGCGCAGGCCGCAAGCGAACTTGGCCGGTATCCGGACGCCAATGCGTTCGAACTGAAGGCGGCGCTCAGCGAGCGTTACGGCGTGCCGGCCGACTGGATCACGCTCGGCAACGGCAGCAACGACATTCTCGAAATCGCGGCGCATGCATTCGTGCAGAAGGGCGAGTCGATCGTCTACGCGCAGTATTCGTTTGCGGTGTACGCGCTTGCCACGCAAGGCCTGGGCGCGCGCGCGATCGTCGTGCCGGCCGTGAAATTCGGCCACGATCTCGACGCGATGCTCGCAGCGATCACCGACGACACGCGGTTGATCTTCGTCGCCAATCCGAACAATCCGACCGGCACGTTCATCGAAGGTCCCAGGCTCGAAGCGTTTCTGGACCAGGTGCCGCGCAACGTGGTCGTCGTGCTCGACGAGGCGTACACGGAATATCTGCCGCAAGAAAAGCGCTACGACTCGATCGCGTGGGTGCGCCGTTACCCGAATCTGCTGGTCTCGCGCACGTTCTCGAAAGCGTTCGGCCTCGCAGGCTTGCGCGTCGGTTTTGCGATTGCGCAGCCGGAATTGACGGATCTGCTGAACCGTCTGCGTCAGCCATTCAACGTGAACACGCTCGCGCAAGCGGCGGCGATTGCCGCGCTGAACGACACGGCATTTCTCGAAAAAAGCGCGGCGCTGAATGCGCAAGGCTATCGGCGTTTGACCGAAGCGTTCGACAAGCTCGGTCTCGAATACGTGCCGTCGGACGGCAATTTCGTGCTGGTACGCGTCGGTCATGACGACGCCGCGGGCAATCGTGTGAATCTGGCGCTGCTCAAGCAGGGTGTGATCGTCCGTCCGGTCGGCAACTATGGTTTGCCGCAATGGCTGCGCATTACGATCGGCCTGCCGCAGGAGAACGAAGCGTTTATCGCGGCGCTCGAAAAGGCGCTCGCCGCCGCGTAAGCGGTATTTCTTGACTCGCGCGTCTCATGCGAATGAGCGCGCTTTTTGTGTGACCGACGTGGCCGCGTTTTCTTTTGACAAGCTGGTAATTTTTGGTTTCGGCCTGATCGGCGGATCGCTTGCGCGCGCGCTGCGCGAGCGCTCAGACGCAACCGGCAAGCGCACGGTGATCGGCGTGGGCCGGTCGGCTGCGTCGAGTGCGCGGGCGCTGGAACTGGGCGTGATCGACCGGGCGGTGTCGTTGAACGACGACGCCGCGCTGCGCGACGCGCTCGACGGCGCGGACTTCGTGCTGCTCGCGGCGCCCGTCGCACAGACGCAGCCTCTGCTCGAACGCATCGCGCCGTTTCTGGACGCCAACACGATCGTTACCGACGCCGGCAGCACGAAGGCAGACGTTGTCGCCGCCGCGCGCGCCGCGCTCGGCGAGCGCCGTGTCGGGCAATTCGTGCCCGGACATCCGATTGCCGGCCGCGAAGCGAGCGGCCCGGACGCGGCGCTGCCCGATCTGTACGTGAATCGCAACGTCGTGCTGTGTCCGCTGCCGGAAAACACGCCGCACGCCGTAGAGCGGGTCGCCGCGATGTGGCGCGCCACCGGCGCCTGCGTCCGCGAAATGGAGCCCGCGCAGCATGACCGCGTGCTCGCGTCGGTCAGCCATTTGCCGCATGTGCTGTCGTTCGCACTGGTCGAGCAGATTCTCAATTCACCCGACGCCGATCTGAAATTTTCCTTTGCCGCAGGCGGTTTTCGCGACTTCACGCGCATTGCCGCGTCGAGTCCGGAAATGTGGCGCGACGTGTGCGTGGCGAATCGCGTCGCGCTGCTCGAAGAACTCGACGACTACACGGCGGTGCTCGCGCGTTTGCGTGCCGCCATTGAAGCTGGCGACGGCGCCGCGCTCGAAGCAGTGTTCGCCCGCTCGCGCGAGGCGCGCAGCGAGTGGCAGGAGCATCGCGCGGCCGACGCGGTCCCCACCGGCCGTAACGTGTCGAACTAACCGGAACTGGACACAATCATGGAATTCCTCGATCTCGGACCCTTTTCCCGTGCGTCCGGCACGGTGCGTCTGCCAGGCTCCAAGAGCATTTCGAACCGGGTGCTGCTGCTGGCCGCGCTTGCCGAAGGCGAGACGACGATCACCAACCTGCTCGATTCCGACGACACCCGCGTGATGCTCGACGCGCTCGAAAAGCTCGGTGTGCGTCTGACGCGCGACGGCGACACATGCGTCGTCCAGGGCACGCGCGGCGCGTTCACTGCGCGCCGGGCCGATCTGTTCCTCGGCAACGCAGGAACGGCGGTGCGCCCGTTGACGGCCGCGCTTGCGGTGAACGGCGGCGACTATCGCATTCACGGCGTGCCGCGCATGCACGAGCGGCCGATTGGCGATCTGGTCGACGGCTTGCGCCAGATCGGCGCGAAGATCGATTACGAGGAAAACGAGGGCTATCCGCCGTTGCGGATCCGGCCCGCACCCATCGCAGTGGATGCGCCGATTCGCGTGCGCGGCGACGTATCGAGCCAGTTCCTCACGTCGCTGCTGATGACGCTGCCGTTGCTGCGCACGGAAAGCGGCGTGACGATCGTGCAGGTGGACGGCGAATTGATCTCGAAGCCGTACATCGATATCACGATCAAGCTGATGGAGCGCTTCGGCATCGCGGTCGAGCGGCATGAGTGGCATCGCTTCGTCGTACCGTCGGGCCAGCGCTATCAGTCCCCGGGCAGGATCATGGTGGAAGGCGACGCGTCGTCGGCGTCGTATTTCCTTGCAGCCGGTGCGCTTGGCGGCGGTCCGCTGAAGGTGGAGGGCGTCGGCCGCGCGAGCATCCAGGGCGACGTGGGTTTCGCCGACGCGCTGATCCGCATGGGCGCAAATCTGCAGATGGGCGAGGACTGGATCGAAGTGCGCGGCGTCGGCAACGACAACGGCAAGCTCGATCCGATCGACATGGACTTCAACCTGATTCCCGACGCGGCGATGACGATTGCCGTCGCCGCCCTGTTCGCGGACGGCACGACCACGCTGCGTAACATCGCGAGCTGGCGCGTGAAGGAAACCGACCGGATCGCCGCGATGGCCACCGAGTTGCGCAAGGTCGGCGCGAAAGTGGAGGAGGGCGAGGATTACCTCGTCGTCACGCCGCCTGCCACGCTGGTCCCGAACGCCTCGATCGACACTTACGACGATCACCGCATGGCAATGTGTTTTTCGCTGGTCAGCCTCGGCGGCGTGCCGATCCGGATCAACGATCCGAAGTGCGTCGGCAAGACTTTTCCTGATTACTTCGAGCGTTTTATTGCGCTCACCCAACCCTGATTCGACCCGAATCGTCTGACGTGCGACCTTTTAGATGAAACCGACCCGTCCCTTTCACCAGACGCCCGTCATTACAATCGACGGCCCGAGTGCCTCCGGCAAGGGCACCGTCGCCGCGCTGGTGGCCGCGAGTCTCGGCTTCCACCTGCTGGACAGCGGTGCGCTGTACCGCCTCGCGGCGCTCGCGAGCATGCGCTACAACGTCGAGGCGCACGACGCCGACGCGCTCGTCAAGCTGATCGACGACCTGCACATCACCTTTCGCGAAGGCTTGGCGCAACTCGACGGTGTCGACGTTTCCGCCGACATTCGCGCGGAGGAAGTGGGTGGCCGGGCGTCGGCCATCGCGGTGCACGCGCCCGTGCGAGCCGCGCTGGTGGCGCGGCAGCGGGCGTTTCGCAAGGAGCCGGGCCTCGTCGCGGACGGCCGCGACATGGGCACGGTGATCTTCCAGGATGCAACCCTGAAGGTGTTCCTGACGGCCAGCGTGGAGGCCCGCGCGGCGCGCCGATATAAGCAATTGATCCAAAAAGGATTTTCTGCTAATATAGTTGACTTGCTCCGGGATTTGCGCGAGCGCGACGAGCGTGACAGTCAGCGCACGGCCGCGCCGCTTAAGCCCGCAGCGGATGCCAGGCTGCTCGATACCTCGGCATTGTCTGTCGACCAGGCGGTCGAGCAGGTAGTGCAATGGTATGAAGCGTTAGTCCCCCACGCCTGATAGAAGTAAGCAGTGAGCAATAAGCGTTGCGTGCCAGGCGTGGCGCAGTAGAAGTCCGTTGTCAGTAGGTGCTTTACGATCGTCGTAAAGCGTTGTGTTAACCCTTTAACCCCGCGTGGCATTCGCAGTTTCGCCGAAGTAGCTGACCGTCCGGCCAGCCGGGCACCGCGAGAACCATGCAAATTTCGATTTTTATGTCCGACCTGCAAACCTCTACCCCGAATACCGAATCTTTTGCGGCTCTGTTCGAAGAGTCGCTGACCAAGCAAGACATGCGCGCTGGCGAAGTGATCTCCGCCGAAGTCGTGCGTGTTGACCACAACTTCGTGGTCGTCAACGCTGGTCTCAAGTCCGAAGCCTACATCCCGCTCGAAGAGTTCCTGAACGACGCGGGCGAGGTAGAAGTGCAGGCGGGCGACTTCGTTTCCGTCGCGATCGACGCGCTGGAAAACGGCTATGGCGACACGATCCTGTCGCGCGACAAGGCGAAGCGTCTGGCTTCGTGGCTGTCGCTGGAAAAAGCGCTCGACAACAACGAACTCGTGACCGGCACGATCACGGGCAAGGTCAAGGGTGGCATGACCGTGATGGTCAACGGCATCCGCGCGTTCCTGCCGGGTTCGCTGGTCGACACGCGTCCGGTCAAGGACACGACCCCGTACGAAGGCAAGACGCTGGAATTCCGCGT
The DNA here is from genome assembly GCF_039621805.1 of Paraburkholderia sp. PREW-6R. Taxonomy (NCBI): domain Bacteria; kingdom Pseudomonadati; phylum Pseudomonadota; class Betaproteobacteria; order Burkholderiales; family Burkholderiaceae; genus Paraburkholderia; species Paraburkholderia sp. PREW-6R. The sequence continues at coordinate 2,497,738 of NZ_CP155073.1, read as the reverse complement.
CATCAAGCTCGACCGCAAGCGTAACAACGTGGTGCTGTCGCGCCGCGCCGTGATCGAAGCGACCCAGGGCGAAGAGCGCGCAAAGCTGCTCGAAACGCTGAAGGAAGGCGCGATCGTCGAAGGCGTGGTCAAGAACATCACCGACTACGGCGCGTTCGTGGACCTGGGCGGTATCGACGGCCTGCTGCACATCACCGACATCGCATGGCGTCGTGTGCGTCACCCGAGCGAAGTGCTGTCGGTTGGCCAGGAAGTCACCGCGAAGATCCTCAAGTTCGACCAGGAAAAGAACCGCGTTTCGCTGGGTATCAAGCAACTCGGCGACGATCCGTGGGAAGGCATCTCGCGCCGTTACCCGTCGGGCACGCGCCTGTTCGGTAAGGTCACCAACATCACCGACTACGGCGCATTCGTCGAAGTCGAATCGGGCATCGAAGGCCTGGTTCACGTGTCGGAAATGGACTGGACGAACAAGAACGTCGCACCGTCGAAGGTCGTGCAGCTGGGCGACGAAGTCGAAGTCATGGTTCTCGAAATCGACGAAGACCGCCGCCGTATCAGCCTCGGCATGAAGCAGTGCAAGCCGAACCCGTGGGACGACTTCAGCCGCAACTTCAAGAAGGGCGACAAGCTGCAAGGCGCAATCAAGTCGATCACCGACTTCGGCGTCTTCATCGGTCTGCCAGGCGGCATCGACGGTCTGGTTCACCTGTCGGATCTGTCGTGGTCGGAAACGGGCGAAGAAGCGGTTCGCAAGTACAAGAAGGGCGACGAAGTGGAAGCGATCGTTCTCGGCATCGACGTCGAGAAGGAACGTATTTCGCTGGGTATCAAGCAGCTCGAAGGCGACCCGTTCAGCAACTTCGTTGCGATGAACGACAAGGGTTCGATCGTCGACGGCGTGGTCAAGACGGTGGACGCGAAGGGTGCAGTGGTTCAGCTGTCGGCGGAAGTCGAAGGCTACCTGCGCGCTTCGGAAATCGCCCAGGACCGCGTGGAAGATGCTCGCAACGTGCTGAAGGAAGGCGACAAGGTCAACGCGATGATCATCAACATCGATCGCAAATCGCGTGGCATCAACCTGTCGATCAAGGCCAAGGATTCGGCTGAGCAACAGGAAGCGATCCGCGGCCTGGCTTCGTCGGACTCGAGTGCAGCTGCTACCGGCACGACGAACCTCGGCGCGCTGCTGAAGGCCAAGCTCGACGGCCAGAACCAGTAAGCCTGAGAGGTCTGCTGCAGTATGACCAAATCGGAATTGGTCGCCCAGCTGGCTACGCGATTTCCGCAACTTGTTCTTAAAGATGCGGATTTCGCGGTGAAGACGATGCTTGATGCGATGTCGGAGGCACTTGCCAACGGTCATCGCATCGAAATTCGCGGCTTCGGCAGCTTCGGCCTCAACCGCCGTCCCTCCCGCGTCGGGCGCAATCCGAAGTCGGGCGAGAAGGTGCTGGTACCCGAGAAGTATGTACCGCACTTCAAGCCGGGCAAGGAATTGCGTGAGCGGGTCGACCGGCGTTCGGGCGAACCGCTGAAAGCCGAAGAGCCGGATGACGACGACCTGTAAGCGCCCCGCCGTGCGGTTGGCGGCGTGGCCTTGGTAGCGTCAGCGGCCAAAGCCAGACGGCAAAAGACCATGAAAAGCGCCCTCGGGCGCTTTTTTTTCGCCTGTACTTTTATGTAAGCGTCAGATCGTCAACGCACCTGGCGGCGAGCACCGATAGGTCCCGCCTAAGGCTGCTATCCGCCAGTTCCTGCCCAGCCGCGGGGCCTTCCATTACAATACGGGTCACTTCGGCGCGGGCAACACCGTGGCGCGACGCGTCATCCAAGCCGGCGTCACCCCGCAACTGCCGTCAAGAGACCTATACATGAAATTTATCGTCTGGCTGATCCGTGTGCTGGTGTTCGTGCTGCTGCTGGTGCTCGCGCTCTCCAATACACAACCCGCTACGCTGAATTTCCTCGCAGGCTATGCATGGTCGGCGCCTCTGATTCTGATCGGCCTCGCGTTCTTCGTCGTGGGGTTGCTGGCGGGGCTAGTGTCGTCGTTGCCGGCAATGGTGCGCCTGCGCATGGAGAATGGGCGGCTCAAGCGCGAGTTGCGTGTTGCGCGCGAAGCGCCGGTTGTCGTCGAACAGCCGCCCATGCCGCCATTGATCTGAATTCGTGAACCGCTCTGCCAAAGTGCGGTTCTTCACCCCTCGGTTTTCCGCACATTGACATTGATCGCATGGATCTAGATTTCTGGTGGCTGCTCGTCATACCCGTCGCTTTCGCGTTCGGCTGGATGGCTGCGCGTTACGACCTCAAGACGTTGCTGTCGGAAAGCGCGAACCTGCCGCGCTCGTATTTTCGCGGTCTGAATTTTCTGCTCAACGAACAGCCGGATCAGGCGATCGACGCGTTCATCGAAGTCGTCAAACTCGACCCGGAAACCGTGGAGCTGCATTTTGCGCTCGGCAATCTGTTTCGTCGGCGGGGCGAGACAGATCGTGCGATTCGCGTGCATCAGAATCTGCTGAGCCGTGCCGACCTGCCGGTTAGCGAACGCGATCACGCGCTATATGAACTCGGCCAGGATTTCCTCAAGGCCGGCTTGCTCGATCGTGCGGAAGAGACGTTCCGCTCGCTTGAGACGGGCGACTACTCGCTCGGCGCACAGCGTGCGCTGCTTACCATTTATGAGATTGAGAAGGACTGGGTGAAGTCGATCGACACCGCCCGCCATCTCGAAACGATGGGCGCCGAATCGCTCGACAAGGAAATTGCCCAGTTTCATTGCGAACTCGCACAGGAAGCGCTGCAGCAGAAGAATCCGGACGAAGCACGCCGGCAGCTGGGTTTCGCGCTGAAAGCCAATCCGACCAATGTGCGCGCCACGATTCTGTTCGGCGATGTCGACGCGGCCGGCGGCGCGCAGGAAGCGGCGATTGCGCATTGGTTGCGCGTCGAGGAGCAGAATCCGGCTTATTTGCCGCTTGTGGCGGAAAAGCTGATGAAGGCCTATGAAGCGCTCGGCCGTCCGCAAGACGGCGCCGACCTGCTTACCTCGTGGGTCGACCGCTATCCGTCGAATGATTTGCTCGACGTCGCGTACCAGCACGTTGCGTCGTTGCGTGGTCCGGATGCGGCGCACGCGCTGGCGCGCTCGCAGATGCAGAAAGCGCCCAACCTCGCCGGCATGACGCGGCTGCTCGAAGCGCAGCAAGCCGTCGCCGAAGAGCCGCGCCGCAGCGAACTGGAGCTGATGCGCACGCTGATCCGTCAGCGTACGAAGAATCTGCCGCGCTATACGTGCCAGAATTGCGGTTTCAGGGCGCGGCTCTTTTACTGGCAATGCCCCGGCTGCAGCGGTTGGGAAACCTATGCGCCGCGTCGCGTCGAACCGATCGCGGCGTCGAACTGATTGCGGACGTCTTCGTAACGGCGGGTCGCACCGGCGGCCCGTCAGGCGGAACTGACCCGGCGGTGTCGTCGCGGCCAGGCTGATTACGAAAAACCCTCACGGGAACCTCCTACCGGAAAGCGTATGAAAATCACCATTATCGGCACCGGCTATGTCGGCCTCGTCACTGGCGCGTGTCTCGCAGAAATCGGCCACGATGTGTTCTGCCTCGACGTCGATCCGCGCAAGATCGAGATCCTGAACAACGGCGGTGTGCCGATCCACGAGCCGGGCCTGCAGGAAATAATCAAACGCACGCGCTCGGCGCGGCGCATTCAGTTCTCAACGGATATCGAAGCGAGCGTGGCGCACGGCGACGTGCAGTTCATCGCCGTTGGCACGCCGCCCGACGAGGACGGCTCGGCCGACCTGCAATACGTGCTGGAGGCGGCGCGCAATATCGGCCGCATGATGAATGGGTTCAAGGTGATCGTCGACAAGTCGACGGTGCCGGTGGGCACCGCGCAGCGCGTGCGCGCGGTCATCGACGAAGAACTGGCGAAACGCGGGCTTGCGGATAACGGTCAGTACGGCTTTTCTGTCGTGTCGAATCCGGAGTTCCTGAAGGAAGGCGCGGCGGTGGACGACTTCATGCGCCCGGACCGCATCGTGATCGGCATCGACGAGGATGAAGCCGGCGAGCGCGCGCGCGAGCTGATGAAGCGCCTGTACGCGCCGTTCAACCGTAATCACGAGCGCACGCTTTATATGGACGTGCGTTCGGCGGAGTTCACGAAGTACGCCGCGAACGCCATGCTCGCCACGCGCATCTCGTTCATGAACGAGATGTCGAACCTGGCGGATCGCGTCGGCGCGGATATCGAGTCGGTGCGTCGCGGCATTGGCTCGGACCCGCGCATCGGCTATCACTTTCTGTACGCGGGCTGCGGCTATGGCGGTTCGTGCTTCCCGAAAGACGTACAGGCGCTGATTCGTACTGCGAGCGAGATCGGTCAGAACCTGCGCATCCTGGAAGCGGTGGAGCAGGTGAACGACGACCAGAAAGACGTGCTGGTGCAGAAGATCACCGCACGGCTCGGCGACGATCTGCGCGGCCACACGTTCGCCGTCTGGGGTCTCGCGTTCAAACCGAATACCGACGACATGCGCGAGGCGCCGAGCCGTCGCGTGATTGCCGAGTTGCTCAGGCGCGGCGCGAGTGTTCGCGCGTACGATCCGGTTGCGCTGACGGAAGCGCAGCGCGTCTTCGCGATGGATCTGCAGGACGCGCCGGATCAGCTTGCACGTCTCACGTTCACGAGCACTCAGGACGAAACGCTGACCGGCGCCGACGCACTCGTGGTCGTGACCGAGTGGAAGGAATTCAAGAGCCCGGATTTCGTGTACCTGAAATCGGTGCTGAAATCGCCGCTCATTTTCGATGGCCGCAACCTGTATGAACCGGAGACGATGGCCGAACTGGGCATCGACTATCACTCGATTGGACGTCCCTATGCACAACCCTCTGAACTTCCGGCCAATGGCCCCGGCCATGCCTGAGGGCGCACCGTCGCAACCGGCACCGGAACTGACGCTCGTGCCGCGCCAGCAACTCGGCGCGGCGCGCGTGCTGGTGGTGGGCGACGTGATGCTGGACCGTTACTGGTTCGGCGACGTGAACCGTATCTCGCCGGAAGCCCCGGTGCCGGTCGTGCATGTGCAGCGTCAGGAAGACCGTCTCGGCGGCGCGGCGAACGTCGCGCGCAATGCGGTGGCGCTCGGCGCCCAGGCGGGCTTGCTCTGCGTGGTCGGTCACGACGAGCCTGGCGAGCGGATCGTGCAATTGCTCGGGGAGAGCGGTGTTGCGCCGCATCTGGAACGCGATCCCGATCTGCTCACCACGATCAAGCTGCGCGTGCTGTCGCGGCAACAACAGCTGCTGCGCGTGGACTTCGAGAACACGCCCGCGCACGAAGTGCTGCTTGCGGGCCTTGCGCGTTTTGACGAACTGCTGCCGTCGCATGACGTGATCCTGATGTCGGACTACGCGAAGGGCGGTCTCACGCACGTCACGCAGATGATCGCGAAGGCGCATGCGGCGGGCAAGCCGGTGCTGGTGGACCCGAAGGGCGACGACTGGGAGCGCTATCGGGGTGCCACGGTCATCACGCCGAACCGCGCCGAGTTGCGCGAAGTGGTGGGGCAGTGGAAATCGGAAGACGATCTGATCGCCCGCGTGACCCGACTGCGCGAAGAACTCGAATTCAAGGCGCTGCTCCTCACGCGCTCCGAAGAAGGCATGACGCTCTTCTCCGACGACGGCATCCTGCACGCGTCGGCGGTTGCACGCGAAGTGTATGATGTCTCGGGTGCCGGCGACACCGTGATCGCCACGCTCGCCGCCATGCTGGGCGCGGGTCTGACGCTGGTCGAGGCGGTCGGGCTCGCGAATCGCGCGGCCGGCATCGTGGTCGGCAAACTCGGCACCGCCACCGTCGATTACGACGAACTCTTTCATTGATACGAGCCGCCGCGCTGACCGTCGCTTGCGCTCGCCCGGACGAGCTGCGGTAACGGCGGCAGCGCAGCCATGCACACTACCGCAGGATCATCATGACCCTCATCGTCACCGGCGCGGCCGGTTTCATCGGCAGCAATCTCGTGAAGGCGCTCAACGAGCGCGGTGAGCAACGCATCATCGCGGTCGACAATCTGACGCGCGCGGACAAGTTCAGGAATCTGGTCGACTGCGAAATCGACGACTATCTCGACAAGACCGAATTCGTCGAACGCTTCAAGGGCGGCGACTTCGGCAAGGTGCGTGCGATTTTCCACGAAGGCGCCTGCTCGGACACGATGGAAACCGACGGCCGCTACATGATGGACAACAACTTCCGCTACAGCCGCGACGTGCTCGACGTGTGCCTCGCGCAGAACATCCAGTTCCTGTATGCGTCGTCGGCGGCAACGTATGGCGGATCGAGCCGTTTCGTCGAAGAGCGCGAAGTCGAGCAACCGCTGAACGTGTATGGCTATTCGAAGTTTCTGTTCGACCAGGTGATCCGGCGCGTACTGCCCACCGCGAGGAGTCAGATTGCGGGCTTCCGCTATTTCAATGTGTACGGCCCGCGTGAAACGCACAAGGGGCGCATGGCGTCCGTGGCGTTCCACAACTTCAACCAGTTCCGCGCCGAAGGCAAGGTAAAACTGTTCGGCGAATACAACGGCTACGCGGCGGGCGAGCAGACGCGCGATTTCGTTTCGGTCGAAGACGTGGTCAAGGTCAACCTGTTCTTCTTCGACCATCCGGACAAGTCGGGCATCTTCAATCTCGGCAGCGGCCGCGCGCAGCCGTTCAACGATATCGCGAGCACCGTGGTCAACACGCTGCGCTCGCTGAACAACGAGCCGGCGTTGTCGCTCGCCGATCTCGTGCAACGCGGACTGATCGAATATATTCCGTTCCCCGACGCGCTGCGCGGCAAGTACCAGTGCTTCACGCAAGCCGATCAGTCGAAGCTGCGCGCGGCCGGTTACGAGGCGCCGTTCCTCAGTGTGCAGGAAGGCGTGGATCGCTACGTACGTTGGCTATTCGGCCAGGTGTAAATAATTCGGATACCTCTTTAAACTGGAATCTCCCGGTTGGTGATGACGCCAGCCGGTTGTTTGAGGGAGATTCCATATGTTTCGAAAAATTCTGGTTACCGCGGCCATGCTCGCCGCTTTCGGCCACGCGTACGCGGCGGTCGACGTCAATACGGCTAACGAAGACGCGCTGCGTGGCATCAAGGGCATCGGTCCTGCCAAGGCGAAAGCCATTCTCGACGAGCGGGCAGCGCATGGCCCATTCAAGGACTCGGCCGACCTCGGCAAGCGCGTCAAGGGCATGGGCGGGCATACCGTCGAGCGCTTGCAGGCGGAGGGTCTCGCTGTCGGTCCGGCTGGCGCGGCTGCTAGCACGCAGGTTGCGGCGGCTGCATCGACCAAAGGCACGACCGTTTCGGGCAATGCCGCGAAGAGCGGCGCCACAGTCGCGGTAAAAAAATAGTCGGTGTCCACTGTGCGGCGGCCGTGCGAGGCGCGCCGCACAGTCAATGCTCGGGTTGCGCTTCATGGTCGGAGTGCGCATGAACACTCCTTCAGCTGTCATGCAGATGACTGGCTCCCGCGGTTCTCGGCCGCGGGCTTTTTGTGTTGGCGAGCAGTGCATTACAAAGTACGCGCACGTCGCAGGCGAATACGGGCATCCATGCAGGTAGAAGGGGCGGGCGGCAGCCGCGGGCATCGTGGTTTAGAATCAATGAATTGAAGACTCCGCGCATCGACAGCACCAGAACCGATATGGCATACAAAACGATTGAAGACACGATTGGCAATACGCCGCTCGTGCAACTCGTCCGGCTTCCCGACGACGACATCCGCGCTCGCAACAACGTCATCCTGGCAAAGCTCGAGGGAAACAATCCGGCGGGTTCGGTGAAGGACCGCCCGGCGCTGTCGATGATCAAGAAAGCGGAAGCGCGCGGCCGCATCAAGCCGGGCGACACGCTGATCGAATCGACCAGCGGCAACACGGGGATCGCGCTTGCCATGGCGGCGGCGATTCGCGGCTACAAGATGGTCCTGATCATGCCAGAGGACCTGTCGATCGAGCGTCGTCAGAGCATGGCCGCCTATGGCGCGCAGATCATCCTGACACCGGTCACCGGCGGCATGGAGTACGCGCGCGATCTGGCCGAGCAGATGCAGCGCGAAGGCAAGGGCATCATCCTCGACCAGTTTGCGAATCCGGACAATCCGGCGGCGCACGTCGAAGGCACGGGTCCGGAAATCTGGCAGGCCACGGAAGGGCGCATTACGCACTTCGTGTCGTCCATGGGCACGACCGGCACGATCATGGGCGTGTCCGCTTATCTGAAAGAGAAAAACGCAGCCATTGAGATCATTGGCGCGCAGCCTGAAGAGGGTTCGCGTATCCCTGGCATCCGCAAGTGGCCAGAGGCGTATTTGCCGAAAATTTTCGATCGCAGCCGCGTGGATCGCGTCGAGAACGTGAGCCAGGCCGCGGCCGAAGCCATGGCGCGGCGCCTGGCGTCGGTTGAAGGCATCTTTGCCGGCATCTCGTCGGGCGGCGCGTGCGAGGTGGCGCTGCGCGTCGCGCGTCAGGTCGAGAACGCGACCATCGTGTTCATCGTATGCGATCGTGGCGACCGGTATCTGTCGACCGGAGTCTTCCCCGCCTGAGTGACACGCTCCGAAGTGCGAAGCCAAAGAAAAATCGCCGGCCCGGCGCTTTTTCTTTTATAGCTGGCGTGGAATTGGACGGCGCGATCAGGTGTGCGCCGCTCCTCGCAACGTCACTTCATTGCGGCGCCGTGTCTGCCGACGCCGCGCCGTCCGGCGCGTTGCCGGTTGTATTACCCGTTGCATGACTCGCGGCGTTCGCCGCATCGCTCGCCTCCAGTTGCGCCTTGACCCGCTGGCCCAACTGGTACACCGCCAGCGCATAGAAGAAGCTGCGGTTGTAGCGTGTCAGCACGTAAAAGTTCTTCAGGCCCAGCACGAACTCGGTGCCGCGTCCCGGCGACGGCAGGTCGACCACCGTGACCGGCGTGCCCGCCTCGGCGGCCACGTCCACGTCCGGCTGGTTCAGCAGCAAACCGGCACGCAGCAATTGAGACAGCGGCCAATGCGGTTCAGGCTGACCGTCGGCCGCCGCTTGCGCGACGCCCAGGCTGCCCGCGTCCGAGCCGATCTTCCACACGACGGGCCGGCCGCTTTCCCAGCCGTTCTGACGCAGATAGTTGGCGACGCTGCCGATTGCATCGGCCGGACTCGTGCGCAAGTCGATCTGCTTGTTGCCGTCGTAGCTCACTGCATACTGAACGATGCTGCTCGGCAGGAACTGCGGGATACCGATTGCACCCGTGTATGAGCCGAGCACCGTGGTCGGATCGATCTGCGAATCGCGCGTCCACACCAGATAGTCTTCGAGATTCTTGCGGAAGGTCGCCTGGCGATCGGCGCGGTTCGGTGTGTTCGGATAGTCGAAGCTGAGCGTGGTCAGCGCGTCGAGCACACGGAAGTTGCCCATGAAGCGCCCGTAGATCGTCTCTACGCCAATAATGCCGACAACCATCTCGGGCGGCACGCCGAACTCCTCATAAGCGCGTTGCAGCGTATCGCGGTTCGCGCGCCAGAAGCGCACCCCCGCGTTGATGCGCACCTGGTCGAGAAAACGCGACTGATACACGCGCCAGTTCTTGACCGACGGCGAAGGCGACGGCGTCACGAGCTTGACCGCGGTCGCCGAATAGCTCACGCCGGCAAAGAGCGCGTGCAATGAAGACTCGTCGAAGTCATAGCGCGCGACCATGTCGTTGATGAACGCGTCGACATTCGCATTGTTCGCGTAGCGCTGCGGAATGATTTCTTCTTCGAAAGTCTGCCCTTGCGGCACGCTGGGTTGCGGCTGGCTCTGCGCGAGCAGCGTGGGCGGTGTCTTGCCGATGCCTTGCGCGAGCGCCGGCGTGGTTGCCATGAACATGCACGATGCGACAGAAAGTGCTGCGGCCACAGTGGTGATGCATTGCCGGTTTCGTGCAGACAGAGCAAGCTTGACGGTCATAGTGAGCTGAGGGCGCGTGTCGAGGAAGACGTAGGGAAAATCGGTTCGGGGCAGTATACCCGACGCCCTTCGCAAAATTGTGCAGCACACGTCACAGCCACCCCGTGTGGTAACTTGATGATGTTGGCGCGCCGAGGGCGCGCGCCCCTGGAAGGAGACACGCCGCGCGCGCTGCGAAGCGCCGCGCCGCGCAAGAGAATCATGGCAACCGGTTTCTATACTCACGCCGACTGTTTGCAGCACGACATGGGGCAGTGGCACCCCGAGTGTCCGGCCCGTCTGCATGCCATCGAAGACCAGCTGATCGCGAGCCGCATCGACTCGCTCATTGAGCGCGAGTCCGCGCCGCTGGCCGACGACGCGTCGTTGTTGCGCGTGCATACGCGGGCACACGTCGACTATCTGCGCAGCCGCTCGCCCGCCGAGGGCCTGGCCGAAATCGACCCCGATACGTCGATGAATCCGCACACCTTGCAAGCGGCGTTACGTGCCGCGGGCGCTGCGGTCGCCGCGACCGACGCGGTGATCGAGGGCCGTTACGACAACGCGTTCTGCAGCGTGCGGCCGCCGGGCCATCACGCGGAACCGGCGCGCGCAATGGGCTTCTGCTTTTTCAATAACGTCGCGATTGCCGCGCGTCATGCGCTTGAAGTGCATGGGCTGGAGCGCGTGGCGGTCATCGACTTCGACGTGCATCACGGCAACGGCACCGAGGCTGCGTTTTCGGGCGACCCGCGCGTTCTGATGTGCAGCATCTTTCAGCATCCGTTTTATCCCTTCACGGGCGCCGATAATCAGGCGCCGAACATGTGCAACGTGCCCATGCCGGCGCGCTCGAAGGGCATGGCGGTGCGCGAGGCGGTGGACATGCTGTGGCTGCCGCGTCTGCATGAATTCAAGCCGGAGATGCTGTTCATCTCGGCCGGTTTCGACGCGCATCGCGAGGATGATCTCGGCAACATGGGACTGGTCGAGGACGACTACGCGTGGATCACGGATCAGATGCGCGAGATCGCGAAGCGCTATGCGCGCGGGCGGATCGTCAGTTGCCTCGAAGGCGGCTACAACCTGTCCGCGCTTGGACGCAGCGTGGTCGCGCATATGCGCTCGCTGGCGGGCATCTGAGCCGAAGGCGGGCGCCCGGGTGTCGCGGCGCGCGTGAGCCGCATCAATTGAAAGAGGAGCGAGCGATGAACGCCGAAGTGCGCAGCCTTTCACTGGTCGAAGTCGAGCATGGCGTGTACGGCCTGCCCGGCGTCACGCGTGTGACGATGAAACGCCCGGACGCATTCAACGCGCTCTCGGAGGCGCTGCTCGAAGATTTGCAGACCGCGCTGAACCAGATCGGGAAGTCGGATGCGCGCGTCGTCGTGATCGCCGGTGCGGGGCGTGCGTTCTGCGCAGGTCACGATCTGAAGGAAATGCGTGCGGCGCCGTCGCTTGCTTACTACCAGTCGTTGTTCAACCGTTGCACGAAGCTGATGCTGACGATCCAGCGCCTGCCCCAGCCCGTGATTGCGCGTGTGCACGGCATCGCGACGGCGGCGGGCTGTCAACTGGTTGCGATGTGCGACCTGGCGGTGGCCGCAGATACCGCACGCTTCGCGGTCTCCGGCGTCAACCTCGGGCTCTTTTGCGCGACGCCGTCGGTGCCGCTCTCGCGCAACCTGTCGCGCAAGGCCGCGCTCGAAATGCTGCTGACGGGCGACTTCATCGACGCCGTACACGCGAAGCAGCAAGGCCTCGTCAATCGCGTGGTTCCGCTGGACGCGTTGGATGCGGAAGTGTCGCGTCTCGCAAGCAGCATCTGCGCAAAGCCGGTCGAAGCCGTGCGCGCGGGCAAAGACCTGTTCTACCGTCAGGCCGAGATGGGCATCGAAGCCGCCTACCAGCTTGCCGGCCAAACCATGGCATGCAACATGATGGACGACTCTGCGCTGGAGGGCGTGCAGGCGTTTATCGACAAGCGTCCGCCGGACTGGAAGCAATAAAGGGCAAAAGAACAGGCCGCCAGACTGACGGGAAAGGCCTCAGAAAAGACGCACGGAATCACGCAGAAAACCTTACCCGGAGCGACCTCAAACACTCCGCCTCGTGATCCACTCGATCACCTCATCGATTACCCGATCGCGATCGAGATCATTCATCGTCTCGTGGAAGCTGCCCTCATACATGGTGAGCGTCCTGTCGGGCGAGCCGACGTGTTCTCCGAATGCACGACTGCCATCAGGTTCGGTCAGCTGATCGGCGGTCCCGTGATAAACCAGCACCGGGACACGCAACGTGGCGCGCCCGCGCTCGATTCTCGTCATTGCCCGCAACAACTCCGCGCCGGTGCGCGCCGGAATGGCACCATGATGCACGAGCGGATCATTGCGATTGGCGTTGACGACAGGCTGGATCCGCGAGAGCAACGCGGCGTCGATTTTCATGGCCGGAAAGCCGGGCCATAACCGGCTGACGATCTGGCTCAGAGCAAGCATCCATCGCGGCACGTCGCGGCCGGGCGCAAGTGCCGGGCTCGACAGGATCAATCCGTTGAGCCGCCGCCCGCTCGCGGGCAACCGTTCAATGGCGTAGAGGGCCGCGACGGCGCCGCCCATGCTGTGTCCCATTAGAAAGAGCGGCGCGCAACTCTGCGCTGCATCGTCGAGCAATGCCTGCACGTCGAGAAGATAGTCGTCGAAACGCCTGACGTAAGTCCGTTTGCCCGGCGCATGGCCGTGCCCGCGCAGGTCGATAGCGACGAGTTCAATCCCCGCGGAATTGAGCCGATCGGCCAGTGCCGCATAACGTCCCGCATGCTCGGCGAGCCCGTGCACGAGCGCGACCGTCGCGCGCATGGGTGCGGTGGCCGGCCACCGATACAGCGGCAGGTCGACGCCGTCGCGGGCCGCGACGGTCGAGCGGCGCGCGCTGCCGCCTTTGCGCACGTTCGCGCCTGGCCGAACGTTATCTGGCCGGGTTGTTGCCATGATTGCCAATAGTCCTTAAAAAAACGTAGTTGTTGTTCGACCGATCCTATCTGCAGCCGCATCGTTTCAGCTTCTCCGGCGTACCGCGCACGTCTCTAATGCCTCGCAGTTATAAATAGATCGGAATTGATTATTAATCGGAATGTCGACGCTGCGGTAGAATTGCCGCCTCAAATCCCAATAAAAGCAACGGCGGCCGCTTGTCGGGAGCGCAACGCGCTCGCTGGCAATCTCCGCCGTTTCGTTTTTCCATGATCGAAATACGCAATATCTCCCAGCGGTTCGCCGGGCCCCGGGGCTGGGTCGAGGCGCTGCACAACGTCAATCTGTCCATCCCGGCGGGCGAGGTGTTCGGCATCATCGGCCGCAGCGGCGCCGGCAAGAGCACGCTCGTGCGCACCATCAACCTGCTCACCCGTCCGACCGAAGGCAACATCGTCGTCAACGGTCGCGATCTGACCACGCTGCCCGCTGCGCAACTGCGCGACGCGCGTCGCGAGATCGGCATGATCTTTCAGCACTTCAATCTGCTGTCGTCGCGTACCGTTTATGAGAACGTCGCGTTGCCGCTCGAACTGGCCGGGATGAAGCGCGACGAGATCGAAGCGAACGTGTTGCCGCTGCTCGAACTGGTCGGTCTGTCGGCACAGAAGGACCGCTATCCCGCGCAGATCAGCGGCGGTCAGAAGCAGCGCGTCGGCATTGCGCGCGCGCTGGCGAGCAAGCCGAAGGTGCTCCTCTCCGACGAAGCTACGTCCGCGCTCGATCCTGAGACCACGCGCGCGATTCTCGAACTGCTCAGGCGCATCAATCGCGAACTGAACCTGACCATCGTGCTGATCACGCACCAGATGGACGTGATCAAACAGGTCTGCGACCGCGTCGCCGTGCTCGACGCGGGCCGCGTAGTCGAAGAGGGCAAGGTGATCGACGTGTTCCTGCAGCCGCATCACGAAGTCACACGCGCATTGATCGGCGACGTGATCGCGCAGGAGTTGCCGCCGGCAATGAAGGCGCGCGTCGCCGAGCGTCTGAAGACCGGCAGCGGCCACCTGCTGCGCCTCGCGTTCACCGGTTCGGGCGTGGATCAGCCGATCCTCTCGGAAACGATCCGCCGCTATGAGCTCGATTTCAATATCCTGCACGGCCAGATCGACGAGATCCAGGGTCAGGCGTTCGGCTCGCTCGCGGTGCTCGCGGGTGGCGAACCGGTGAAAGTGGCGCAGGCGCTGACGTACTTGCGGGAACAGGGCGTGGTCGTGGAGGAGCTTTCGTATGTTGAGTGAAATGTTCGATATGTTCGTCCAGTCGTTCTGGGAAACGCTCGTCATGGTGGGCATCTCCGGACTGGTGGGCGCGGCGCTCGGCTTGCCGCTCGGCGTGCTGCTGTATCTGACGGACCGCAACGGCGTGTTGCAGAACATCGCCGTCAATCGGGTGATGGGCGTGATCGTGAACGCCGTGCGTTCGACGCCGTTCATCATTTTGCTGGTGGCGGTGATCCCGTTCACGCGGCTCGTCGTGGGATCGTCGATCGGCACAGCTGCGGCCGTGGTGCCGCTCACGATCGCCGCCGCGCCGTTCATCGCGCGCCTCGTGGAAACTGCGCTGCGCGAAGTGGATCGCGGGCTGATCGAAGCCGCGCAGGCGATGGGCGCGACCACCAGCCAGATCGTCTTCAAGGTGTTGTTGCCGGAGTCGCTGCCGGGCGTGGTTGCCGGGCTGACCATCACGTTCGTCTCGCTGGTTGGCTATTCGGCGATGGCCGGTGCGATCGGCGGCGGTGGTCTTGGCGATCTGGGCATCCGCTATGGCTATCAGCGCTTCCTGCCGGAAGTCATGCTGACGGTCGTCGTGATACTGATCGTGTTCGTGCAGTTGGTGCAGTCGTTCGGGGATTGGCTCGTGCGTCGTTTGAGCCATAAGTAAAACAAGGGGTCATCGGGACCCACCAAGGTTTTGGAGAGATTCGTCATGCAACGTCGTTTCATTCTCAAGCTGGCCGCCACGCTCGGCGCCGCGTCGCTGTTTGCCGCCGCGACCACGGCTCGGGCCGAGGACACGATCAAGGTCGGCGTCACCGGCGGCCCGCACGCGCAAATCATGGAGGTCGTGAAGACCGTCGCGGCGAAGAACGGTCTGAACATCAAGATCGTCGAGTTCTCGGATTACGTGCAGCCGAACGCGGCGCTCGCCGGCGGCGATCTGGACGCCAACAGCTACCAGCACGACCCATACTTGCAGGCGCAGGTCAAGGACCGTGGCTACAAGCTGATCCGTGTCGCCGATACGGTGACGTACCCAATGGGTATTTACTCGAAAAAGGTGAAGTCGCTCGGCGAACTGCAGCCGGGCGCCAGAATCGCCGTGCCGAACGATCCGACCAACGGTGGCCGGGCACTGTTGCTGCTGCAGAAGCAGGGTCTGCTGAAACTGCGCGCGGACGCGGGCCTGAAGGCCACGCCGCTCGACATCATCGACAATCCGAAGAAGTTGAAGATCGTCGAACTCGACGCCGCGCAGATTCCGCGCTCGCTGAATGACGTGGATGCTGCCGCGATCAACACCAATTTCGCTATGGAAGCCGGGTTGAAGCCGAAGCAGGACGCCATTGCGATCGAAGATCCGAAAGGTCCGTATGTGAACATCATCGCGATTCGCGAAGCGGACAAGGGCAAGCCGTGGGTCGCGAAGCTCGTCGCCGCCTATCATTCGCCGGAAGTGAAGCAGTTTGTCGACAGCAAGTTTGGCGGTTCGGTCATTACCGCCTGGTGAGGCGGCCGCCGCGGCCACCGCGGCCACCGCGGCCACTGCGGCGACGGTGGTGCGGTAAAAACAGACGCGCAGCCAGGACGACAATCCGAATTAGAGTCGTAGATCTTGACCCGGGGTTGTCGCCCGGGTTTTTTCGACGTTAAAATAGAACGATCGTTCGTTAATGCCGTCCCGCCGTTGAAGAGGGATATCCTCCAGCTAGAGCACCCGCGACAGGGCTGTCATGAGGGCAGTCGTTATAATGTCCGTTGGGTTGACGTATTCGTAACTTTGGAGCGTGTGCATGAAAATCCTGGTGCCAGTGAAAAGAGTGGTCGATTACAACGTGAAAGTCCGGGTCAAGTCGGACGGTACGGGCGTCGACATCGCGAACGTGAAGATGTCCATGAATCCGTTCGACGAAATCGCGGTGGAAGAAGCCGTGCGCCTGAAAGAGGCCGGCGTGGCGACCGAAGTGATCGCCGTGTCGGCGGGTGTCGCACAATCGCAGGAAACGTTGCGCACGGCGCTGGCGATCGGCGCGGACCGCGCCATCCTGATCGAGTCGGCCGAAGAACTGCAGCCGCTCGCTGTCGCCAAGCTGCTGAAGGCGCTGGTCGACAAGGAACAGCCGCAGCTGATCATCCTCGGCAAGCAGGCGATCGACGACGACTCGAACCAGACCGGTCAGATGTTGGCCGCACTGGCCGGGCTGCCGCAAGCCACGTTCGCATCGAAGGTCACGGTGGCAGACGGCAAGGCCACGGTGTCGCGCGAAGTGGACGGCGGCGCGGAAACGCTGTCGCTCACGTTGCCTGCCGTGGTCACGACTGACCTGCGTCTGAACGAGCCGCGCTACGTCACGTTGCCCAACATCATGAAGGCGAAGAAAAAGCCGCTGGAAACGGTCAAGCCTGAGGACCTCGGCGTCGACGTGAAGCCGCGCCTGAAGACGCTGAAGGTTGTCGAGCCGCCGAAGCGCTCCGCCGGTGTGAAGGTGCCGGACGTGAAGACGCTGGTCGAGAAGCTGAAGACCGAAGCCAAGGTGCTTTGAGCCAAACGGCAACCATGTTGCATGTGACTGGAGTGAGCGCGAAGCGCCGGTCCGGTCGACACGGAGACAGACGAAATGACGAATCTGGTAATAGCAGAACACGACAACGCGTCGATCAAGGCCGCGACGCTGAACACGATCGCAGCGGCCAAAAAGATTGGCGGCGACGTACACGTGCTGGTGGCGGGTCACCAGGCCCAGGCCGCAGCGGAGGCGGCAGCGAAAATCGCCGGCGTCAGCAAGGTGCTGCTCGCCGACGCGCCGCAACTCGAAGCGGGTCTCGCGGAAAACGTCGAGGCAACGGTGCTGAACATTGCGAAGGACTATTCACACATCCTCGCGCCAGCCACCGCTTACGGCAAGAACGTTACGCCGCGTATCGCGGCGAAGCTGGACGTCGCGCAGATCAGCGACATCACCGCGGTGGATTCGGCCGACACGTTCGAGCGTCCGATCTACGCGGGCAATGCAATTGCCACGGTGCAATCGGCTGATCCGATCAAGGTCATCACGGTCCGCACGACCGGTTTCGACGCAGTCGCGGCCGAAGGCGGCAGCGCAACGGTCGAGAAGATCGAAGCGGCAGCGGACAGCGGTATCTCGTCGTTCGTGAGCCGTGAAGTGACGAAGCTGGACCGTCCGGAACTGACGTCGGCGAAGATCATCGTGTCGGGCGGCCGTGGTCTGGGCAACGGCGAGAACTACACGCAGGTGCTGGAGCCGCTGGCCGACAAGCTGAACGCAGCGCTTGGCGCGTCGCGCGCGGCAGTGGATGCGGGCTTCGTGCCGAACGACTATCAGGTTGGCCAGACTGGCAAGATCGTCGCGCCGCAGCTGTACGTTGCGGTCGGCATCTCGGGCGCGATCCAGCATCTGGCCGGGATGAAGGACAGCAAGGTGATCGTCGCGATTAACAAGGACGAAGAAGCGCCGATTTTCAGCGTTGCTGATTACGGTCTGGTCGGCGATCTGTTCACGGTCGTGCCGGAACTCGTCAAAGAACTGGGCTAACAATCGGGCAATGGTCGCGCCTGGGTGATCCTGGATGATGGCGCCTGGCAGCACATGAAGGGCGCAGGACCGAGCCGGTCCCGCGCCCTTTTTACATCGAGACAGGAGGAGAACTGAAATGACCTACACGGCGCCCATCAAGGACATGCTGTTCGTAATGAAGGAACTGGCCGGCCTCGAAGAAATCGCCACGCTGCCAGGCTTCGAAGACGCGAATCTGGACACGGCTCAGGCCGTGCTCGAAGAATCGGCGAAACTGTGTGGAGAAGTGCTGGCGCCGCTGAATGTCGAAGGCGACAGGAATCCGAGCAGCTGGAAAGACGGCGTGGTTACCGCAACGCCTGGTTTCAAGGATGCGTTTCGCCAGTTTGCCGAAGGCGGCTGGCAGGGTGTGCAGCATCCCGTCGATTACGAAGGTCAGGGTCTACCCAAGCTGATCGGCACACCCTGCGTGGAGATGCTCAACGCGTCGAATCTCTCGTTCGCGCTGTGTCCGCTGTTGACGGACGGCGCGATCGAAGCGCTGCTAACCGCGGGCAGCGACGAGCAGAAACAGACTTATGTGCCCAGGCTGATTTCCGGCGAGTGGACCGGCACGATGAACCTCACCGAGCCGCAAGCCGGCTCCGATCTGGCGTTGGTCCGCACGCGCGCCGAGCCGCAGGGCGACGGCTCGTTCAAGCTGTTCGGCACCAAGATTTTCATCACGTGGGGCGAGCACGATATGGCGGCGAACATCGCGCATCTCGTGCTGGCGCGCACGCCGAGCGCACCGGAAGGCGTGAAGGGCATTTCGCTTTTCATCGTGCCGAAATTCCTCATTAACGAAGACGGTTCACTGGGCGAGCGCAACGACGTGCATTGCGTGTCGATCGAACACAAGCTGGGCATCAAGGCGAGCCCCACCGCAGTGCTGCAGTTCGGTGATCACGGCGGCGCAATCGGTCATTTGATCGGCGAGGAAAATCGCGGCCTCGAATACATGTTCATCATGATGAACGCGGCGCGCTTCGCGGTTGGCATGCAGGGCGTGGCGGTATCGGATCGCGCGTATCAGCAGGCAGTCGCCTATGCGAAGGATCGCGTGCAAAGCCGTCCGGTGGATGGCTCGGCGAAGCAGCCTGTGGCGATCATCCAGCATCCGGACGTGCGCCGTATGCTTGCCACCATGCGCGGGTTGACGGAAGCGTCGCGTGCGCTGGCGTATGTCGCCGCGAGCCATTGCGATATTGCGCACCGTCATCCGGACGAAGCGAAGCGCGCCGAGCATCAGGCTATCTACGAATATCTCGTACCGATCGTGAAGGGCTGGAGCACGGAGTTGTCGATCGAGGTGACGAGCCTCGGTGTGCAGGTGCATGGCGGCATGGGCTTCATCGAGGAAACCGGCGCCGCGCAGGTTTACCGCGATGCGCGCATTCTGCCCATCTATGAAGGCACGACTGCGATTCAGGCCAATGACCTGATCGGCCGCAAAACCGTGCGCGATGGCGGCAAGGTCGCGAAAACGCTGCTGGCGGGTATTGCTGAGACCGTCGAAGCGCTCGGTGCGCAGCAGGGCGCAGCATTCGCCTCCATGAGAAAGTACCTTGCACAAGCGCATGACTCGCTTAGTGCTGCGGTCGATTTTGTCGTCACGAATACGAGGAGCGATCCGAACGCGGTGTTCGCCGGCAGTGTGCCGTATCTGAAGCTTTCGGGGATTGTGCTGGGTGGCTGGCAGATGGCGCGTGCGTTACTCGTGGCGGCCCGGAAGCGTGACGAAGATCCGTCTTTCTACGGCGCGAAAATCGCCACCGCGCAGTTCTACGCCGAGCACGTGTTGCCGCTGGCGTCGGCGCTGGAGGCGGCCATCGTCAGCGCGAAGGGTGGAGAGAGCGTGCTGGCGCTGTCGGAAGATCAGTTTTGACGTGACATGTGTTCTGATGCAGCAAGACAAACGGCGCCACGAGGGCGCCGTTTGTTTTTGTAGGTGGGCGGCTGCGTCAGAACGCGTCGTTCGTGCAGTCGCCTGAAGCAACCTCACGCATAAGCCGGCCGATGCGCACCGCGTGTTTCACCGAGATACCGATGCACCGACAGATCGTCCGCCTTGATAGCGGGTTGCTTGCCCGACATGACGTCCGCGAGCAACTGGCCCGAGCCGCATGACATCGTCCAGCCGAGCGTGCCGTGCCCCGTATTCAGGAACAGGTTCGACACCGGCGTGCGGCCGACGATCGGCGTACCGTCCGGCGTCATGGGGCGCAGGCCAGTCCAGAAACTGGCTTTCGACGTGTCGCCGCCACCCGGGAACAGATCGTTCACGCACAGCTCCAGGGTTTCGCGACGAGCCTCGCGCAATGACTTGTCGAAGCCGACAATTTCGGCCATCCCGCCCACGCGGATGCGGTCGTCAAAGCGCGTAATCGCAATCTTGTAGGTTTCGTCGAGCACCGTGGAGACAGGCGCAGCAGCCTCGTTAACAATTGGCGCAGTGATGGAATAGCCCTTGAGCGGGTAAACCGGAATCTTGACGAGACCGGAGAGAAATTGAGTCGAATACGAGCCCAACGCAACGACGAATGAATCGGCGCGCACCAGTTCGCTGCCGCATTGCACGCCGGCAATACGGTCGCCCGCAAGCGCGAGCGAGTCAATCGGCGTGTTGTAGCGGAACTGGACGCCCAGTTCCTCGGCCATGGCGGCGAGGCGCGTGGTGAACATCTGGCAGTCACCGGTCTCGTCGCCCGGCAGACGCAGACCGCCCGTCAGCTTGTGCGACACGGCAGCGAGCGCGGGTTCGGCTTTTGCCAGTTCCGCTGGCGAAAGCAATTCGAACGGCACGTTGGCTTCCCGCAGCACGGCGATGTCTTTGGCCGCCCCATCGAACTGCTGCTGCGTGCGGAACACCTGCAGTGTGCCGCCAGTGCGCCCTTCATACCGAATGCCCGTTTCGGCACGCAGTGCCTGCAGGCAGTCGCGGCTATATTCGGCGAGACGCACCATGCGTCCCTTGTTGATGGCATAGCGCGAAGACGTGCAGTTCTGCAGCATCTGCCACATCCATTGAAGCTGGAACTGCGTGCCGTCTAGCCGGATCGCAAGCGGCGCGTGCTTCTGGAACATCCACTTGACTGCCTTCAGCGGCACGCCAGGCGCGGCCCACGGCGACGCATAGCCCGGCGAGATCTGGCCGGCGTTAGCAAAGCTGGTTTCGAGCGCCGGGCCGGCCTCGCGGTCGATCACGGTCACGTCATGACCCGCGCGCGCCAGATAATAAGCACTCGTCACCCCGACGACGCCACTGCCCAAAACGACGACTCGCATAGCTGCTCCAAACAGATTCAGGAAAGTTGGCGGGCGGTGGGTTCGTCGTTCGTTCGAAGTGTTTGCGTTGTTCGCATCGTTCGCATCGTTCGATTAACGAGGTGTATCGCAGTTCGCCCAGTGTTAACCGCTATACTATTAACAGTCAGGCAGGTTTTGTTATTGTATTTTCAGGATTTTCAGCAGAAACACCATGCGTACACAGCGCCAGCCGGTTCGTGCCCTCGATAAGCTCGATCACAAGATCCTGCGCCTGTTGCAGGTGGACGGCCGAATGGCCATGAAGGAACTGGCCGAGCAGGTCGGGCTGTCGGTTACGCCGTGCATCGAACGGGTCAAGCGTATGGAACGCGACGGCGTAATCACCGGTTATCACGCGCGGGTGAATCCGGCGGAACTGGGTGCGGCGCTGCTCGTGTTCGTCGAAATCACGCTGGACCACAAAAGTGGCAACATGTTCGACCAGTTTCGCCGCGAGGTGCAGAAGATTCCCGAGGTACTGGAATGCCATCTCGTGTCCGGCGACTTCGACTATCTGATCAAGGCGCGCATTGGTGAAATGGCGGATTACCGGAAGCTGCTTGGCGACATTCTTTTGCAGTTACCAGGCGCGGTGCAGTCCAAGAGCTATGTGGTGATGGAAGAAATCAAGGAGACGCTGACGATCGCGGTGGGCGACTGAGCGGTGTCCCTCCGGCTTCGGACTGCCGATCGGCAGTGGTCGGCAGTGGTCGGCAGCACGCTAAAGGAGGCCTCGACAAACGACGTAAACACTGTATATTTATACAGGTGTTTTCGTCGTTTTTCCTTGGCGTGCCATCATCGTGACCGACTCCGATTTCGACCCTGCTGACGCATCCGTGCCCGAGTTTCCTGTCGCGCCGCCCGCACCCCGCAAGGGGCGAGGCGCTGTCACGAATCTTCAAGGCCGCTACGAAGTGGACCAGCGCGAAGCCGTGGACGACGGGTGGGTCACTCATCAGGATGAAGACGGCGACGACACCAAGGTTCTACGCACGCAGCTCTTCGAAGAGCAGGCGAAGACCATCCTCACGCGCAATGCATCGCCGGACATCCCGTTTAGCGTGTCGCTGAATCCGTATCGCGGTTGTGAGCACGGCTGCATCTATTGCTTCGCGCGGCCAACGCACAGCTATCTCGGCTTGTCCCCGGGCCTCGACTTCGAGAGCCGCATCTATGCGAAGGTTAACGCGCCGGAATTGCTCGAACGGGAGTTGTCGAAGAAGTCTTATATGCCCGAGCCGATCGCGCTAGGCGTGAATACGGACGCGTGGCAACCGGTCGAGCGCGAGTTACGGCTCACGCGGCGGGTCGTCGAAATACTTGGCGAGCGGAATCATCCGTTCGCGGCGATCACCAAATCATCGCTGATCGAGCGCGATCTTGATCTGCTTGCGCCCATGGCGGCGCGCGGCCAATTCATGGCCGCAATCACGATCACCACGCTGGATTCGGACATTGCGCGCACGCTCGAACCGCGTGCGGCAACACCGTCGCGCCGATTGCGCACAATCCGGACGTTGAGCGAGGCGGGCATTCCAGTCGGCGTCAGCGTCGCGCCGATGATTCCATTCGTTACCGAGCCAGACCTGGAAAGGGTGCTCGAGGCGTGCGCGGAGGCGGGTGCGTGCAATGCGAGCTACATCGTGCTGCGTCTGCCGTGGGAAGTCGCACCGCTCTTCAAGGATTGGCTGGCCGCCCACTTCCCCGATCGTGCTGACCGTGTGATGAGCCGCGTGCGTGACATGCGCGGCGGCAAAGATTACGACGCGTGTTTCTCCAGCCGCATGAAGGGGGAGGGGTTGTGGGCAGATCTGCTCAAGCAGCGTTTTCACAACGCTGCCCGCCGCTTGGGCCTCAATCAACGCGACCGCGGCATTCTGGACATGTCGCATTTCCGGCGGATCGAGCCTGCGCGTGACCCGGTGAAGGCGCCCCCACCCGTGAGTCCGCAACTCGAACTGTTCTGACGCAGCGCTTACGGTTTATTGTGAAAGCGCTTTGGCCGCCTCGACCTGACTCTCGAAGTAGGTCTGAAAGGAAATGGCGAGCCCTGTCATCAGAAGGAATGCGCCGATCAACAGCGAAAAGATCACGATGAAAATGACCGTCCAGCCGGAGTGGCTTTTTCGTTCTGTGTGAGCATTGAACTGCGCGTCCCATTTTTCGTCCGGGCGCAAGCCATACACAATGGCCGCGAGGAACGCGGCGAGCAACGACACGGCGCCTGCGAACGCCAGCACCCAGCCCAGCATCGAAGAACGTTCGCTCGCTACCACCAGCATCGCACCCGGAATGCCGACGAGCGTACCGATCACGTGCGCCCAGCCATAGAGGTCGCGTTTGCCATACAGATAGAAACGGTGCGCGCCCAGGTACCCAAGGAAAAACGCGAGAGCGGCGGTAATCGTTTTGGATCTGAAATGCGAGGGCGTCGAAACAAGGGTGGACATGTGGGCGAGGGCAAAGTGGCAGGCGGTCGAAAGGAGCCGGCGCGCCGAGGCGCAGAGCGTCGCGCATTCTACGCCCGCTGCACGGCTGAGGTCATGTGACTTGCGAGGGCATGGGTATAGCCGGGCTGCAAGCACCTAGCCGTGCAGCAGGCTCAAGGCGCCGCGTAAGTCACGCGGTAGACGGCGCCCGCGTAGTCGTCGCTGATCAGCAGCGAGCCATCGGGCAGCGGCAGCACATCGGCGGGGCGCCCCCATTGCGTTTCGTCCGGTTCCAGCCAGCCGTCAGCAAAGACTTCCTGGTGGGCGTTGCTGCCGTCCGGATTCGTGATCACACGCACCACGCGGTAGCCGACTTTCTTGCTGCGATTCCACGAGCCATGCTCAGCGATGAAGATGTTGTTTTTATAGGCGGCCGGAAACATCGAGCCGGTGTAAAAACGCATGCCGAGCGCGGCGACGTGTGCGCCCAGTTTGACGACGGGAGGAGTGAACGCGCTGCAGGGATGGTCCTTGCCGAATTCAGGGTCGGGCGTGTCGCCGCCGTGGCAATAGGGAAAGCCGAAATCCATGCCGGCACGCGGCGCGCGGTTGAGTTTGTCGCTCGGTATATCGTCACCCAGCAGGTCGCGGCCGTTGTCGGTGAACCACAGGTCGTGCGTGAGCGGATCCCACGCGAAGCCCACGGAATTCCGTATGCCGCGGGCGACTACTTCGTAGTGGCTGCCGTCCGGGTCCATGCGGCCGATCAGCCCATAGCGGCTGCGGTCCTTCAGACATACGTTGCAGGGCGCGCCTTGCGGCACGTACAGCTTGCCGTCGGGGCCGAATGCAATGAACTTCCAGCCGTGGTGCGTTTCGGTCGGCAATTGGTCGGTCACGATGGCGGGCTTGGGCGGATTGTCCAGATGATCGTCGATTGCGTCGAATCGCAGAATTCGCGACACCGCCGACACATACAGCGCGCCGTCGTGCCACGCAACGCCCGCCGGGCTTTCCAGGCCGGAAGCGATCACGTGGCGCGCGGTCACCCGGCCGTTCTGCAATTCAAGCGCGTAGACGTGACCGTCGAGGCTTCCTATATAGAGGATGCCTTTCGGCGACCACGTCATGGCCCGCGCGCTCGGCACCGCATCGGACAACACCGTGATATGGAAGCCCAACGGCACTTTGATGCGATCCACGGGTAGGGCGGCAAGCGCCGGAACGGTCAAGCCAGCCGCGAGCAAAACGGCCGCACCGTGCGCCAGACGGCTTCGCAGGTCAAGCGCACGCTTGAAAAGCGCCGTGCGGCAGGCCAAAGCAAAGGCCAAAAACGCGTTGCAAGGCAGGACTTTCACAGGCGCTCCGTCAAGTGATTCGGGCGTTTTAGCGTGGTCTGGGCGTCGCGCAGGCGTGGCCGGCGCATTACGCCTGCTCAGTTTATCCCGGTAAGTGTTTGTTATGGCGTCAGTTTCCCGCTATAATCGCGTGTTTCAGTCGTTCCGAACCCCGGTTTTCAAGGATTCTAGTAATGGTCATCATCCGCTTGGCTCGTGGCGGCTCCAAGAAGCGCCCGTTCTACAACATCGTCGCAACCGACTCGCGTAACCGTCGTGACGGCCGCTTCATCGAGCGCGTGGGCTTTTATAACCCGATCGCTACGAAGGGTGAAGCCCTGCGTATCGCTCAAGATCGCCTGACGTACTGGCAAGGCGTTGGCGCGCAACTGTCGCCGACCGTTCAGCGTCTCGTGAAAGAAGCGCAAAAGGCGCAGCCGGCTGCTTAATGGCCGCACGCAGGGCAGCGCGCAGGCGTGTCGTAGCCGGATCGAACGTCGGTCTGGCCGGCGGCCCGCGCACCTGGCGGGCGCAGTCAGAAACGCAAATGGTGGTATTGGCAGTCATGCTGACGCAGGCGTCGAGATTGGCAGCGAGGTTCTCTTATGTCTGAACGTGATTACGGCAGCACAGATCGCGTGAAGGCAAAGGTTGCGGCAAAAACCGCGGCCCCGCGCGCAAAGGCGTCTGATCAGGTGTCGTTCGGTGCATTCGTCCGCAAGCCGGTCGAAAAAACCGAAGGCAAGGCGAAAGCCAACGTCTCAACCACGGGTGCCGAGGCCGCAGCCATGCGCGCGGAAACCGTGGAGAGCTGGCCGGCCGACGCGGTCGAAGTCGGCAAGATCGTCGACGCTTACGGCCTCAAAGGCTGGGTCAAGGTGGCCGCTCACGCGGATGCCGGCCACGGCGGTGACGCATTGTTGAGCGCGAAGCGCTGGTGGCTGATGCAAGGCCGCGAGCGCAAGTCGGCGCTGGCTTTGGACGCGAAAACGCATAGCGACAGTGTGGTCGCCCATCTGGGCGGCATCGCTGATCGTGATGTGGCGCTGGCACTGCGCGGCGCTCGCGTCTACGTCAGCCGCAGCGAATTTCCGGCTCTCGAGGCCGACGAATTCTACTGGGTCGACCTGCTCGGCCTGAATGTGGTGAATGTGGCCGGCGTCGATCTCGGCAAGGTTGCAGACATGATCGACAACGGCGCGCACTCGGTGTTGCGTGTCGAATATCCGTCTACCGACAAGAACGGTAAGCCGGTAACGGGCGAACGTTTGATCCCGTTCGTCGGCGTCTTTGTCAAAACGGTCGACCAGGCGGCGAAGCAGATCATCGTCGAATGGGAAGCCGACTATTAAATGATTCGCTGAACGGAGAGAGCGATGCAGTTCGATGTCGTTACGCTCTTTCCTGACATGTTCCGTGCGCTGACCGATTGGGGCATTACCAGCCGGGCGGCAAAGCAGGAGCGTTACGGCTTGCGTACGTGGAATCCGCGCGATTTCACCACGGATAACTACCGTACGATCGACGATCGTCCTTATGGCGGCGGCCCTGGCATGGTCATGCTGGCGCGGCCGCTCGAAGACGCGATCGGCGCGGCAAAAGCGGCGCAGGCGGAGCAGGGCATCCTCTCACCGCGCGTGGTGATGATGTCGCCGCAAGGCGCCACGTTGAATCACGAGCGCGTCATGCAGTTTGCGGCGCAATCCGGTCTGATTCTGTTGTGCGGTCGTTATGAAGCGATTGACCAGCGTCTTCTCGACCGCGTGGTCGACGAAGAAGTCAGCCTTGGCGACTTCGTGCTGTCAGGCGGTGAATTGCCGGCAATGGCATTGATGGACGCGGTCGTGCGTCAATTGCCGGGCGTTCTGAACGATGCGCAGTCGGCGGTGCAGGACAGCTTCGTCGACGTGCTGCTAGATTGTCCGCATTACACGCGTCCCGAGGAGTACAACGGCGTGCGCGTGCCAGATGTGCTGCTCGGTGGCCATCATGCGGAGATCGAAGCGTGGCGTCGGCGCGAAGCGTTGCGCAATACGTTGAACAAGCGGCCCGATCTGATCGTCAAGGCCAGAAAGAACAAGATGTTGAGCCGTGCCGACGAGGCATGGCTTGCAAGTCTCGCAAACAAAGAGCCGAAGGCATAAAGCCCCGGCCTTTCAAGCGGACACCAGGCGGCGCCTTACATGCGTGTACGGCGCCTGATGTGAACCCATCCTCTATCGGGGCCGTAGCCGGGCGCAAAAGGCAACTCAGCGCGAGGCAGGTACGAACGTCGACAAGATGGACTTAGGAGTCAGTGATGAATCTGATTGCAAAACTCGAGCAGGAAGAAATTGCGCGCGCCCTCGGCGAGAAGACCATCCCCGAATTCGCTCCCGGCGATACGGTGATCGTCAGCGTGAACGTGGTTGAAGGTACGCGTAAGCGTGTTCAGGCTTACGAAGGCGTCGTAATCGCCAAGCGTAACCGTGGTCTGAATTCGTCGTTCATCGTCCGTAAGATTTCGTCGGGCGAAGGTGTCGAGCGTACGTTCCAGACTTACTCGCCGCTGCTGGCAAGCATCGTCGTGAAGCGTCGTGGTGATGTGCGTCGTGCCAAGCTGTACTACCTGCGCGACCGTTCGGGCAAGTCGGCTCGAATCAAGGAAAAGCTGGTCTCGAAAGACCGCGCTGCTTCCCAGGCGTAAATGCTGTAAGAAAAAGCACCCCACGCGGGTGCTTTTTTGTTTGCCAGGTCAAAATAGTGGCGTCCCTATCCGCTCGTTCGGGAGACCCGTTGATCCGCCCTGTCTTTGAGCCCGAAATTTTGCCTGTCGAAGAAACAGGCGCTGATCTGCCGCCTGTGGTGCCGCAGCGTCTCACGCCAGACGGCCTGCGTGCACGCTTCGAGCAGCGCCTTCCGTGGGAGGCCGAGCCGATCATCGAAGCGCCGTGGCGCGACAAGCATGTCGACCCGCGCGTAGCCGCCGTTCTGGTGCCGCTGGTGGTTCGGGAACACGGGCTGACGGTCCTGCTGACCCAGCGCGCGGACCATCTGAACGACCACGCCGGCCAGGTGAGCTTCCCTGGCGGCCGCCATGAACCGTTTGACGCCGACGCCACGGCCACCGCCTTGCGTGAAGCGCATGAAGAGGTTGGCCTCGACCCATCGCGCGTCGAAATTCTCGGCACTTTGCCCGACTATCTGACGGGCACCGGTTTCCGCGTCACGCCCGTGATCGGTCTCGTTCACCCGCCGTTCACGTTGACCGTGGACACCGTCGAAGTCGCCGAAGCCTTCGAAGTGCCGCTCGCGTTCCTGATGAACCCCGTGCATCACGAGGTGCGGGTGTTTCGCTATGAAGGCGGCGAGCGCCGCTTTTTCGCGATGCCTTATCCGCGCGATGCATCGGTGCAAGACGGAGAGGCTGGCAGTCGAACCGGCGGCCACTACTTTATCTGGGGCGCCACAGCGGCGATGCTGCGTAACTTCTATCGGTTCCTGGCGGCGTGACGCCGCCGCTGTGCACGGGTCCGCTGTTTGGCAATGTCTGCGCTCAGTGGCATCCGACCCTGTGCTATCGTTACAAACAATCGTAATAACTCGAAAAGCACGGCGCATCGCATGACTTTTTTCTCCGTATTGCTGGCCCTGATCATTGAACAGGTACGCGCGCTGTCGCCGAACAATCCGGTGTCTGCGTTGCTTCAGTACCATGCGGAGTCGGCGGCGCACGGATTCGATGCCGGCAAACCCAGACACGGGTTGCTCGCATGGCTCGTGGTAGTGGTGCCCTGGACGCTGGCCGTGGCGCTCGTCTATTACGTGCTGTACCACATTCACTTCGCACTCGCGTTCCTGTGGAACGTCGCGGTGCTGTATTTCACGCTGGGCTTCCGCCAGTTCAGCCACTATTTCACCGACATCCATCTCGCGTTGAATAACGACGACGTGCCGCGCGCGCGTGAAATCCTGCACGAATGGACCGGACTCGACACCGTGGACATGCCGGTGAGCGAGATCGTGCGTCACACGCTGATCCACGCAGTGGTCGCGTCGCACCGGCATGTATTCGGAGTGTTCTTCTGGTTTCTGATTCCGGTCGGGCCGGCAGGCGCGGTGCTCTACCGGATCGCCGAATATCTTGCGCGCGCATGGGCGCGACCGGTGGACGACCGCACGGTCGCATTCTCCAGTTTCGCGCAACAAGCGTTTTTCGTGATCGACTGGGTGCCGGCGCGCCTCACGTCGCTAGGCTTTGCGATCGTCGGCAATTTCGAAGACGCAATCTACGCGTGGCGAAACCATACGCGGCAATGGCCGGATGCAAACGACGGCGTGTTGCTCGCCGCCGGCAGCGGTGCGTTGGGCGCACGCCTGAGCGGGCCGCTGGCGGAACCGTCGAGTCTCGACGCGCTCGCCACTGGCGACGGCGGTCCGATGCAGGTGGGTGACGACTGCACGCCGCGCACGTTGCAATCGGCGGTAGGTCTCGTATGGCGTGCGGTCGTGCTGTGGATGATCCTGTTGCTCATGCTGACCATCGCGGTATGGCTCGCCTGAAGCTTCAATGACGCGGCACGCGTGATCCTGAACGGTCAAGCATTCAGAAAGGCCGGGGTGCAGCTCGTGACCCCGGCCTCTGTCATTGCACGATCATTTCATCTCTAGCCGTCCAGCGGATTGCGGGCCGTTCCACATTGCCAGCAGACCGTGAACTGCGGCTCGAGCGTTTCGCCGCATTCCCGGCAACGCCAGCAAGGCGTGCCCGCGGCGGGGCCCTGCGCAGCTGCGTTGATCAAACGACGCGCCATCGCTTCGTCGCGCTCGTCAACGAGCCACAGCTCGGGCGCGCATTGGTCCGCCGGGATGTCGCCGAGCGCGCCGTTCAGGTAACGGTTATGCAATTCACACGAAATGCCCGCAGTCTGAAGCACGTTGACCCAATGCTGGCCGATGATCAGATTGGGCGCGCGCATCAATTTCATTGTGAACCCGTAGTTTGATTGCGGCGCGCGTTAGCGCACGATCTGACTGGCTTCGTGGACGAGTTGCGCATACAGCGCATGCCGTTCGCGACGAATCCGACCGTCGGCAACCGCTTCCAGAATCGCGCAGCCTGGCTCGTGCAAATGATGGCAGTTATAAAAGCGGCAGTTCGCGAGGAGCGGTCGGAATTCCGGGAATGCCCGCTCAAGACGGCCTTCGGTCAGATGGTGCAGACCGAATTCCTGAAAGCCCGGAGAATCGATCAGCGATCCGCTTTGAGCGTGGGGGCCGTCCGGCAAAGCAGGCAACGGATACAGGCGGGTGAACGTGGTGGTGTGCCGTCCGCTGTTTAGCGCAGTGGATATTTCGCGGGTTGCGACTTCCGCATCCGGGATCAGCAGGTTCACCAGCGTCGATTTACCCATGCCGGACTGGCCGAGCAGCAGTGTGGAGTGTCCGTACAGATGCTCGGTCAATATCGCGCGCGCCGCTTCCGGTTGGGTCTTGATCGACACTTCCAGCACTGTGTAGCCAAGCGCGCGGTACGGCTCGAGCCGTTTGCGCGCACCGTCGAGCGCACCGGTCACGTCGATCTTGTTCAGCACGATCAATGGCTTCAACTCGTGCGCCTCGGCCGCGACCAGCGCGCGCCCGAGCAGATCTTCGCTGAAATGCGGCTCGGTAGCGAGCACGATCAGCAATTGATCGAGATTCGCCGCGAAAAGCTTCGACTTGTACTGGTCCGAGCGATACAGCAGATTGCGCCGTTCGCCGATTTCGACGATCACACCCTGGTCCGCCGACGTCGGCTCGTAAATCACGCGATCGCCGACCGCCACTTCGCTGCGCTTGCCGCGCGGAAAGCATTGGAGCATCGGCGCGCCGTCGTCGGGGGCGACGAGATAGTGGCGGCCGTGCGCGGCAATCACGAGGCCGACCACGCGCGTAGTGGATAACGCGCGCGCCGCTTTGGGGGACCGGCCGCTCATGCGTGTCGCAGCAGGCGGTCGATCCGCTGCGACGCTGGTGGGTGCGAATAGTAGAACGCGGTGTACAGCGGATCCGGTGTCAACGTGGATGCATTGTCCTCGTACAGTTTGACGAGCGCGTTCACGAGGTCTTGCGCATCGGTTTGCGTGGCGGCGAACGCGTCCGCCTCGAACTCGTGCTTGCGCGAACTCAGGCTGCCAAGCGGCGTCACGAAGAACAGGAAGACGGGCAACGCAAGGAAGAACAGCACCAGCGCCAGTCCACTGTTGCCGCCAACCAGCGAGGGCCGCACGCCGAGTCCTTCGTAGAACCACACGCACTGTGTCAGCCAGCCAAGCAGCGCGAGCATGACGAGACTGATGGCGAACGTCACGAGCATTCGCTTGATGACATGACGGCGCTTGAAATGGCCGAGTTCGTGCGCGAGTACCGCTTCGATCTCGCTGCCCGACAGCCGCGCGAGCAGTGTGTCGAAGAACACGATCCGCTTGGCGGCGCCGAAGCCAGTGAAATACGCATTGCCGTGCGCTGAACGGCGGCTGCCGTCCATCACGAACAGACCTTTCGCAGCGAAGCCGCAGCGCTGCATCAGCGCTTCAATACGGTTTTTCAGCGCTTCGTCCTTGAGCGGTTCGAACTTGTTGAAGAGCGGCGCAATGAACGACGGATACAGCACCAGCACGAGCATCTGGAATGCGACCCATACGACCCACGTCCACAGCCACCACAGGCTGCCTGCCTGGTTCATCAGCCACAGCACGACGAATAGCAGCGGCAGACCGAATGCCGCGCCGAGCAGCACTCCCTTGATGCGGTCGAGGAAGAAAATCCGCTTGCTCATCCGGTTAAAGCCGAAGCGTTGCTCGATGCCGAACTGCCGGTAATAGTCGAACGGCAGATCGATCACGCTCGTGATCGCAATCACCGCGGCAACCAGCGCGATCTGGCCGAGGTAGCCGCGTCCGATCCAGTCGGAGATTGCCATGTCGAGCGCCTGCACGCCGCCAAGCAGCGTGAGCCCGATCAATACCGCCGCGCTGACGACGATTTCGGCCATGGTGAGGCGGGTGCGTTCGACGGTGTAGTCCGCGGCGCGCTGGTGCGCGCTCAGCGCAATGGTGCCGGCAAACTGGCTCGGCACCTGTTCACGGTGCGCGGCGACGAAGCGGATCTGCCGCGACGCGAGCCACAACTTGGTGCCGACCATCGCCACCACGGCAATGACGAACAGAACGGTGAAGTACAGGGTAGGCATCCGGGGATTCCGTGTTAACTATGCGAGAATTATATGTTCCTTCCTGCCTGCCGGCGGGAACGCCCTTAAACCGCTTTCATACGAACTTCGCCTCGGCATACGGACTTGCAGCAAGGAATGACAGCAAGCCGTCTGCCTGGCTACGGGATTGCCTTCATGACCGACATCCTCGCCTCCACCGACCAGCCGCCGCTCGTGCGCAGCGACATGAATCTCGTCTGGCTGGACATGGAAATGACCGGGCTCGAGCCCGATTCCGACCGCATCATCGAAATCGCGGTGGTGGTGACGAACTCCACGCTCGACAGGATGGTGGAAGGCCCGGTGCTGGCGATTCATCAGACCGACGAAACGCTCGCCACGATGGATGAGTGGAATCAGAACACGCACGGTCGCTCGGGGCTGATCGACCGGGTCAAAGCGTCGACGGTGAGCGAGGCCGATGCCACCGAGCAGATTCGCGACTTCCTCGCGCAATACGTGCCGCCCGGCAAGTCGCCGATGTGCGGCAATTCGATCTGCCAGGACCGCCGCTTCATGGCGCGCTGGATGCCGGATCTGGAGCGCTTCTTCCATTACCGCAATCTCGACGTGAGCACGCTGAAGGAACTGTGCCGCCGCTGGCAGCCGGCAATCTACAAGGGCTTCCAGAAGCGCGCGATGCACACGGCGCTCGCCGACATTCACGAGTCGATCGACGAACTCAAGTACTACCGCCAGCATTTCCTGATTCAGTCGACACCTGATGGCGCGAGCGGCGCGTAACACGTCATACCCGAACCGTTAAGTCAGGCGGCAAGTCTTCAAACCGGCCGGGGTGCGCGCACCGCGTTCTTCGGCCGGAAGGCTTTCACCACGTCGGCGCGAGTTTCGACATACGGGCCGCCGATCAGGTCGATGCAGTACGGCACCGCGGCGAAAATGCCCGGCACCTTGACCGCGCCGCTTTCGCCGTCGCGCAGACCTTCCAGCGTTTCCCTGATGGACTTCGGCTGTCCCGGCAGATTGATGATGAGCGCCGCGTGCGTAGGCGTTTCACGGATGACCGCGACCTGGCGCGACAGAATGGCCGTCGGCACGAAATTCAGGCTGATCTGGCGCATCTGCTCGCCAAAACCGGGCATTTCCTTTGTGGCAACCGCGAGCGTCGCCTCCGGCGTCACGTCGCGCCGCGACGGACCGGTGCCGCCGGTGGTCAGCACGAGATCGCAGCCCACTTCGTCCACGAGGTCGACCAGCGTGGCCGAGATAACGGCCGCATCATCGTGTATCAAACGCGTGATTACCTGGAACGGCGAGGACAACGCCGCGCCGAGCCATTCCTGCAGCGCGGGAATGCCCTTGTCCTCGTAGACGCCCGCCGACGCCCGGTCGCTGATCGACACGAGGCCGATGACGATTTCGTCGGGGTCCCGCCGCGCCGGCGTTGGCGCAGCGTCAGTCGTCGCGGTCGTCATCGTCGTCTTCCAGACTTTCATCGACTTCGGAATCAGCCGCGGCAGACGGCCCGTCGGCGTTCTTGATCCACTGGAACAGTTCGCGGAAGTAGCGCGGCGGCTTGCTTTGCTGCGCCTCCTTGCGCGCATTGCGGATCAGCGTGCGGCCCTGCTGCGGATCGGCGTGCGGGTGCTGGCGAATGAACTCGGTCAGCGCGGCGTCGTCGGCGAGCAGCTTTTCGCGCGTGCGTTCAATCCAGTGCAGCCTGGCCGTTTCCGCTTTGTTGACGCCGTTGTGGGTGTCGAGCGCGGTGCGCAAGGCGGCGGTTTCCTCGTCCAGCAGCGAGCGCATTACGCGCCCGACGTATTGCAGCTGGCGGCGCTTGCCTTCGTGGTCGGTGATGCGGCGCGCTTCGCGCACCGCGTCGTCGAGCTTTTCGGGCATGGGCATGCGCTTGAGCGCGTCTTTGGGCAGCGCGATCAATGCGGCGCCCAGTTCCTGCAGCTCATGCATTTCACGCTTGAGCTGGGACTTGCTGGGACGGTCGTAACCGTTCTCGTCGATTTCCGGCTCGGCGGTCTCGATGGGTTGAATGCGGGTTTTGCGTGTCATGCCGATATTGTAGCGTGCCGAGCCTGCGAAACCCGCCGTGCTGCCGTACCGCCGCGCGGGCGTTCGTGGCGTTTCACAGCGCACCTGTGCGGCGGCGTGCGACGCGCAGATGTCCGGGCGCGTGACATCGTGAAAACGCGCGGCCCTCGCGGCGCTGCCTGAACCGCGTCGCGAATGCCAGGTACGGCATCGCTTACCTTGCTATGATCGCGGGATGCCATCGGCACGCAGATGAGCGCGCAAGCTGGTCGAGCGGTTGCGTGACGGGCGAACACACAGTCGAACACACAGGCAAACAGGCGAACACAGGGCCGCTCGGCCCGAACAGGATGGCAACCACAATGGCAGCAGACATGGACGTCAAGCAGCGCTTTTTTCCGCACACCCAGGATGAACTGAAGGAAATCGCCTCGGACATCCTTCGTCACGCGAAGTCGCTGGGCGGCACCGATGCGGCAACTGAAATTTCCGAAGGCGACGGGCTGTCCGTCTCCGTACGGCGCGGCGAAGTCGAGACGATCGAGCACAACCGCGACAAGATGGTCGGCGTCACGGTTTTCATCGGCAACAAGCGCGGCAACGCGAGCACGTCGGACTTTTCGTCACAGGCGTTGAAGGACACGGTCGCGGCGGCCTACAACATCGCGCGCTTCACCGCGGAAGACGATTGCGCAGGCCTCGCCGAAGCGGATCTGCTGGAGAAGCATCCGCTCGACCTCGACCTGTATCACCCGTGGAATCTGTCTGCGGACGAGGCGGTGGACATTGCCCGTCGCGCGGAAGACGCGGCGTTCGCCACCGATCCGCAGATCAAAAACTCGGAAGGCGCGAGCGTTTCGGCGCAGCATTCGCAATTCGTTCTGGCAACGTCGCGCGGCTTTCTGGCGGGCTATCCGTATTCGCGCCACTACATTGCGTGCGCGCCCATTGCCGGCAGTGGGCGCAACATGCAGCGCGACGACTGGTACACGTCTACCCGCAGCGCCGATCAGCTGGCCGATCCGGAAGCGGTGGGCCGTTACGCGGCGCAACGCGCGCTCGCCCGCATCGGGGCGCGCGGTCTGGATACGCGCAAGGTGCCGGTGCTGTTCGAAGCGCCGCTCGCCGCGGGTCTGCTCGGCGCATTCGTGCAGGCAACGAGCGGCGGCGCGCTATATCGCAAGACCTCGTTCCTCGTCGACAGTCTCGGCAAGCCGGTGTTCGCGCCGCATGTGCAGGTGGTCGAGGACCCGCACGTCAAGCGCGCGATGGGCAGCGCGCCGTTCGACGAAGAGGGCGTGCGCACGAAAAACCGTTCGGTGGTGAAAGACGGCGTGGTGGAGGGGTACTTCCTGTCCACCTACTCGGCGCGCAAGCTCGGCATGCAGACCACCGGCAATGCGGGCGGCTCGCATAACCTGTCGCTGCGCAGTTCCAGCACGCGTCCCGAGGACGACTTCGAGGAGATGCTGCGCAAGCTCGGCACCGGGCTGCTGCTCACCGAACTGATGGGGCAGGGCGTGAACTATGTGACGGGCGACTACTCGCGCGGCGCGTCGGGCTTCTGGGTGGAGAACGGCAAGATCCAGTACCCGGTCGAAGAAATCACCGTGGCGAGCACGTTGCAGGAGATGTTCCACCATATCGTCGCAATCGGTGCGGATACGATTACCCGCGGCACCAAGCAGACCGGTTCGGTACTGATCGAACGCATGACGATTGCCGGGCAGTAAGCGCTGTCTTTGCGAATACCCCATCGATACCCATCAACAGAAACGCCACGCATTTGAAGTGCGTGGCGTTTTTTTACGGCTGAAATCTCTCAGCGCGCTCAGGCGCCCTTGCGCTTATACGTGACGAACGCGTAGTCGAAATCATTCGGTGCGTCCGCGCGATGCGTTTCGTGTGCAACTTCTTCCCATTCGTTTGCGTCGAGTTCCGGGAAGGTCGCGTCGCCTTCGAAGTCGGCGGAAATCTCCGTCACGATGAGTTTGTCCGCCTGGCGCAAACCTTCCGTATATAACTGCGCACCGCCGATCAGAAAAGCCTCCGGTGCCTGATCCTGCGCGGCGAGCGTGAGCGCCTCTTCGAGCGTGGTGGCGGCGTCACAGCCCTGGAAGCGGCGCGTGGCGTCGCGCGTCACGACGATGTTGCGGCGACCCGGCAACGGCCGGCCGATCGATTCGTGCGTCTTGCGACCCATGATGATGGGCGCGCCCATGGTAGTGCGCTTGAAGAACGCGAGGTCTTCGGGCAGTCGCCAGGGCAACTGGTTGTCGCGGCCGATCACGCCGTTATTGGCGCGAGCGACGATCAGGGTGAGCGTCGTCATCGAATGGAAAGGGGAACGTAACTCACTGATTCTACATGAGCCGCATACGGCCGCAGCGAATCGGAAACGCTGTCGCCGGGATCGGCTCGTAGTGCGCGACGCTCGCGCGCCATTGGTGTTGATCCGGGACAGCACATGTTTTGTCTTTTGAACGCGGTGTGTTGGGTACGCCACAGGTGCTGTTTGCACCGCGAATTTGTTCGCGCTAATTTCTTCGATGAATGGCCATGTGTGGTTACGCTCAGTGGGGCGGCAAGCAGCGTCGCGAAATAGGTTGTCGCCGCGCGTATCACTGCAGCGGCGGCGCCCGACGGGATGCAGACTTGCATGGGCGACTGGTGGATTGCATCAAAGCTTGATGACGGTGCAAAAGCCTGGTCCCACAACGAATGTCCCATTCGTTTTGCATTTGTCGCATGCACTGAAAGTGGATAAAGCGTTTCAATACCGGGTCGCAGCATAAAATACCGAAGGGTTTAATCATACGGTACGATATACCTAAGCGTTAACTTGAAGAAAGCGCTTCCACCGGGTTTTTATTCGTCAGCTGAAGAACGCTTGGGAAACGGCGAGCCTTGTTGGACAAGGAGTAGCGCATTAAATTCGCATAAAGGTTTTCCAGTTGGCGGGTGTATAGTAAGCTCTCGAAAAACAGCATCAGATTTAAAAAAGCCCGCTAACGGGCCGTTCAAAAACACACACGCCGCTTTATTGGGGATCAGCTGTCCGCACGGAATGGAATGGCCGTTCGGTTTTTGCGATTCGCGAATCCCGAACGAGTCAGCGTGTCTGAATTTCGGTTCAGGTGCGTGCATCATCCTTAACGTTCGTTGACGAGAGGATCTGAATAATGGAACCCGCAACGCGGCAACTGATTTACGTTTCGCGCGATCCAAGCGCGGAACTCAACACACGCTTTCATCAACGCGGCTGGCATGTCGAAGTCGTCGGGTCGGCGCGCGACGTGCGCCGGGCAGTTCGCGCCGGAACGGCAGCGGGCGGCCTGCTTGATCTGTCGAGCGACTTTCAGCCGCATGAAATCGCCGCATTCGAATCCTGCCTGACTATGCCGAACGTCGGCTGGGTCGCGGCAACCACACCGGGTCAACTCCAGGACGCCGCGCTGCGCCGCCTCGTGCGCGACTATTGTTTTGATTATGTGACGGTCCCGTATTCGGGCGAACGCATCGTCGATTCGGTCGGTCATGCGTACGGCATGATCTCGCTGGGCGAACCCGCGTCGAACGACGGGTCGCAAGGTGCCGAAGGCGAAATGGTCGGCTCGTGCGACGCTATGCTTGCGCTGTTCCGCTCCATCCGCAAAGTGGCCATGACCGACGCTCCCGTGTTCATTTCCGGCGAGTCGGGCACGGGCAAGGAATTGACGGCGGTCGCCATTCATGCGCGTTCCGGGCGCCGCGAAGCGCCCTTCGTGCCGATCAATTGCGGCGCCATTCCGCCGCATCTGCTGCAGTCCGAACTCTTTGGCTATGAACGCGGCGCGTTCACCGGTGCGAACCAGCGCAAGATCGGTCGCGTCGAAGCGGCCAACGGCGGCACGCTGTTTCTCGACGAAATCGGCGACCTGCCGCTCGAAAGTCAGGCGAGCCTGCTGCGTTTCCTGCAGGAGCGCAAAGTGGAGCGTCTCGGCGGCCACGCCGCGATCGACGTCGACGTGCGGATCATTTCGGCCACTCACGTGGACATGACCGCCGCGATGATCGAAGGGCGTTTCCGTTCGGACCTGTATCACCGTCTTTGCGTGCTGCAGATCGACGAGCCGCCGCTGCGCGCGCGTGGCAAGGACATCGAACTGCTCGCGCGGCACATGCTCGAGCGCTTCAAGAAAGATGCAAGCCGGCGTCTGCGGGGTTTCGCGCCGGATGCCATCGCCGCGTTGCATAACTACGGCTGGCCAGGCAACGTGCGCGAACTGATCAACCGGGTTCGGCGCGCGATCGTCATGTCCGAAGGGCGGGCGATCACTGCCCGCGATCTGGAGCTGGCCGAATACGTTGAAATCGTGCCGGTGTCGCTCGCGCAGGCGCGTGAAGCGGCCGAGCGTCAGGCAATCGAACTCGCGCTGCTGCGTCATCGTGGTCGGCTTGGCGATGCCGCGCAGGAACTCGGCATCTCGCGCGTGACGCTTTACCGTCTGCTGTGTTCACATGGCATGCGCCACATGGAAGGCGAGCCGCTCGCCGCACCGCATGGCGAGTTGCCGGCATCGGTGCCGCATCTTTGAAGCGTCGGTTCGCGCTTGCAGGTCGGGTGCGCCGGCATCGTGGCTTTGATGGATGTCGCGATAGCGCACGCGCCGATTCTTGTGGCGTCCGCGCAAACGATGATCGCTCCACGCGCGTATTCCACCCACCGCGCGTTGAGCGGCCGGTGGATTGCAGCACATCAACCGTTACCGCAGTGTTCCCACCTTTCTTGTGGCGTTGCCGCTTGC
The DNA here is from genome assembly GCF_039621805.1 of Paraburkholderia sp. PREW-6R. NCBI lineage: Bacteria > Pseudomonadati > Pseudomonadota > Betaproteobacteria > Burkholderiales > Burkholderiaceae > Paraburkholderia > Paraburkholderia sp. PREW-6R. The sequence goes on along the minus strand of NZ_CP155073.1, from coordinate 2,458,798 downwards.
TTCGGCACGCGGTGTCCCGCTGCGCTTGTTAAAATCGGGCTTTCGCTCAATCCCCCGTCGCGCAATCGGCCAACTGATCCGCGCGTCGTCGAAGGAAACCCCGCATGAACCAATACCTCGACCTCGTCCGCACGATTCTCGACACCGGCACGTGGCAGGAAAACCGCACCGGCATCCGCACGATCGGCATGCCCGGCGCGATGTTGCGCTTCGACCTGCAGCAGGGCTTTCCCGCGGTCACCACGAAAAAGCTGGCGTTCAAGTCGGCCATTGGCGAACTCGTCGGCTTTCTGCGTGCGTCGCGCAGCGCCGCGGATTTTCGCGACCTCGGCTGCAAGGTGTGGGACGCCAATGCGAACCAGAATCCGCAATGGCTTGCCAATCCTTACCGTGAAGGCCCGGATGATCTCGGCGCCGTGTACGGCGTGCAGTGGCGTCAGTGGCCGGCTTACAAGGTGCTGGACGCAAGCGCGAGCGCACAGCTCGCCGACGCAGCGTCACGCGGTTTCCAGGTCGTGACGGAGTTCGACGAAGAGGGCGGCCGCAAGGTGCTGCTCTACAAGGCCATCGATCAGTTGCGCCAGTGCCTCGACACCATCATGCAGAACCCGGCCGACCGGCGCATTCTGTTTCATGCGTGGAATCCGGCTGTCCTGGATCAGATCGCGCTGCCGGCGTGCCATCTGCTGTATCAGTTCCTGCCGAACGTCGCGCGCAAGGAAATCTCGCTGTGCCTGTATATCCGCAGCAATGACGTCGGCCTCGGCACGCCGTTCAATCTGACCGAAGGCGCGGCGCTGTTGCATCTGGTCGGGCGGCTCACGGGTTATACGCCGCGCTGGTTCACGTACTTCATCGGCGACGCGCATATATACGAGAACCAGCTCGACATGCTGCAACAGCAGCTCACGCGTGAGCCTTACGCCAGTCCCACGCTGGCAATCTCGGAACGCGTACCCGAGTATGCGAAAACCGGCGTGTACGAGCCGCAGTGGCTCGAAAAAATTGAGCCATCGGATTTTTCGCTGGTGGGTTACCAGCATCATGAGCCGTTGACCGCGCCCATGGCCGTTTGACGGTTTTCAAGCCGCACTTGCGCACTGAGCGCATGTAGAAAAAATCCCCGCGATGTGAATCGCGGGGATTTTTTTGCCGCTCCCATTGACCCGCGCTTTGACGCGCGAGACGGACCTGCCTAGCCTCGGTGATGCTCGTCGTGGCCGCCACCGCCGGAGTGCTGCTCGGCGTGCTGCGGCTGCGGACGGGCCTGCTCGGCATGTTGCGGCTGAGGCTGCGGCTGTGGGCGCGGCTGCTGCGCCTGCTGCGGACGCGGCTCAGGACGCGCCTGCTGCTGCGGATGGAATTCCTGCCGCTGCTGCTGGCCTTGCTGCTGATGCGGTTCAGGACGCGATTCCTGACGCGGCTCCGGTCGCGGTTGCGCGGCGGGTTGGGGGTGGTACTCCTGTCGCTGCGGCTGCTCGGCATGCACTTGCGCCTGACGCGGCTCTGTCGCTTCGGGCGGGTGCGGAGCCTGAACCGGCTGTTGCGGGCGAGCTTCCTCCTGGCGCGCCTGCTGCTGCGCCGCCGGATTCTGCTCGGCCCGCGGCGCGCCGCCCGGACGTGCCGCCTCTTCCTGCGGTCGGCGTTGCTGCGCCATGGGCGCATGCGGCTGCGTCCATGCCGGCTCGTGGCGGTCGTTCTGCGCTTCTGGCTGACCCGGCTGCTGCGGCAGGCCACGCTGCTGTTGCTGCTGCGCGAAATTTGCGCGATTGCCAGCATTCGCATTCGCCTGCGGCGGACGCGGCACGCCATTCGACGGATGCGCTCCTTCGCCCGGCTGCTCACGCTGATTCGCCATCTGCGGCGGCGTCCCGGGTCGCGCCTGTGGCTCGCCGCCGCGTTCCGCGCCCTGCGCCACTGCGGGCCGCTGGCCTGCCTGCTGCACGATCGTGCCGTTCGGCCCGACCGGCGCGCCTGGCGCCGCACCCGGCATGCGACCCGCCATATGCGACTGCACGACGCGCACGTTCTGCACCGGCAATGCGCCTGGCCCACTGGCCATATGCGCGGGAACGGACGTCCGCACGATCGGCTGCCCCGCGCCCGGCACACGTCCGCCGGACTGCGCAAAGCGTTGCGCGAGGCTGTCGTGATAGGCGGCCGGCGTCGCCGGATTACGCGTCGCGACCACCGCACGCGACATCACGGCTACAGGCGGACGGTAGCTGGCATTGCGCGCACCCGGCCCGAAACTCTCGCGCACCGGCGCGATCCCCGGCCCGCCCGGATTGATCCGGGCGTTATGCCATTGCTGCGGATCGACCTTCTGCGCGAAACGCCCGACCGGCTGACCGTGGACGAACGCTGTCGCCGGCACCGCCGTCACGCCGCCCGGCGCGCGGTAGTTGATGTACGTGTTGTGAATGTTGGTCACATTCACGTTGCGGTTGTAGTTGTTGACGATGGTCGTCTGGTTCACGCGTTCGTAGTAACGCGGGCTCCAGTGATCCTGGCCGCCCCAATGCGGATGCCACGGCTCGCCCGGACCCAGCGGGAACCAGGCGACACCGGCCGCCACCGCACCGCCGATCGCCAGATCCACGCCCCAGTCGACTCCGCCTCCGCCGCCGCCGACGAAGGCGACCAGCGCCGGCGCATAGACCGGCGGCGCGGTGGCGACGAGCGGTCCCGGCACCCACGCCCACGAATCGTCGACGTAGGCCCAGCGGCCGTAGTGATACGGCGCGAAGCCCCACGGCGCGTCGTCCACCCAGGTCCAGCCCCACGGCGCCTGCCACACCCAGTGGCCGTCGTGATAGGGCGCCCAGCCCGCGGGCGTCGCGCGCGGCACCCACACCTCACCGTATTGCGGGCTCTCGCGCCACGTGCCGTTCGCGTCGAGATCTTCGTAACCTGGGATGTCGCGCGACACATAGCGAGCCGAGACCGACCGGTCTTCGGCGGCGTCGCGGCTCGCGGCCCACTGGTCGAAGCCGTCGAGTCCGGGCGCGCCGCTGTTGGCGAGTTGTTGCAGGCTCGTGCCGGCAAAGCGGATCTGCTGGCCGGCCGCGATCGGCACCTGGCCGTTGTCGCCATAGACGGTCGCACTGCCGCTGCGCACGGTGACGGTCGTGCTGCTGCCGTCCGGTGCGACGTCGACGCGATAGTCGCCCGGCCCGTTCAGGCCGAGCGCAAGATTCGGTGTATCGACTTCATAGCTGGAGCCGGGCGGCATTTCCCGCACGCGCGCCGACAGCGTGCCTTGCGCGACTTTGAGTTGCGCGCTGTTGTCATCGAGGTTGAGCAGATCGAGACTGGTGGATGGGCCCAGCCGTACCGCGGTCGAGCCGATATGCAGTTCCGAGCGTGCATTCTGGTCGTTCCACAACTGGTCGCCGGTGGTGAGCGGGCGGTTGATCTGCGCATATGACCAGTCGGTCGCGCCGGCCGGCTCCGTCGTGACGGTGCCCGCCGTGTAGTTCAAACGTGCGACACGTGAGGGTGGATCGGTGTTCTGCGTGGCGCTTTCCGGTATTTGCCCCGGTCCCGGAGGCGCTTCCTGCGCCATGCCGGCCTGCGAGGCAAGGAGCAATGCGGCGGTGGCGATCAGCGTGTAGCCGAGCGCGCGGCGTGTTGGACGAGTGTGTGTGGTCGCTTTTTTCATGATTTATCTCCAGCCGGTGCTGCAATGGCAGCATCCCGGAAACCACTCTACCCGGAGCGTTTGTTTCAAGGCGCCCAGTTTTGTAAGGCCGTCGCATCAGCGTGTAACAAAAGGTCTCGATGACGGAATTCGTAAGCGTATTGAAGATTTCTTGTAATGGCGGCGGCGCGTAACGACGGAATGCGACGCGTCTTACGCGGCGAGAAATGCGTCGAAATGGCGATGCCCCAACGGCGTGATCCGCAAGATTCGCGGACGCGCCGTGCGCTCGACCCAACCTTGCGCGTACCACGAATCGAGCAGCGCCGCGCCGAGTGCGCCACCCAGATGCGGCCGGCGCTCGCTCCAGTCCGGGCAGGTGCAGGCGAAACGGCGACGGCGGCTTTTCTGCAGCGCCATGTCGATGCCCCAGTCGGCGAAGCGTGCGGCGCCGGCGGGCGTGGCGTCGAGGGACGTGCCGTCGGGCGTCAGCAGCCCGCGCTCCACCATCCGCTCGAAAATTTGCACCGACAGTTCGCCGGCCATGTGGTCATAGCATGTGCGGGCGTAGCGCATATCGAGCGGCACCGTGCGTGGCTGGGGCGCCGTTCGTTGCGGCGCGCTGACTTGCGCGACATTGGCGAGCGCTTCGATCGTTGCCGCGATATCCGGCGACGCGATCCGGAAGTAGCGATGTCGCCCGCGCACGTCGAGCGCGAGCAGACCGCCGTCGGTCAGGCGCGCGAGGTGGGCGCTCGCCGCCGACGGCGACAGCCCCGCGATCATCGTCAATTCACCGGCTGGCCGGGCGCTGCCGTCCATCAGCGCCCAGAGCATCGCGGCGCGACCGGGATCGGCGAGTAATGCGGCGATCCGGGTGAGACCAGGGAAGTGGTTGTTCTCGTCTGTCAGCGAGGCTGCCATACATGTCTCCGGTTCTTTCATGTCCAGCTGCGGGCGGCGCGGTTGAGCGCCCATTCAGCCACTGTATCCGGCTGCGGTATTCGATGTTTCAGGATCGCGTGAAGCATCGAACGTAACGGCCAGGAGATCCCGGACGGCCTGTAAGCTCGTCTGCCCGCCGCCGGGAATCGTGCGGGTCAGCAGCCATTTCGTATTGCTCGGCAAAAACCGCCGTAACCGTCGTAGCCTCAGGAACACCGTCGCCCATTGCGACGGATGCCGGAGCCGCCAGGCTAGAATCGGCTTCTGTCCTAGCGGGAATGCGCTGTCATGAAAACTCTTTTCGCCATCGCGGCTGTCGTCATGCTGGTCAGCGCGTGCGCGCAAGGCGGCGCGTCGGATTCAGGCGCAGGCACCGGCAGCATCACGATGTACGGCACTATCGATGAAGGCATCACGTTCCATAAGTAATGCGCGATTCGGCCGAGGGCGCGCGTTCAGCGGAACTGGCGACACGACTGGCAGAAATTGATACATGATTGTCACGACTGCCATTCGTGACCATGTGACGATCTGGGCATTGCCACCTTCGCCGTCCCGGTTTCGCCCCCATGCCGACCCGCGCTCCCTCCGTCCTGACTGTTCCCACTGCCGCTTCGGGCGACCTTGCAGCCACAACGCGTGATCGCTTTGGACGCGCGGGTTCCATGGCTGCGACCACCCCGCCCGGACCGGACCCGCACGGCCGCCGCGCCGCCCGTGTGCTCGCGGTGTGCCAGGCGCTCTATACGTCGTCCGTATCGATCGATCTCACGCTGACCGGTCTGGTCGGCTACACGCTCGCCGACGACAAAGCCTACGCGACGCTCCCGTTTTCGCTGATCACGCTCGCCGCCGCATTGACGACGATCTTCGCGTCGTTCCTGATGGCGCGCATTGGCCGGCGTGGTGGTTTCGTGCTCGGTGCCAGCGTCGGCGCGCTCGGCGGCGCGGTGTCCGTGTGGGCGATCTTCCACCATAGTTTCTGGGCATTTTGCGCGGGCACGTCGACGGTCGGGGTGTTCCAGGCGTTTGCGCAGTATTACCGTCTTGCGGCCGCGGACATGGTCGGCGTCGAGGCCAAAGGCCGCGCGATCTCGACGGTCCTGACGGGCGGCGTGGTGGCCGCCGTCTGCGGCCCGCTGCTTGCCGCGTGGAGCAAGGACTGGCTGGCGCCGGTTGCGTTCGCGGGTTCCTATGCACTAGTGACGGCGTTCGCGCTCCTGACCATCGGCCTGCTCACGCTGCTCTATCGCGACGCCGCGCCCGTCGTCAATGCGAGCGCCGCGCGGGAACCTGCGCGGCCGCTCGGCGCCATCGTGCGGCAGCCAATCTTTGCCGCGGCGCTCGCGAACAACGCCCTCGGTTATGCCGTGATGATGTTCGTGATGACCGCGACACCGATCGCCGCCGTCGCGTGCGGCCATACGATCGGCGACGGCGCGGCGATCATCCAGTGGCATCTGGTCGGCATGTTCGCGCCGTCGCTGTTCTCAGCGCGGCTGATTGCGCGTTACGGCGTGCTCAAGGTGATCGGCGCGGGCATCGGGCTGTCCGCGCTGTGCGGCGTGCTCGCCTTGCGCTCGACCGATCTGCCGCACTTTTACGCGGCGCTCGCCTGTCTCGGCGTCGGCTGGAATTTCATGTTCGTCGGCGGATCGACCCTGCTCGCGCAGTCTTACCGGCCCTCCGAGCGCGCCAGGACGCAGGCGGCCAGCGAGTTCACGACGTTCGCGTTTTCGGCGCTCGGTTCGCTGTTTGCCGGGCAATTGCTCGCGCGCTTCGGCTGGGCGACCATCAACGCGGCGATTTTTCCACTGCTCGGCGTGGCTGCGCTCGCGACGCTCGCCTACGCATGGTCGCGCAAGCGGCAGATAACGGAGGTCGCGTCCTGATGGCTGCACGGCATATTGTTTTCGCAGTTGCGCCGGATCTCGTGCTGCTCGACGCGTGCGGACCGCTCGAAGCGTTCTGGCGCGCGGAGTTGACCGTGGCGGCGGCAAGCGGCGCAGCACCGGACGCGGCCGGCGCGACGAACGGCAGCGCCGCTGGAGCTGTCGCATATCGCACCACGGTGGCATCGATCGACGGGGGCGTGCTGCAAACCTTCCCCGGCTTGCCGGTTGTCACTGAACGGCTCGACTCGCTCGACAATCAGCCGATCGACACGCTCATCGTCCCCGGTGTGCCGGTCGATGCCGGCTGCACGTTGCAGCCGGAACTCGTCGCGTGGATCAGCGCCAATGCGCGCAGGGCGCGGCGCGTGTGTTCGGTTTGCACGGGCGCGTTCTATCTGGCGGCCGCTGGTCTGCTCGACGGCCGACGTGTGACCACGCACTGGCGCGACGCGCCGCATCTCGCGCGGCGTTTCCCGAACGTGCGCGTGGACGCGGACCCGATTTTCATCCGTGACGCGGGCGGTGGCGATGATCGGCGTGCCGGGCAGCGCACAGGCCGCAACGGTGAGCGCGGCAACGGGCCCAGCGACCTCGACGCCAACAACGCCAACGGCGTGATCTGGACGTCCGCCGGCGTGACGGCCGGCATCGACCTTGCGCTTGCGCTGATCGAGGAAGACTTCGGCCATCCGGTCGCCATGCAGGTGGCGCGGCGGCTGGTCGTGTTCATGAAGCGGCCTGGCGGACAGTCGCAATTCAGCGCGGCGCTGGCCGCGCAGGCGTCGGCGCAAGGTCCGTTCGAGGCGCTGCATAGCTGGATGGCCACGCATCTACGCGACGACCTCTCGGTCGAGCGGCTCGCCGAGCGTGCGCAGATGAGTCCGCGCACCTTCGCGCGCCGGTACGTCGACGAGGTAGGCCGCACGCCCGCGAGGACCGTGTCGGCGCTGCGTCTGGAGGCGGCTTCGCGTGCGCTCGCCGAGTCGCGCAAGCCGCTCAAGCGCATTGCGACCGACTGCGGCTTCGGCAGCGAGCAGAACCTGCGGCGTGCGTTCGTGCGGCGTTTCGGCGTGTTGCCGCTTGAGTATCGTGAGCGCTTCATGTCCGCGTCCGCACCGCGACAGAGCGGTTAAAGCGCTTGCTGAAGCGCTTGTGGATGCGCGTGGGGCCGGATAAATCAAATGCAAACCGCGTTGCCCGCGCGACGCCGGTAAAAAACTGCTCCGCCAGCCGGGTCTAACCCGCGACGCGGTCATTATTGCGCTCGTATAATCGCCTCCTTTCAATGCATCCGATTGACCGGAGTCAACATGAGCACTCAGCCCGCAGCGCCGCTGGACCGTTCGGAAACCACCTTCCGTTTTCTGGCCGAGCCGAGCTCGGTCAACTTTGGCGGGAAGGTGCACGGCGGCGCGTTGATGAAGTGGATCGACGAAACCGCTTACGCCTGTTCGGCCGTGTGGTCGAGTCGCTACTGTGTCACGGTCAGCGTGGGCAACATCCGCTTTCGCCGCCCGATTCTCGTGGGCAACCTCGTCGAATTGCGCGCGCGCATCGTGGCGACGGGCCGCACCAGTATGCACATCCACGTGTCGGTGCACGCGGGCGACCCCAAGGGCGGGGAACTGCTGCAAACCACGGATTGCCTGGTGGTAATGGTCGCGGTCAATGAAAACGGGCATCCGGTGCCGGTGCCCGCGTTCGTGCCGGAAACGGAAGAACAGAAGCGCCTCGCGAGGTACGCAATGGACGTGAAAGAAGCGCTCGATGCAATCGTCGAACTGAAGCCCGAGGAAGTGGCGCAGGGCAAGGTTTGAGTAGCGCGTGCGAACCAGCGCGCGAACCGCGTTTTCACCGCGGCGCGCGCTGGTCATTCAGTCAGCGACTCAAGGCGCCGGATTGCCGACCATGTCTTCCGGCTTGACCCATTCGTCGAACTGCTGCTCGGTCACATAGCCGAGCGCGAGCGCCGACGCCTTCAGCGTGGTGCCTTCCTTGTGCGCCTTCTTCGCGATCTGCGCGGCCTTGTCGTAGCCGATGTGCGGATTGAGCGCCGTGACCAGCATCAGCGATTCATTGAGCAGCGAGTTGATCCGCTGACGATTCGGCTCGATACCGACCGCGCAATTGTCGTTGAAGCTGTGCGCGCCGTCGGCGAGCAGGCGCACCGACTGCAGCACGTTGTGCGCGATCATCGGCCGGAAAACGTTCAGCTCGAAGTTGCCGCTCGCGCCGCCGATATTCACCGCGACGTCGTTGCCGAACACCTGCGCGCACAGCATGGTCAGCGCTTCGGACTGTGTCGGATTGACCTTGCCGGGCATGATCGAGCTGCCCGGTTCGTTCTCGGGAATCGACAGTTCGCCGAGACCGCAGCGCGGGCCGCTCGCGAGCCAACGAATGTCGTTGGCGATCTTGTTCAGGCTGGCCGCCACCGTCTTCAATGCGCCGTGCGCGAACACCAGCGCGTCGGCCGCTGCCATAACCTCGAATTTGTTCGGTGCCGACACGAACGGCAGACCGGTGAGCTTGCCGATGGCCGCCGCAACCTTGTCCGCGAATTGAGGATGCGCATTCAGACCCGTGCCGACAGCCGTGCCGCCCTGCGCGAGTTCATAGAGATGCGGCAACGTCGCTTCCACGTGATGAATGCCGTGATCGAGTTGCGCCACGTAGCCCGAAAACTCCTGGCCGAGCGTGAGCGGCGTGGCGTCCTGCAAGTGCGTGCGGCCAATCTTGACGATGCCGGCGAACGCTTTCGCCTTGCCGTCGAGCGTGTCGCGCAGCGTCTTCAGCGCGGGCAGCAGATGCTTGACGATCGCGTAGGCGGCGGCCACATGCATGGCGGTGGGAAAGACATCGTTGGATGACTGGCCGCGATTCACGTCGTCGTTCGGATGCACCTTGCGCGCTTCGCCGCGTTCGCCGCCGAGCAGTTCGCTCGCGCGATTCGCAATCACCTCGTTGAGGTTCATGTTGGTCTGCGTGCCGGAGCCGGTCTGCCACACGGCAAGCGGAAACTCTTCCGGATGCTTGCCTTCGATGATCTCATCGGCCGCCTGAATGATGGCTTTGGCCTTGGCTTCGTCGAGTACGCCGAGGTCATGGTTCACTTCGGCGGCGGCGCGCTTGATGATGGCGAGCGCGGTGATCAGTTCGGGCGACTGCTTCTCGGTTGAAATCCGGAAATTCTGCAGCGAGCGCTGGGTTTGCGCGCCCCAGAGACGAGCGTTCGGCACGCCGATTTCACCGAACGTGTCGCGCTCCATTCGTACATCATCAGTCATGGTTCTCTCCGCGGTTCAAAGTTCTGCGTTGACAGGCAATAAGGAGAATAGCCCGGTTAGCGCATTCCGGTACAAACCCGCCTGCGGATCGAAGATGTACGTGCGGCGCTCGCCGTTTTCCACATCCGTCCACACGAGCGGCGAAAGCGGCGCGCCGATTGAGCGCAGATAGGCGAGTTGCGCCCCGTCGGCGAGCGTGACGCGATAGCTCGCTTCGGGCGCGGTGGCGCGGTCGAAAATGCCCGCGACCTGGCCCGCCAGTACCGGGCTGTGGATGACGAGCGCCAGTTCCGTGTTCAGGTTAGCCGAGCGCGGATCGAGATTCATCGAGCCGATCACGAGAATCTTGCGATCGATCACGTAAGTTTTCGCATGCAGGCTCGCCCGCGACCGCGAACCGGCAATGCCTGCAAGTGGCGTGGGCTGTTGCGGCTTGAATTCGTAGAGCTCCGCGCCCTGTTCCAGCAGCGGCACCCGGAACGGGCTGTAGCCGGCCTGCACGGCGACGGCGTCCGTCGCGGCGAGCGAATTGGTCAGGATCGCGACGCGCACGCCCCGCTGCGTCAAGCCGCCGATCGACTTCACTCCCGCTTCGTGTGGCACGAAGTAGGGTGACACGATGAGGAAATCTTTCTGCGCGTCGTGCATGAGCTCGGCGAGGCGCTTCATCGGCGGGCTTACGTAATCCGGCGACGGGTGCTCGATTTTCTCCGGTTCGTCCGCTTTGAACTCGGCGCGCGCCCACGTCAGCCCAAGCTGCTCGCCGCTGATCTGCGACGCGAGCGGCGTGGCATTCAACGGCTTCGCGTTGTACGGGTCGGCATGGGTGCGCCAGTGCTGGCGCAAGTCGTCGCGCGTCTGGTCCAGTTCCTTCGCGTCGAACTTCTGCTTGTTCAACACGCTGAGCGGATACGAGATGCTGCTGTTCCAGTAATCGTCGAAACTCGCGGAGATGTCGGCGGTGATGGGGCCGGCGGCCAGCACGTCGAGGTCGCGGAATTGCAGCGTTTCGCTTGCGTTGAAATATTCGTCGCCGAGATTGCGGCCGCCCACGATGGCGATCTGGTTGTCCGCGATCATCGCCTTGTTATGCATGCGCCGCGTGAAATGGCCGATCTGCGTGAATACGTTCGTCGTGCGTTCGAATACGCCTTCCTGCGCACTGCCAAACGGATTGAACACGCGAATCTCGATGTTCTGGTGCGCATTCAGTCCCGCCATCACGCGGTCGATGTCCTTGAAGTTCAGGTCGTCGACCAGCATGCGCACATGGACACCATGATCGGCTGCATAGAGCGCCGCGCCGAGCAGCAGCTTGCCGGTGGTGTCCTCGTTCGCAATGTAGTACTGCATGTCGAGCGTCCTCGTCGCCGCGCGGGCCAGAGCGATGCGCATCTGCAACGCGTCGGTGCCGCTCGACAGCACGCGGAAGCCGGACTCGTCAGGATGCGCGGCTTCGAGCGGCGCGAGCGCGCTGCGCAGCGGCGTGCTTTCGGTGACAGGCAGTGCATGACTGATGTGCCTGTCATACGCGGTGGCGGGCGGCTTCGTCGCGCAGGCAGTCAAAAATGCCGTCGCAAAACACAAGAGGAAGAAATGTCTAGCAGTAGTGCTGAATGCGCACGTGCGTTGCAGTGCGCTGTTGTTCTGACTGTGATGCCCCGACACGCTGGTTCTCCGTTATTCGCGAATTCTCATGACAACGCCGCGCAATCACGCACGCTGTTGTGCAAAGCATTCTAAGGGGAATCAGGCGAGCGGGCGCTGTTCTTCGCATCGAGTCGGGGCACGGGCGTGCGCTGGCGAACAGGGCACGCCCATTCAGGTCAAGCCCTAGCTTCGGCTGATATTCGGCTCGCGCACTTCATCCCGCTGTGTCGAGCCTTTTGCCGGACGTCCGGCCCAATATCCCGCGAGCAGCGAACCCGAAAGGTTGTGCCACACCGAGAACAGCGCGCCGGGCAACGCGGCGATCGGCGTGAAATAGAGTTTGCCGAGCGTGGCGGCGAGCCCCGAGTTCTGCATGCCGACTTCAATGGCGAGCGTGCGGCAGACGGCTTCGTCGAAACCGAGCAGACGGCCGCCCCAATAGCCGCCAAGGAGGCCGATGCCGTTGTGCAGCACCACGCCCAGCATCACCACGAGACCCACCGACGCAATGCTCTTCTGCGTGCCGCCCACCACCGCGCCGATGATCAGCAGGATCGCCACCATCGAAACCAGCGGCAGAACCGGTTCGATCCTGCGCACGGCCCGGCCGAACAGATGGTTGATCACGAGCCCGACCACGATCGGCAGCGCGACGATCTGCAGGATGCTCATCAGCATGCCGTGCACGTCGACGGCAATCGACGCGTCCACGTAAAGACGCGTGAGCAGCGGAGTCGCGAACACGCCGACGAGCGTCGAGAGCGCGCTGATCGTCACCGACAACGCAACGTCGCCGCGCGCCAGATAGATCATCACGTTCGACGCCGTGCCGCTCGCCACGCTGCCGACCAGTACCATGCCGGCGGTGAGATCGGGCGGCATGCGCAGCGCTTTGGCGATCGCGCACGCGGCGAGCGGCATCACGAGGTAGTGCAGCACGATTCCGGCGATGACCGGCGCAGGGCGCGTGAACACCCGCTGAAAATCGGCCACGGATAGCGTGACGCCCATTGCGAGCATGATGATCGTCAACAGCGTGGTGACGTGCGGCGCCACGCCCGCGAACGAAACGGGCGAGCAGTAGGCGGCGATCGAAACGAGCACCGCCCAGAGCGGGAATAAGCGGGTGACGCGGGCAAGCATGACGTGAATCTCCTGATATGTTTTATTGCGTGAGTCGAACCCGGTCGGATGGCTCGCCGACCGGTGGTCTCAGCGAGGCGTGAGCGCGAAAATATTGCGCCGTAATTGCGCAGCGAGGCCTACGGTTTGGGGGTCCTCGAGAGCCGATGAAAACGCCAGGTCATCAGAAGCGCCACGCTCGCGAGGCCGGCCGCCAGTCCCCACCACAAACCGCGCGCGCCGAGTCCGAAGTGAAACGCCAGCGTGTAGCCGGTCGGAAAACCGATCGCCCAGTAACCGAACGCCGCGACGATCATCGGCACGCGCGTGTCTTTGAGGCCGCGCAGACACCCCGAGCCGACCGTTTGCATGCCGTCGACGATCTGGAAAATTGCTGCGACGCCAAGCAGCGAACTCGCCAGCTTCACTGTCGCGGCGTTGGCGGGGTCGTCGAGATGCAGATACAGGCCGACGATCCAGCGCGGCGCGGCGATCAGTACGATTCCCGACAGCGTCATGAACGCGACGCCCAGTGCCAGCGCAACGAAGCCGGCATGCCGCGCGGCGAGCGGCTGCCCGGCGCCGGACCAGAAGCTCACCCGCACATTGGCGGCCTGACCGATCGCGAGCGGCACCATGAAGGCCACCGACGCCACGTTCAATGCGATCTGATGCGCGGCCAGTTGCGACTCGCCGAGCAGGCCGACCATCAGGCCGGTGGCGAGAAAAAGCGTCGACTCGACGCCGTAGGTGATCGCAACCGGCCAGCCGATGCCGAACAGTTCGCCCATTAACGGCACGTTCGGCCGCGTGGCGACGACGAAGTGCCGGAAACGCGGGCGCAGATGCAGCAGCGCCATCAACACGAGCGCGCTTGCCCAGACGGTGATCGACGTGGCGGCCGCCGAGCCGACGAAGCCGAGGCGCGGCAGGCCATACGCCCCGTGGATCAGCCCATAGTTCAGAACGCCGTTCACGCCGACGCTCACGAGCGACACCCACAGCAGCCGTTTGGCCGCGCCGATTGCGGGCAGGAACGAACGCATCAGTCCCACGCCGATCAGGCTGCCGGGCGCGCCCCAGCGCAGCACGGACGCGTATTCGCCGACATTGTGCGCAAGCAGCGCAGGTTCGCCGAACGCGAGCAGCACGGGTGTGGCGAACGAAAGCAGGATGAACGCGGGCAGCGCGAGCAGCACCGACATCACAAGCGCCGTCCAGTAGATGTGCGGCACGCGCTCCTCGTCGCGGGCGCCGCGTGCATGCGAGACGCTTACGCTCACGGACGTCAGCACGCCCTGTAGCAGCGTGACCACGACGAAAAACAGATTTGCGCCGAGGCCGCCGGCGGCGAGCGCATCCGGGCCGAGCGAGCCGAGCAGGATCGTGTCGGTGACGCCCATCGCCATTTGCGACAGCTGCGCGATGGCGAGCGGCGCGGCGAGGCGCGCGGTGTCGGCGGCGTGGCGGGTGAGAGTGGGCGGCCGCGGGTCGAGGCGGCGCATCAGGCCTCGTGCACTGCGATTCGCGTGTCGCCTAGCAGCACGACCTGTCCCGCGCGGATTTTGCAGGTTTTACGTGTTTCGACGCGGCCGTCGACGGTTACTACACCGTCCGCCACCATCATCTTGGCGGAGCCGCCGCTGTCCGCAAGTCCCGTTATCTTCAGGAGATTATGCAGTTCGACGTAGTCGCCGGTCAGCGTGAAATCCAGGTTGGGCATGTCGTTTGCACCTTCAGGCGGGGGTTCGCATGATAAGCCAGAAGCTTGCCCTGGATAAACCGCGCCGTGAGTTTCCGGATGGCGCAAGCAGTTGCAAGCAGTTGTTATCCATTTGTCGGAAAGTGAAACCTTGCGTAACAGTAGTCGCAGTCCGAGTTTTCCACTCGTAAAGTGAAGACCAGTAGTAAAGTTCGCTGTATTCAAGTGAAAGTCAGACCGGGCAAAGCGCATGAACGCTTTTCATATTGACGGACCGCCGCTATGACGCCCGCGTCATAACAACTCTAGAGAGGACTTAACATGACCCAGATTCGCACGCTTCTGATTGGTACCGCCCTGAGCGCCTTTGCCGCTACCGCTGCTGTCGCGCAAACTGCGCAGCCGGGCGCCGACGGACAAATGCAGGCTCAGACCCAAGGTGCGGACGTCGCGCCTGCAGCGCCGGGCGCGCAGCCCGTCACCCCGCCGCCGATGCGTCTGACGGCGCCGGGCTCGACCGACCCGCTGGTTCAGAAGCGCAACGCCAATGCGCAGGCGAACGCCGAGTATCGCGCGTCAAAGAAGGCGTCCAAGGCTGAACTGAAGGAACAGCAGAAGGCCGCCAAGGCGCAATACAAGGAGCAGGTGCGCGACGCCAAGATCAACCAGAAGGCGGATAAGCAGACTGCCAACAACGAAATGAAAATGAACATGCAGGGCCAACCCGCTGACCCGACGGACGGCACGGACGCGAAGCACTAACACCACAACGGCAGGCATCGAACAGCGGGCGTCAGGCCCGCTGACGAATGCGCCGGTGAAATTCCAGCGTGGCGGCTGATCGTGCTGCCGCCATGCCGCCGCGCGAGTTGAAACTGTTTAACGTTGCGAGCTCAACGTTGCTGTTACGGTGCAAGGAGGTATCGCATGACTATCACTCGAGCTACGAAGCATCAGATTGTTGCCGCGCTGCTTGCCGGCTGCGTGTCGTCGGTTGCGTTCGCTCAGGCGAGCGATCCGACCGCTGCGCCGGCAACCCACGCTGACAAGAAAGCGGCCAAGGAACAGGCCAAGGCCGACAAGAAGGCGGCTGTCGCACAAGCCAAGGCTGACAAGAAAAAGACCGATGCGCAGGCCGACGCCGACAAGGCGAACGCCGACGCCGCGGTGAAGGACGCAAAGAAGCAGGACTGACGATAGGGTTCGCGCTTAATTGTGTAAATTGCGCTCGTTTTCATCGTCCAATGGCCCGTCTGCGACTGCGCGCACGGGCCATTGCTTTGCCTGAACCGGCGGTGCGCGGTTTCGGTCAACAAGCAATCCGCCTGAGCAAACACGGGCCGCGTAGCCGGCGTGCGCGCTCCGATCGTGCCGCCAGAAAAAAGGGTCGCTTGTGAAGTGAGGTTGTATGGATATACAGTATGCGTCGCCATCCTGAATCCATTGAACGCCCGAATCCAACGTGCTCTCTGTCGCCGAATCGCCGCCGCCATCCGACACCGCCAGCTGGCTGGCCAAGCTCAACGACGCGCAGCGCGAAGCCGTCGAATATGGTGCGGACTCGCCTCATACGCCGCCGGGCGCGTTGCTCGTAATTGCGGGCGCGGGTTCCGGCAAGACCAATACGCTGGCTCATCGCGTCGCCAACCTGGTCGTGAAGGGCGCTGATCCGCGCCGTATCCTGCTGCTCACCTTTTCGCGCCGTGCGGCGCTCGAAATGACGCGGCGCGTGACGCGTATTGCCGGCGCCGCGCTTGGCTCAAGGGCTGCGCTCGCGCAAGGACTCACCTGGTCGGGCACGTTTCATAGCGTCGGCGCGCGGCTGTTGCGCGAATACGCCGACCTGATCGGCCTTGCCCCCGCTTTTACGATCAATGACCGCGAAGACTCGGCCGACCTGATGAACCTCGTGCGCCACGAACTCGGTTTGTCGGCGAAGGAGCGGCGCTTTCCGGCGAAAGGCACGTGTTTCGCGATCTATTCGCGGGTGGTGAACACGGGCGCGGCGTTGTCACACGTGCTCAACACCGCATTCCCATGGTGCCGCGAGTGGGAAGCCGATCTGCGCATGCTGTTCGCGGCCTATGTCGAGGCCAAGCAGAAGCAAAGCGTGCTCGATTACGACGACCTGCTGCTCTACTGGTCGCACATGGCCGCGGAGCCTGCCATCGCCGCCGACCTGTCGGGCCGTTTCGATCACGTGCTGGTCGACGAGTATCAGGACACCAACCGCCTGCAGGCGTCCATCCTGCTCGCGCTGAAGCCGGACGGCCGCGGCCTGACGGTGGTCGGCGACGACGCGCAGTCCATCTATTCGTTTCGCGGCGCGACCGTGCGCAACATTCTCGACTTTCCCGCGCACTTCGACCCGCCTGCGAGACAGATCACGCTGGAGCGCAACTACCGCTCGACCAGCCCGATTCTCGCGGCATCGAATGCAGTAATCGAGCTGGCCAGCGAGCGCTACACCAAGAACCTGTGGACCGACAAGACATCGGCGCAGCGTCCGCGCATCGTCACGGTCGCCGATGAAGCGGATCAGGCGCGCTACATCGTCGAGCAGGTGCTGGAGGCGCGCGAACAGGGTATGAAACTGAAGTCGCAGGCAGTGCTGTTCCGGGCTGCGCATCACAGCGCCGCGCTCGAAGTCGAACTGACCCGCCGCAACATCCCGTTCGTCAAATTCGGCGGCCTGAAATTCCTCGATTCCGTGCATGTGAAAGACGTGCTCGCGGTGTTGCGCTGGGCGGAGAATCCACGCGACCGCGTCGCCGGGTTTCGGGTCGTGCAATTGCTGCCGGGTGTCGGGCCGGCCACGGCCGCGAAGGTGCTCGACGAGATCGCCGCGCGCGCGGGCGCGGGCGCGGGCAATCCCGTCGAAACCGCCGGCAACGTGCTTGCCGCGTTTGCTCCGCCGCCACGCGCGCAGGAAGACTGGCACCCGTTCGTCAAGCTGATGTCGAGCGTGTATGGACGGCAGACGCCGTGGCCCGCGGAATTCGAAATGGTGCGGCGGTGGTACGAGCCGCACCTCGAGCGCAATCACGAGGACGCGGCGGTCCGTCACGCGGACGTGCTGCAAATGGAAAGCATTGCGGGCACCTATGCGTCGCGCGAACGTTTTCTCACCGAACTGACGCTCGACCCGCCTGACGCCACCAGCGACGAATCCGGTGTACCGCTGATCGACGAGGATTATCTGATCCTGTCGACGATCCATTCGGCGAAAGGGCAGGAGTGGCGCAACGTGTTCGTGCTGAACGGCGTCGACGGCTGTATTCCATCCGATCTGGGCACCGGCAGCGAGGAGGAAATCGACGAGGAGCGCCGCCTTTTGTACGTGGCCATGACGCGCGCTAAAGAAGATCTGCACATCGTCGTGCCGCAACGCTTTTACGTGCACAACCAGACGCATATGGGCGACCGTCACGTGTGGGCATCGCGCACGCGCTTCATTCCGGCACATCTGATGCCGCTCTTCGATGCTTATGCGTGGCCGCGTGTGCCGGTGTCGTGCGCGCCGACGGCGTCGGGGCTGGCTGCGGCCGCACAGGCCAAGATCGAGATCGCGGCGAAGCTGAGGAAAATGTGGGACTGAGACCACCGGCAGGCGGCGGCCATCTGCGAGTCTTAACCGGACCGCTTTAGCGCGACTGGCGTTGCTGCTGTTGCGGCACAGGACGCGGCGGCACGAAGAAATTACGCAGCCACGCGGCGAGGCGCGAAAACACGTCGTAGGGTTCTTCGACAAAAATTTCCGGCTTCAGCAGGCGCAGATATTCCATGATCTGCTGCGCTTCCTGCTTCTGGAACGAGCCGTGCGATATGCCAAGACGCAGCAGGCCGCGCAGTTCGCCGAGCTTTTCACGCGCGGTGCTGCCCACGCTGGTTTCGCATGCCACCTTGGCTTCGTACACGCGCTGGCGCAGCGATTCCACGAGGCGCCACGCGGGTGTCTGCATGATCTCTTCGAGTGCCTGAATGTCCTGGGCGGCGCTTTTGATCTGCGCCGCGAGCGGGTCGATCAGCGCCGCGTCGCCTTCCGCTTCCTTGACGATCGCTGCGGCCCAGTCGTGACATTGTTTGGCGAGTTCCTCCGGCGTCCATTCCGAGCGCGACGCAAAACCGAAGCCAAATTCGCCCGCCTGACGCATCAGGATCGCGACCACGTCCGGAAACTCCTTGTCGAGCGTGCGCTTGGCCCATGCGTACTGGCCGCCCTGCAACATCCGCTGAACCGCGTGTTCGGTGAGCGGCATCATGTTGTCCAGCAGTTTGGCGCGCAGAAAGTCCTCGAACGACGGCGTTGCGAACTGAGGATCGAGCTTCAGCGAAACGCGCAGAAAAGCGTCGAAATCCTTGCGCAGCGTCGCAATGGTCTCTTGCTTGAGTGTGAGGGTGATTTGACCCATTTCATATCCCGTTTGGTCCTGCCGCGCGGCTTCGTCGTGTCATCCGGTCTCTGCTGGACGCTGTAACGACACGACGCCAGATGCCGGCGCGGTATAGGTGCTGCGTGTGCGTGTAAATCTTCTGGCGCGCGCCAGCGGAACATGTCCCGATGCGCGGACCTCGCCTGATTAACGGCGGATCCGGCGGGAAACTTAAGGGAAGGGCAGAGGCGATGCGGGAATGGAAAGGAGGTCCCGCGTCGGCGCGCGCACGCACCGGGTGGCCGACACGGCGGGGGCAGCGAGCGGACGAGCGGGCATGCTCATTATTGGGTTAACGGCTGGTAAAAGGCGCGCCGCAGGTTGCGGGCAGACCATTTTGACGGGCCGCGTGCGCCTCGCCCGATTATCTGAGCACGACGCCCTGCCAGACGAAAAAGACCACGAGGCCAACGGCGATGGTCAGCAGCGGGCGACGCGTCGTCGCGCTGATCACGATCGCGGCGAGCGCGCCGACCAGTTGCGGGTTGCGCCAGGTCAGCTCGGCGTTCGCGCCGTGCGGCGACACGGCCATCGGCACGATGATCGCCGTCAGCACCGTCACGGGCACGAAGCCGAGCGCGGTGCGCACGAGCGGCGGAAACACCAGCCGGTCGCCCAGCACGAAAACGGCCGAGCGAATCACCCACGTGATCGCCGCCATGCCGAGAATGAGGATCACATAGTTCATTGCGATGCCTCCACGGTCTTGCGCGCGCCGCGCGGCGCATTCTTACGCTGGGCGTCCGGCATGAAGCGCGACGTCGACAGCAGAACGCCCACTGCCACGCCCGCGAACACCGCGCCCAGCAATCCGAGCTTGTACGGCCAGGCTTGCCAGAAAAATGCCAGCGTACCTGCCGTGACTGCCGCCGCGATGAAGCGCAGCGCAACGAGTTGCGGCACGACGATCGCAATGAAGGTCGCGACCATGGCGAAATCGAGGCCGAGCGACTGCAAACCCGGGAACGCAGCGCCGAAGAGCAGGCCGGCGACGGTCCAGAGTTGCCAGTTCAGATACATGGCGAGGCCCGCGCCGAAAAAGTAGTGCGGGCCGACCGTGCCTGGCTCGCGGTGCCGATAATGTTCCCACGCGACGGCGAAGACTTCGTCGGTGAGCAGCGCGCCGAGCGCCCAGCGCCAGCGGGCGGGCAAATGCGCGACGTGGGGCGCAAGCGTCGCGCTATACAGCACATGGCGCAGATTGACGACGAGGGTCGTCGCCCAGATCACCGCGAAACTGGCATGACCGGCGATCAGCCCTAGCGCGATGAACTGGGCGGAGCCGGCGAATACGACGAGCGACATCAGCTGGCCGTGCCACAGATGCAGCGGGCCGGACGCGACGAGCGTGCCGAAGATGACGCCGAACGGCGCTGCGCCGACCATCATCGGGATGATGTCGCGTGCGCCGGCCGTGAGTTCTTTCAGATGGCCGGTGTGGCGGGGCTGGGTCTCGCCTGACCGGGTCGTGCCTGACCGGGTCACTCCTGACCGGGTCTCTCCTGACCGGGTCTCGCCTGTGCGGGTTGGGGATGGGTGGGTCAATCTTGCCTCCTTGGTCCGGGAAGCATAGCGGGCCGGCCACGGTGCGGCTTGTATGTTCTTGCGGTGCGGTGCGGTGCGGTGCGTGAGCGGGCGGCCAACGCTGCTGCGCGCCTCACCGTCACAGCGCACAATCAGGCCGCCCAATCAGGCCGCGCAATCAGGCGCCTTGCCAGCGTCCCGGCGGTACGCCGAACATGCGCCGGAAGTGGCGTGTGAAATGGCTTTGGTCCGTGAAGCCGCTGGCCGCGGCGACCTCCGTGACGGGAACGCCCGCACGCAGCGGCGCAAGCGCGCGTTGCAGGCGCACCTGATTGCGCCACGCGTGCGGCGACAAGCCGGTTGTCCGCGTGAAAAGCCGCGCGGCATGAAAGGGCGAAAGCCCCGCAGCGAGCGCCATGTCGGCGAGTGTGACGGATTCCTCGAGATTGCCGGTCAGACGCTCTTTCATGCTCGACACGCGAGCGTAGTCGCGCGCCACGCCCGACGCTTCAGGCTGTGTCCGCGAATAGCGCACGAGCAGCGTGGACAGCGCATCGAGCATTGCCGCTTCGGCGGCGAGCGGGTCGTCGCCGCTTTCCATCAGGCAGTGCGCCTGCGTGAGACGCCGGGCCAGGTCAGGATCGCGGATCACGCCGGGCGCAAACCACGGCAACGCCTGCGGCTTGCCGGCCACCTCGTTGGCCAGTTCGTGAATAAACTCGACTGGCGCATACATCACGCGATACCGCCAGCCGGCTTCGACCGCTTTCGAGCCGGTATGCAGTTCGCCTGGATTGATGATCGGCACGCCGCCGGCTTCCGCGACATAGTCCGAACCGCGATACCGGTAGCCCTCGGCGCCCGCGACGATTACGGGAATCGTGTACGCGTCGTGCCAATGCGGCGCGAACTCGTGGTGGTGATATTCGGCGGTGAGCAGGTCCGCGCCCGGCAGAAGCGGCGTGCGCCAGTAGCGGGCAGAATCCTGGAAGCGATGGGCGGTCATGGCGAGAGTCCGGCAGGACCGCTCAGTTTAGC
Source organism: Paraburkholderia sp. PREW-6R (assembly GCF_039621805.1). Taxonomy (NCBI): domain Bacteria; kingdom Pseudomonadati; phylum Pseudomonadota; class Betaproteobacteria; order Burkholderiales; family Burkholderiaceae; genus Paraburkholderia; species Paraburkholderia sp. PREW-6R. The sequence goes on along the minus strand of NZ_CP155073.1, from coordinate 2,437,559 downwards.
GCGCGCGGAAGACGTCAGGGCGCTCCTGTCTGCGCGCCCGATACGTTTTGCCGTAGCGCGGCGGACGGCTTACTTGACCGGGATCGTCGTGCCGGCCGGCATCGGCACGGCGCTCACGCTGTTCTTCGCGCTGCCGCTCACCACGCGGTCGCTGTAGGTGAGATAGACGAGCGTGTTGCGTTTCGCGTCCACCACACGAACCACGTGCAGCGACTTGAAGATCAGCGACATGCTGACCGAGAACACGTCGGCCTGCTTCTTCACTGGACCGGTGAAATGGATGTCGGCGACCTGACGGCAGGCGATGGACGCCTCGGTCGGATCTTCGGCAATGCCAAGCGTGCCCTTGACACCGCCGGTGCGCGCCCGCGACACATAACAGGTGACGCCTTGCACCTGAGGATCGTCGTAGGCCTCGACGACCACGCGGTCCGAGCCGGTAATGCGAAAGTTGGTATTGACGCTGCCGACTTCCTCGGCATGCGCGGAGGTCAGAAGCAGGCCGGCGGCCATGGAAAAGGCGGTGCGCAACAAGGTCGATTTCATAAGGTGCCGGCAGTGAGCATTCGGTTTTGACGCGCGTGGACGCGCCGGGGGAACCGCCATCGTATAACGGCAGCGGCGCCCCATGGCGCGTGCGGATGAAGTGGACGGTGCGGACGATGCACTATGCCGCTGCCGGGCGTGGGGGAGCGGCCTGCTTTGCGGAGACGGGGTCGCAGAACGCCGCAGGAGGACATCTGAGCGAAAGGCTCGAGCAAAACGCACGAGCAAAACAAAAAGGCCCGCACGGATGCGGGCCTTTCAAAATTTTTGGCTCCTCGACCTGGGCTCGAACCAGGGACCTACGGATTAACAGTCCGGCGCTCTACCGACTGAGCTATCGAGGAACAGCAGTACGACATGGTCTACATAAAAAAGCCCGTCTTGGTTAACGGGCTTTTGCAATTCTTGGCTCCTCGACCTGGGCTCGAACCAGGGACCTACGGATTAACAGTCCGGCGCTCTACCGACTGAGCTATCGAGGAACAGAACAACAACAGCAGAGAGACGGAATTGTAGGAGGAGCTTAGGAGGCTGTCAATACCCCGCGCTCATCTCGAAAGCGCTGAAGCCGCAGAGCGCGCAACCACGTCGGCGCCTTGTCAGTCACCCCCGGACGGTCAGCGGGCGAGCAGTGCCAGCTTTTCCTTCACGTCCTTGAACTCGTCGGCTTCCGGCAGCGGTGCCTTGGTCTTGGTGATGCTCGGCCAGTTCTTTGCGAGTTCGGCATTCAGCTCGATGAAGTTCTGCTGGTCGCCCGGCACGTCTTCTTCGGCATAGATGGCGTTCACCGGGCACTCGGCCACGCAGACTGCGCAGTCGATGCATTCGTCGGGGTCGATCGCGAGGAAGTTGGGACCTTCGCGAAAGCAGTCCACCGGGCACACATCGACACAGTCGGTATAGCGGCACTTGATGCAGCTTTCGGTCACAACGTGAGTCATTCAGGCAGCTCCTGCATGCGGTATCTGGGGAGGCGCAAACGCCAAAAGCGCTATTGTATCGCAACGTCAAGAGCCGCATGACGCATCGCGGCGGCGCTCTTATATGTTTTCGTGATTAGTTTATAGGGCTGGACGGGGGCGGCGGCACGCGGACTTCGGACGCATTCGGGTAACATGCGACAAGCCGGCGCGCACGGGGCGCGCTTTCGCGTAGGGGTGGGTCGGGCCTTACCTGTCGGGCCTCCGCATTTTCCGCAGTCCTGTTCGCACCATCATGATTATTACTTCGCTGCTCGACACCGATCTGTACAAGTTCACGATGATGCAAGTGGTGTTGCATCACTTTCCCGCGGCGAACGTGGAGTACCGCTTCCGCTGCCGCACGCCGAACGTGGACCTTGTGCCGTACATCGCCGAGATTCGCGACGAGGTGCGCAAGCTGTGCGAGTTGCGCTTCACCGACGAAGAACTCGACTACCTGCGCCGCATGCGCTTCATCAAGGGCGACTTCATCGAGTTCCTCGCGCTCTTTCATCTGAACGAGAAATACATTTCGATCGAGCCGTCGCCCAAGGGTAATGGCGAAGTCGACATCGAAATCAAAGGGCCGTGGCTGCACACGATCCTGTTCGAGATTCCGATGCTCGCCATCGTCAACGAGGTGTATTTCCGCAACACGCAGCAGACGCCCGACTATCGCGAAGGGCGCGGACGCCTCGTCGAGAAGATCACGCTGCTCGGCGCGCGACCCGAGTTCGCCGACTGCAAGATCGCCGACTACGGCACGCGCCGCCGCTTTTCGAAGCAATGGCACGAGGAAGTGATCCTCACGCTCAAAGACGGTCTGGGCGAACAGTTCGCCGGCACGAGCAACGTGTTCTACGCGATGAAGCACGGGCTCACGCCGCTCGGCACCATGGCGCATGAATACCTGCAGGCGTGCCAGGCGCTCGGTCCGCGGCTGCGCGACTCGCAGATTTTCGGCTTCGAAATGTGGGCGAAAGAATATCGCGGCGACCTGGGCATCGCGCTATCGGACGTCTACGGCATGCAGGCGTTTCTGCGCGACTTCGATATGTATTTCTGCAAGCTGTTCGACGGCGCGCGCCACGATTCCGGCGATCCGTTCGACTGGGGCGAGCGGCTGCTCAAACACTACGAAGCGAACCGTTGCGATCCTCGCACCAAGATCCTCGTGTTCTCGGATGCGCTGGACATCCCGAAGGTGCTGCAACTCTACGAACGTTTCCGCGGACGCTGCAAGCTCGCATTCGGCGTGGGCACCAATCTGACGAACGACCTCGGCTACAGCCCGCTGCAGATCGTGATCAAGATGGTTCGCTGCAACGGCCAGCCGGTGGCCAAGCTGTCGGACTCGCCGGGCAAGAACATGTGCGATGACAAGGCGTATCTCGCGTATCTGCGCCAGGTGTTCGGCATCGCGCAGCCGGAAGAAGAGAGTAGCGGAAAGTAGCGGAAAAGTCAGACGACCCGCGGCGCGAACCTTCAGGCGACGCCACGCAGGCTGGCCGTTCGGCCAAGGTGTCCGCCGCGGAGGTGGCCGGTATAATTCTCGACATATCGCACGGCTGTCGACACGAGGATTTCGCACATGGACACATCGCTTGCCCGCCGCAACATCCTGGCGCGCATCCGCGCGGCGCAAGGTCGCGAGCCCGAGCCATCCGCTTCGGAACGCGAGGCCGCGGCGGACTACCTGGCGCGTCACCCGCCAGGGCCGCGTCCCGAGATGCCGGCCGATCTCACCGCGCGCTTCATCGAGGAAGCGCAGAAAATGGCGACCACGGTCGACACCGTCGAATCGCTCGGCGAGGCGCCGGCCGCCGCGCATCGCTATCTCACTCAGCATGGCTTGCCGCTTCAGGCGATCGCGTGGCAAACACTGCAGGATCTGTCGTGGGCGGAAGCCGGCCTCACGGTCGAATTCCGCAAGCCAAAAGATGGCGACGTGGTCGGTCTCACCGGCTGCTTCTGCGCGACCGCCGAGACGGGCACGCTCGTGCTGCTGTCCGGGCCCGAAACGTATGCGTCGGCTGGACTGCTTCCGGAAACCCATATTGCGATCGTGCCGGCGTCTCGCATCGTCGCGGGACACGAAGACGCATTCGCCCTCATTCGCAGCGAGCGGGGCGAGTTGCCGCGCGCGGTCAACTTCGTTTCGGGACCGTCGCGCACGGGCGATATCGAACAGACCATCGTGCTCGGCGCGCATGGCCCGTATCGCGTGCATGTGATCGTCGTGCGTGGCGCGTGAGCGCAACGTTTCTTCCCTTACGTTATTCGTCGTCATGCGGGCCGTGTCTTACGCCGTGCACGGCCGTTCGTCATCAATAGGATTCCAATATGAAACGGCACGCGGTGCCTGCGGGCGCGATGCTCGCATTCTTTCTCACACTCACGGGCTGGCCGCAATGCGCGTCGGCCGCCACACCCGACGGCGCGGCTCTGTCAGCGCTATGGGGCCTGCCGTTTGCGGGCGTGCTGCTCTCAATCGCCGTGTTCCCGCTGATTGCGCCGGCGTTCTGGCATCACCATTTCGGCAAAGTCGCGGCGGCGTGGGCATTGGCCTTTCTCGTGCCATTCGCATTCTTCTTTGGCGCAAATGTCGCGTTCGGCACGCTCGTGCATGCGCTGCTCGAAGAATACGTTCCGTTCATCGTTCTGCTGACCGCGCTTTACACCGTCGCGGGCGGCATTTGCGTGCGCGGCAATCTGCAAGGCACGCCCCGTCTGAACACCGGCATTCTCGCGCTGGGCACGTTGATCGCCAGCATCATGGGCACGACCGGCGCCGCGATGCTGCTGATCCGCCCGCTGCTGCGTGCAAACGGCAATCGCCAGCACGTCGTGCATGTGGTGGTGTTCTTTATCTTTCTGGTCGCCAATGCGGGCGGCTCGCTGTCACCGCTTGGCGACCCGCCGCTTTTTCTCGGCTTCCTGCAAGGCGTGAGCTTCTTCTGGACTACCGTTCATCTTGCACTGCCGATGCTGTTCGTCTGCGTCGTACTGCTCGGCGGTTTTTATGCGCTGGATTCGTACTACTTCTATCGGCGGGAAGAAGCGCGGTCGCGCTTTGTCGAATCCACGCCGGATTCGGCATCGTTCGGAATCGACGGCACGGTCAATTTCGTGCTGCTCGCCGCCGTGATCGCGCTGGTGCTGATGAGCGGCCTGTGGAAGCCGGGCGTCGAGTTCGACGTGTTCGGCACCCACGTGGCGTTGCAAAACGTCGTGCGCGACGTCGCGCTGATCGCGGTCACCTTGCTCTCGCTCGTGCTGACGCCGCGCGCGGCGCGCGCGGGCAACGACTTCAACTGGGCGCCGATCGAGGAGGTCGCCAAACTGTTCGCCGGCATCTTCGTGACGATCGCACCCGTGATCGTGATTTTGCGTGCCGGTGAAGGGGGCGCGTTTGCGGGTATCGTCCATCTGGTCAACACGCCGTCGGGCGAGCCGCATGATGCAATGTATTTCTGGGCGACAGGCTTGCTATCGTCTTTCCTCGACAACGCGCCAACGTATCTGGTGTTCTTCAACCTTGCTGGCGGCGAAGCGCAAAAGCTCATGACCACCGGCGCCACGACGCTTGCCGCGATCTCCGCCGGCGCGGTGTTCATGGGCGCCAACTCGTATATCGGCAACGCGCCGAACTTCATGGTGAAGGCAATTGCGGAGTCGCGCGGCGTTCGCATGCCGAGCTTTTTCGCTTATCTCGGCTGGTCCAGTGCGGTTCTGTTGCCGCTTTTCGTCGTCACCGGCTGGCTGTTTTTTTGATACTGACAACTGACGTCCAGGCTATCTGGCCCGACGCGCTATTCGGAGAATTGCAATGCAGAAGATCCTCGTCGCCCGTCCGATCTTTCCCGATGTGATCGAACGGCTCAGACAGTATTTCGACGTCGACGCGAACGAAGGCGACATTCTGCCCGTCGACGAACTCACCCGCCGTCTCGCGGATAAAGACGGCGCGCTCACCGCCGGCGAGCCAATCAACGCAGCGATATTCGCTGCCGCGCCGCGCTTGCGGGTGGTGTCGAACATGGCCGTCGGCTACAACAATTTCGACATGGCCGCGTTCAACGCCGCCAATGTGCTCGGCACCAATACGCCGGACGTGCTGAACGAAACCACAGCGGATTTCGGCTGGGCGCTGATGATGGCGGCCGCGCGCCGGCTTGCCGAATCGGAGCACTGGTTGCGCGCGGGGCATTGGCAGAAATGGTCGTATGACGGTTTCCTCGGCGGCGACCTGTATGGCTCGACGCTCGGCGTGATCGGCATGGGCCGTATCGGTCAGGCGCTGGCGCGCCGCGCAAAGGGCTTTAACATGCAGGTGATCTATCACAACCGCTCGCGCGTCGCGCCGGAGATCGAAGCCGAGCTGAACGCGGAGTATGTGTCGAAGCAGGACCTGTTGCGCCGCGCCGATCACGTCGTGCTGGTGTTGCCGTACACGAAAGAGAACCATCACACGATCGGCGCGGCCGAACTTGCACTGATGAAGCCTACGGCCACCCTGACCAACATAGCGCGCGGCGGCATTGTCGACGATACCGCGCTGATCGAGGCGCTTCGCTCGAAGCAGATTGCCGCGGCCGGGCTGGACGTGTTCGAAGGCGAGCCGGATTTCAACCGCGATTTCCTGACCGTGCCGAATGTCGTGCTGACGCCGCACATTGCCAGCGCGACCGAAGCCACGCGTCGCGCAATGGCCAATCTCGCCGCGGACAACCTGATCGCGGGTCTGGGCGAGGGTCTGCGCGCGGGACGGCCGCCGAACCCGATCAATCCGGACGTCATCGGCAAGGCACGTACATGACGATGATTCTGGCGGCGGCCGTCGCGGTGCTGGCGGTTGCTCTGGCTATTACGCTGGCGCTGCTGATGCGCGGCCATAGTCGCGCTGAAGAGCACGAGCCATTCGAACTACTCGCGGAACGTCTCGACTCGGCGACGGATGCGCAATTGCATGCTCACGAGCGGCTCGAGCGGCAACTGCGCAATGACATTGCGGAGACGGCGCGCGTGTCGCGCAGCGAGCAGAGCGGCGGTTTTGCGCATTTTCAGCAGACGCTCGCCGCGCAGTTCACCAGCATGACCACGGTGCAGAACGGCAAGATCGACGCTTTCGCGCAGCAACTCGACGCGGTACGCGATAGCCTGCACGCGCAGGCGCTGCAGGCGCGCGATGAACAGGGCCGCTCGCTCAGGCATTTCGGCGACACGCTCACGCTGCAACTCGGTCAGCTTACGGAGGCGAACGATCGCCGCTTTGCCGAAGTGCGCGCAACCATCGAGCAACGTCTGAAGGACATCGAGGCGAATAACTCGACCAAACTCGAGGAAATGCGTCGTACGGTCGACGAGAAGCTGCATGCCACGCTCGAACAGCGGCTTGGCGAGTCGTTCAAGCTCGTGTCCGACCGGCTCGAACAGGTGCACCGGGGACTCGGCGAAATGCAGACATTGGCGGCGGGTGTCGGCGATCTGAAAAAGGTTTTGACCAACGTGAAGACGCGCGGCACGTGGGGCGAAGTGCAACTCGAAGCGCTGCTCGAACAGATACTGACTGCGGATCAGTACGCGAAGAACGTGGCGACGGTGCCGAAGAGCGCCGAGCGCGTCGAGTTCGCGATCAGACTGCCGGGGCGAGCCGAGCAGGGGAGCGCCGCCACGCCCGTTTGGCTTCCCGTCGACGCGAAATTTCCGCGTGAAGATTACGAGCGGTTGATCGACGCGCAGGAACGCGCCGATCCGGTTGCGGTGGAAGAGGCGTCGCGCGCGCTCGAAGCGCGTATTCGCGCCGAGGCGCGCACTATTGCCGAGAAGTATGTGTCGCCGCCGCATACCACCGACTTCGCGCTGCTGTTTTTGCCCACCGAAGGTCTATATGCCGAAGTGCTGCGGCGTCCCGGTTTGACGGATCTGCTGCAGCGCGACTATCGCGTGACGATTGCCGGTCCCACCACGTTGACGGCCTTGCTCAATAGTCTGCAAATGGGTTTCCGCACGCTCGCTATCGAGAAGCGTTCGAGCGAAGTGTGGCAGGTGCTCGGCGCGGTCAAAACCGAGTTCGGCAAGTTCGGCGACGTGCTCGCGAAGACCAAGGCACAGCTCGAAACCGTGACCCGTTCGATTGAAGCCGCGGAAACACGCACACGCGTAATGAACCGCAGACTGCGCGACGTCGAAGCTTTGCCGGGTGACGAAGCGAGCGGATTGCTCGGCGACGCGCTTGCGGGCGTGGAGCCCGACGAGACTTGATCGTGGAATGACGTGCAGCGCGTGACTCGAAGCGGCGCCCGTAGAGTTGGCGTGTGGGTTGAGCGCCTGCGTGCTTCAGTGCCCTCGCGTTTCAGCGTTTCAGCGTTTCAGTGCTCAGTGCTCAGTGCTTCGCAGTGGCTGCCAGCCGTTCGAGGGGTTCTCCCGACAAACGCACCACGCGCCAGTCCGGCAACACGGTCGCGCCCATCTTCTCGTAGAAGCTGATGGCCGTCCTGTTCCAGTCCAGCACGGTCCATTCGAAGCGGCCGCATTGCCGTTCCACCGCGAGCGCCGCAAGACGCTGCAACAGCGCGGTGCCTAGACCGCTGCCGCGTTGTGCCGGTTGAACGTACACGTCTTCGAGGTATAAGCCGCGCTTGCCGACAAAGCTCGAATAATTGTGAAAGAACAACGCGTACCCGACGATGAGTCCGTTGTTCTGCGCGACGAGGGCTTCAATCGAAGGACGCGCGCCGAACAATGCGTCGCCGAGACCTTCTTGCGTGGCGACGAAAACATGCGTGAGCTTTTCGAACTCTGCAAGCTCGTAAATCAGCGCAAAGATGGCGCCGACGTCAGCGGGCGTGGCGGCGCGGATCACGGCGGACATCAGGCTTCCTCCGGCGCGTCGGACAACTGGATTTCAATGCCGCCGAATCGCGAAGCAACCCAGTTGTATGCGTGACACGCGATCCACAACAGGATGAAGCCCAGAATTGCATTCAGCAGCAGCGCGCTGAACACCGTGCTCAATTCGACCGAACCATAGCGAATGAAGGCGACCAGCACACCCAGCAACACGATTGGCACCGAGAACGTCAGATACACGAGGATCAGTGCTTTGGCCGTCTGTCCCGGTGCAATGAACGAAATCTGTTTTTTCATGTAGTCAAACCCGTGAGTCGTAGTAGTAATGGGTAAAGCGGTAGTCACCGGCAGCAAAGGCGCGGGCTGCGCCGGTTTCAGATGATGCTGTCGAACAGCATGATATCGACGCGTTCTCCTTCGTCGATTTCGCCTTGGTCATGCCCGAGCACGATAAAGCAATTGGCTTCGCTCATCGAACTCAGCACGCCTGAGCTTTGCGAGCCGGTCGGCGCAACATGCCACTGCCCTTGCGCGTCCTGGGTGGCTACGCCGCGCTGGAACTCCGTGCGGCCGGCGCGTTTGCGGATGGCCTGGCGGCTTGCCGCATGAATCAACGGCAGCGGCTGAGATGTCGCACCGGACATCAGCAGCAGCGCTTCGCGCACCAGTTGATAGAACGTCACCATCACGGCGACCGGATTGCCCGGCAAGCCGAAAAACAGTGCGGGCGAGCCGAGACCCGGCCGCTCGCCGGACCATACGCGGCCAAACGCCAGCGGCCGGCCGGGGCGCATCGCGAGACTCCAGAAGGCGACGTCGCCGAACGTCTGCAACAACTGTTTGGTGAAATCCGCCTCGCCGACCGATACGCCGCCCGAAGTCAGCACCACGTCGGCGCTGGCTGCGGCGCTGCGCAATGCCGCTTCGAGCGCGGCGGGCTCGTCGCGCACCACGCCGAGGTCGAGCGCGTCGACGTTCAGCCGCCGCAGCATTGCAAACAGCGTGTAGCGATTGCTGTCGTACACGCAGCCGGGTTCGAGCGGCTCGCCGAGTGAGCGCAGCTCATCGCCGGTGGAAAAGAAGGCGACGCGCAAGCGGCGTCGCACACTGACCTCGCCGATGCCGAGCGACGCCAGCAAGCCAAGGTCCGACGCGCGCACGATTCGGCCGGCACGCAGCGCGACCTGTCCGCAGGCGAGATCTTCGCCCGCCAGCCGGCGGTTCGCGCCGGGCGCGACGGCGTTGGCGGCAAAGCGGATGGTCGTGGAATCGGCGTGGCGCTCGGCCAGTTCCTGCGGCACGACGGTGTCGCAATGCAAAGGCATGCACGCACCGGTCATGACGCGCACACATTGCGTAGCGTCGACCTGCCCGGTGTACGGATGCCCGGCCAGCGCCTTGCCGACTATGCTCAACTCCACCGTGGACGCGTTGCCCGATTCTGTCAGCACTTCGCGTTTGAACGCGTAGCCGTCCATGGCCGAATTGTCGTGCGAAGGGACGTTGATCGGCGAAACGATGTCGGCGGCAAGCACGCGGTCGAGCGCATCGCGTAGCGCGACGCGCTCGACGGCCGTGACCGGCGCAGCCCACTGGCGAACAATCGCCTGAGCGGCCGAAACGGGTAGCGCGTGTGGGTCGTACTGCGAGACGCAGCGGGAAAATTCGTTAAGCGTGGTCATGAAGAGCGGGACGTCGCGGCCGGCGGCGCGGGCAGCCGTTGCCGAAGTTGCCACGTGGCCGGAGCGGGATTTGCGCCGGGACCTCAGTCACGCTCGAGGTCGGCGAGTTCTTGTAACGAGTTGGCATTGTAAAACGCGCGCTGGTCGGTAAAGATCACTTCCACCGTCTTGTGGCGTGCGTACCACGCGCGCACTTTGCGCTCGCCGGCGTGCAGAAAGGTCGCCAGGTCGTCCGCGAGCGAGGTGCGAAGGAGCGCAAAAACCGGATGCGGTGAAATCTGGCCGTCGGTGTCGACGGTTGCCGCGGTGGCAATGTCCGCCGCGTTCAATTCAAGCGCCTCGGCGAGGCGCGCAGCCAGATCAGACGGGAAGCGCGGCGTGTCACATGGCGTACTGAGCAGGTAGTCGGTTTCAGCGTTGTTCAGGCCGGCGAGCAGCCCGGCCAGCGGACCGGGGAAATCAGGCAGCGTGTCGGCCACCACGCGGGCGCCGAAAGGCGCGCCGAGACGCGTGTAAATGTCCACGTGACGGTTGGCGCTCACGAGCAGCGCGCCGGTTTGCGGCGCGAGTCGTTCGAGCATATGCGACGCGAGCGGCCTGCCGCGCAGTGTCTGCAAACCCTTGTCGACGCCGCCCATGCGCGTGCCGCGGCCGCCTGCGAGCAGCAAACCTGTGATGTGTTCGCGAGTCGGCGTCATGCGCGTGCCGCTTAGCCGCCGATGTACGACATTTCGACGCGGCGCCCTTCGAGTGCGAGCGACTCGGCGGTATGGCTGCCACGCAGTTGCGAGTAGCGGTCGGTGCGCGCTTGCCAGATTTCGGCGACGGCGGTGGCAATGTCGGCATCGCTCGCGCCGCTGCGCACGAGCGCGCGCAGATCATGTCCGGACGACGCGAACAGGCATAAATACAGCTTGCCCTCGGTGGAAAGACGCGCGCGCGTGCAGGTATTGCAAAACGCACGCGTGACGCTCGAAATCACGCCGATCTCACCGCTGCCGTCCACATAACCCCAGCGCTGCGCGGTTTCGGCGGCGCTATGCGGCTCAAGGGGCACGAGCGGAAAGTCTTCGGCGATGCGCGACACGACGTCGGCCGACGGCAGCACTTCGGTCATGTTCCAGCCGTTCGAGGTGCCCACGTCCATGTATTCGATAAAGCGCAAAACTGCGCCCGAGCCTTTGAAGTGACGCGCCATCGGCAGGATTTCGCTGTCGTTCGTCCCATGTTTGACGACCATGTTCACCTTGACGGGCGCAAGACCCACTGCGTGCGCCGCCTCGATGCCCGCGAGCACGTCCGCGACCGCAAAGTCGGCGTCATTCATGCGACGAAAGAGGGTGTCATCAAGCGCATCGAGACTGACGGTGACGCGCGACAGGCCAGCGTCCCTCAGGCTGCGCGCCTTGCGCTGGAGCAGCGAGCCATTCGTGGTCAGCGTGAGGTCGAGCGGGCGTCCGTCAGGCGTTGTCAATTGCGCCAGCCGCTCGATCAGGAATTCGAGATTCTTGCGCAGCAGCGGTTCGCCGCCCGTCAGGCGAATCTTTTCGACGCCATGTGCGACGAAGAGTCGCGCGAGTCGCTCGATTTCCTCGAAACTGAGGAGCGCGCTGTGCGGCAGGAACGCGTAGTCCTTGTCGAACACTGCGCGCGGCATGCAATAGACGCAGCGAAAATTGCACCGATCCGTGACCGAAATACGCAAATCGCGCAGCGGACGCGCAAGCGTATCGTGCAGCGCGCCATTAGGCGCCTGCATTGGGCCGGCGATGACCGGCACCGCGGTGAGATCGGCAACAGGAATGATGCGTCGGGACATGGGGGCGCTTCGTAGGCCTTCGGTAAAGCTTGGCGAGCAAGCCAGTCATTCATTCTATCGGAAATGCCTGTTACAGCAGATGCAACCCCGGCAATGCCGGCGTACAAGGGAAGCGGATGCCGCGCCCGCTTCGGCGCAGTTTTTGTTCCTTCGCCATAAAGACAAAAAGCCCGCCGGTAAGGGCGGGCTTTCTGATGGTGCCACCCCGCTTACTGAGGGTGCTTGCCGGTTTCGACCTGTTGCATCGGTGCGGCGTCGACTGGCGGCAGCGGCTTGCGTTCGCGAACCACACGAGCCGGCTTGACCGTCTGTGCTGCCGCTTCCTGCGCGGCGCGGAGCTTGTCAGCGTCCGTGTTGACCCAGACAAGACCCGCCTGTTCCAGCACTGGCTTCAGTGCCTCCGCCGATACGCCGCCATGACGCGACGTTTGCGAGGCGATTGCGGCCGGTGCCGGTTCGCTGGCTGCCGGTGCAGCGGCAGCCCCTTCGGCGGGCGCTGCTGCAGGCGTCGCGGCAGGCGTCGCTACACGCGTCGCTGCCAGCGGAGCCGCCGACTCGATTGCCGGCTCCACTTCAGGCGCGGCAGTGGTGACGACCGGTTCCGGTTCGACGATCTCAGCTTGCGGTGCGGTCTCGGCAGCCGTTACTTCCACCGCAGCGGACGGAGCCGGGGCTTCGACCGGTGCGGGTGCCGGGGCAGCCGGCGCGTCGGCGACCGGGGCAGCAGGCGCGACCGGCGTTTCCACCGGTGCATGCACCGCAGCTTGCGCAGCTTCGTCAACCCGGGCGACCGGCTCGACCAGCGAAACCGTCTCGCTTGCCGCCGGCGCGGCCTGTGCCGCATCGAACGGCGTGGCCGGGACTTGCGCAACCGGTGCCTGCTCGACGGGTTCGACGCCAGCCGGAGCCGCGTGTGCCTGCTCCGTGTGCTCGACCGGCACGATCGCCTCAGCCTTCGCGGCCTTTTCGACGGCCAGTGCCGGCGTTTCAGTTGCGGCGTGCAGTTCGGTGACCACGGCGGTCTCGGTTGCGACAGCGGCGACCACCACTTCGACCGGCTTCACGTCAAGCGCTTCAGTCGCTTCAGTGGTTTCCGGCTGGCGCTCGACCGGCTGATGGACCGTGCGAACCGGGACGTCGTCCGTCACATTCACGCTGTCGCCTTCGGCTTCTGCGACATCCGCGGCCAGATTGCCGTTCACGTCTTCTTCACGCTCGCGACGACCGCCACGACGGCCGCGACGGCGACGACGACGCTCTTCGCCTTCACGCGCCACGGCTTCCTGATCGCCGGGTACCTCGTTCTCGCCGAGTGCGGTCTGGTTTTGCGCCAGTTCGTCCGCGGCTTGTGCGTCGCCTTGCGTCAGCGCATCCGTTGCGTCGGCCGGCTGCTTGCGGCGCTCGCCACGCTCGCCGCGTTCACGGCGCTCGCCGCGTTCCGGGCGCTCGCCACGCTCGGCGCGCGGTGCACCTTCGACCGCTTCGGTACGCTCGCCACGGGTGTCACGACCCTCGCGTGGCTCACGAGCCTCACGCGGTTCGCGCCCTTCGCGGGCCTCACGCGGTTCGCGCCCTTCGCGGGCCTCACGCGGTTCGCGCTGCTCACGGTTCTGACGCGGCTCACGTGCCTCGCGCGGTTCGCGACCTTCACGTGCTTCACGACCCTCGCGGCCCTCACGCGGCTCGCGTTCCTCGCGACGCTGGGACGGCTGCTGGCCCTGACCCTGAGCCTGACGGCCGGCGCCCGTGCCTTCCGCGCGACCGGCGGCATCGCGTCCGCCCGCGCCGTTACGGCGGTTGCGGTTGCGATCACCGCCACGCTCACCGCCACGCTCGCCGGTGCGCTCACCGCGCTCCGTGCGCTCGGCACGCTGCGGACGTACCTGCTTCTCGGGCGCGGCCGGCACGACCGGTGCAGGGGCGGCCGGCTGCATGCCGAACAGATTTTTCAGCCAGCCGATGAATCCGCCGCTTGCAGGCGTGACCGCCACCGGAGCGGGCGTTGCCACCGGACGAACCGGTGCGCTGGGCGCCGGCTTTTCCGGCGTGATGCCCTTGACCGCTGCTTCCTGTTTCGGTTTCACTTCTTCGGTGCGCTTGCTGTAACCGGTTTCCGATTCCAGTTCGCGGGCCGCTTCTTCGGCCATTTTCCAGGACGCGCGCGGGTCGTCGAGGCGGGCGTCGTCATGACGCAGACGCTCCAGCTTGTAATGCGGCGTGTCCAGGTGCTTGTTCGGCACCAGCACGACGTTGACCTTGAAACGCGATTCGATCTTGTTGATTTCCGAACGCTTTTCGTTCAGAAGGAAGGCGGTCACTTCGACCGGCACCTGGCAATGGATCGCCGCGGTGTTTTCCTTCATCGCTTCTTCCTGAATGATCCGCAGCACTTGCAACGCGGACGATTCGGTGTCGCGGATATGACCCGTGCCGTTACAACGCGGGCATGTCACGTGGCTGCCTTCCGACAGCGCCGGACGCAGACGCTGACGCGACAGCTCCATCAGGCCGAAGCGCGAGATCTTGCCCATCTGGACGCGCGCGCGGTCGTGCTTGAGCGCGTCTTTCAGGCGTTGCTCGACTTCGCGCTGACTCTTGGCCGATTCCATGTCGATGAAGTCGATCACGATCAGGCCGCCCAGGTCGCGCAAGCGCAACTGGCGGGCGACTTCATCGGCGGCTTCGAGGTTGGTGCGCGCGGCCGTTTCCTCGATGTCGGCGCCCTTGGTGGCGCGCGCCGAGTTCACGTCGATTGCGACCAGCGCTTCCGTGTGGTCGATCACGATGGCGCCGCCCGAGGGCAGCGGCACCGTGCGCGAGTATGCGGTTTCGATCTGGTGTTCGATCTGGAAACGCGAGAAGAGCGGTACGTCGTCGTGATACCGCTTCACCTTGCTGACATTGTCCGGCATCACGATATCCATGAAGGCGCGTGCCTGGTCATGGATTTCGGTGGTGTCGATCAGGATTTCGCCGATGTCCGGCTGGAAATAGTCGCGAATCGCGCGGATGACGAGGCTCGATTCGAGATAGATCAGCATGGGCTGACCGGACGAGCCGCTTTGCGACGCGGCTTCGATCGCGCGCCACAGCTGCATCAGGTAGTTCAGGTCCCACTGCAGTTCTTCGGCGGAGCGGCCGATACCGGCCGTACGCGCGATGATGCTCATGCCTTCCGGCAGTTGCAGCTGCGCCATGGTTTCGCGCAGTTCCTGGCGGTCGTCGCCTTCGATCCTGCGCGACACGCCGCCGCCGCGCGGATTGTTCGGCATCAGAACGAGATACCGGCCGGCGAGCGAAATGAAGGTGGTGAGCGCCGCGCCCTTGTTGCCGCGCTCTTCCTTTTCGACCTGAACGATCAGTTCCTGGCCTTCCTTGAGGGCGTCCTGGATGCGTGCGGAGCGCATGTCGACGCCGTCACGGAAATACTGGCGGGCGACTTCCTTGAACGGCAGGAAGCCGTGGCGGTCTTCGCCGTAATTGACGAAACACGCTTCGAGCGACGGCTCGATGCGGGTAATGATGCCCTTGTAAATATTGCCTTTGCGCTGTTCGCGCCCGGCGGTTTCGATGTCGATATCGATGAGTTTTTGCCCATCGACGATGGCAACGCGCAGCTCTTCCTGCTGCGTCGCGTTGAACAACATTCGTTTCATTGAACGGCTCCAGAGCGGCTTGGCCTACCTTTCGCCGAGCGATTGTCAGTCGCAGGAGCAAAAGGGCAGCGGCATGCCGCGCCTTATTGTGTTTTCACGAGCACGCTGGAGCGGGAAAAATGGCGGGAGAATTGCCTGGGGAGGGCCCGGCCCATCAACAAAGGGGCACGGTGCCGCAGGGCACATGCGAACACGGCTTCAAATTACGACCCGACACGCCGCGGGTTCTGCCGGCAGACCTCACAAGCCTTCGTCCACTCTCGCCGGTGCGCCAACTGGGCGCGTGACCGGAGGGTCGAGGGCAGCGGTCATGCCGCAACGGGAAGTTCGCGCAGGCGGCGCGTCTTTTCCAGCTGGGGGTGTCTCGCGTCATTTTGACGTCGCCATGTCTTGTACTTTCTACAAGACGCCTCGGGCGCACGCCGTATTTTCGCAACCAGCAGCTTCGAACAACAGGGCGTAACGCCGCCCGATACCGAAGCTGAAAGTTAAATTCTTTTTTACCAAAAATCCGTTACCGTCGAAGCCGACCTTGACCGAACGCGCCTGTGGGCGCCGTCCCTGCCGGGCACTGACCTCGTGCGTGCAACTTGTTGCATCTCATTTTCAGGGCGAGCAACCAGACCCCGGCGCAAGTAAAATAACGATTTACGCTTGCACCCGCGCAGTCCGCCCGAATTCCGGTCACTGCGCCGGCCGCCGCAGACTGCTGGGCAAATTATATTCAGAATGAAAGAGTTAGGCAAAATATCCCAGAAATCGGTCGCAAGCGACCAGGTGTCATTGATCGAGATCGACGACAGCGCGGCCGGACAGCGCATCGACAACTTCCTGTTGCGCGTGTGTAAAGGGGTGCCAAAGAGCCATATCTATCGCATCCTGCGCAGCGGTGAGGTGCGGGTGAACAAGGGCCGGATCGATGCGCAATACCGGCTCGAACTTGGCGATCTCGTGCGCGTGCCGCCCATCCGCGTCGCGCAGCCAAACGAGCAGATTGCCCAGACGGCCATTCCCAGCGCAAATTTCAGGATCATTTTCGAAGACGAGCATCTGCTCGTGATCGACAAACCTGCCGGCGTGGCGGTGCACGGCGGCAGCGGCGTAGCATTCGGCGTGATCGAGCAGATGCGCGAGGCGCGTCCCCAGGCGAAATTTCTTGAGCTCGTTCACCGGCTGGACCGCGAAACGTCCGGCATTCTGATGCTTGCGAAAAAACGCTCGGCGCTCGTCGACCTGCACGAGCAGATTCGCGAGAACAAGATGGATAAGCGCTACTATGCTTGCGTCCACGGTGAATGGGCGAGCGATTGGGGCCGCCGCCGCGCGGTCAAGGAGCCGCTGCACAAGTACCTCACCGCCGACGGCGAGCGCCGCGTGCGCGTGCAGGCGGACGGTCTCGCGTCGCACACGATCTTCAATCTGATCGACAGGTGGCCCGGCTATGCGCTGCTCGAGGCGGAACTGAAGACCGGTCGCACGCATCAGATCCGGGTCCATTTGCAGCATCTGGAATTGCCGATTGTCGGCGACGCCAAATACGGCGACTTCGCGCTGAACAAGGAACTGGCGCGCGCGAATGCAAAGCCGGGCCTCAAACGCATGTTTTTGCACGCGTACCGGCTCAAGCTGGCGCACCCGGCAACCGGCGCGACGCTGCAGTTCGAAGCGCCGCTGCCGGCCGAGTGCCGCAGCTTCGTCGCGCAGCTCAACGAACTACGAAATGGGTCACACCCGGAGACGTCCACGCATGGCTAGAGAGCAATTTGACCTGATTGTCTTCGACTGGGACGGCACGCTGATGGATTCGACCGCGCACATCACGCGCAGCATTCAGGCGGCCTGTCGCGATCTCGGCCTGCCGGTGCCCGCCGACGAGGCCGCGAGTTACGTTATCGGCCTCGGTCTGCGCGACGCGCTCCAGATTGCCGCGCCTACGCTCGACCCGTCCGATTATCCGCGCCTCGCCGAGCGTTATCGTTTCCATTATCTCGTCAAGGACCAGACCACGGAACTGTTCGCCGGCGTGCGCGAGATGCTTCAGGACCTGCGCGACCAAGGTTATCTGCTGGCGGTGGCCACTGGCAAAAGCCGCGTCGGCCTGAACCGTGCGCTCGACCAGGTGCGCCTGACCAGCCTGTTCGACGGCACGCGATGCGCGGACGAGACCTTCTCCAAGCCGCATCCCGCCATGCTTCACGAACTCACGCGTGAATTGGGGCAGGATAACGCGCGCACGGTGATGGTCGGCGACACCACACATGATCTGCAGATGGCGATCAACGCGGGCGTTGCGGGCATCGGCGTCACGTACGGCGCGCACCCTGCGAATTCGCTCGCCGCGTTGTCGCCCAGATTCGTGGCTAACAGCGTGAGCGCGCTGGCCGGCTGGCTGAGAGAGAACGCATGAGCGCGGCCGATGAAACGGCAGACCTGTCCGCCGCGGGCGTGCGCGTCTGCGCGTCGGCGGAACTGGTGGATGGCGGTGCGGGTGTTCGCCACGCCGCCAGGCTGGGTGGCGACGACGTGGTGGTGTTTTTCGTGCGGTACGACGGTCGTGCGTACGGCTACCTGAACCGCTGCGCGCACGTGCCCATGGAGCTTGACTGGGCCGAAGGGCAGTTCTTCGAATCGTCCGGTTTATACTTGATGTGCGCGACCCACGGGGCAATCTATGCGCCCGATACCGGCAAATGTGTCGGCGGTCCTTGTCGTGGCGGCAAGTTGCGTCCTGTCCAGGTAGAGGAGCGCGACACGCCGGAAGGTCGCGCAGTGTTCTGGCTGCCTGATGACCAGTTACGGCCGGCCGTCTGATTTTTCTACTTCTCTTTTAATTTCACCGCATGTCCGACCATTTGACGCCTGAGCCGAAGGAACCTTCCCTGACAGGCCGTCCGCGCACGCCTGCCGACGAGCCGGGCTGGGAGCGAGCGGCGCTCGAGCGCATTGCACTCGCCGCGATCTCCGAGCAACGTGCGGCGCGGCGCTGGAAGATCTTTTTCCGCTTCGTCTTCCTTATCCTGCTTGTTGTCGTTATCGGGGCCGCGTTTTTCTTCACTAGCGACAAGGTCGCAGCCACGGGCCGGCACACCGCTATGGTCACGCTTGACGGCGAAATCGCAGCAGATACGAACGCGAACGCTGAAGATATCGATACGGCTTTGCAAAGTGCATTCGAGGATGCGGACACGGCCGGGGTCATTCTGCGCTGTAACAGTCCGGGCGGCAGCCCTGTTCAGGCTGGAATCATCTATAGCGAGATCCGGCGGTTGCGGGCCAAATATCCGTCGATTCCGCTCTACGCGGTCGTGGGCGACATGTGCGCGTCGGGTGGTTACTACGCTGTTTCCGCTGCCGACAAGATCTACGTGGACAAGGCGAGCATTGTCGGCTCGATCGGCGTGCTGATGGACAGCTTCGGATTTACTGGCTTGATGGATAAGCTGGGCATCCAGCGTCGTCTGCACACATCGGGCGAGAACAAGGGCTTTTTCGATCCGTTCTCGCCCGAAACGCCGAAGATGGACGAACACGCGCAGGACATGCTCGACCAGATCCACGCTCAGTTCATCGACGCAGTGCGCCAGGGGCGCGGCAAGCGCCTGCACGAAACGCCTGACATGTTCTCGGGCCTTTTCTGGACCGGTCAGAAGAGTGTCGAACTCGGTCTCGCCGATGGTTTCGGCGACGCCGACTACGTAGCTCGCGACCTCTTCAAGGCGCCGGACATCGTGGATTACACGGTTAAAGAAAGCATCACGGATCGCGTCGCACGCAAGTTTGGGGCGGCGGTCGGCGTCGGCGCCGTGCGGGCAATGGCACTCGGCGGGAAACTGAGCGTCCACTAACTGGTGGCATTGCAAAGGGCCGCGCTGCGTTGCAGTGCGGTCCTTTTTCTTTGGCGCTCGGCTTCGGCCAGGCGTTTGTCGACCACTCAAATGGCCAGAATCAGAAAGATAGCCGGTCGTTTATGGAGATCGAGCGCCGGGTTCTTCTTCCAGTCGGCCACTGACCTGCTCGCGATCGTCTCCGTGCCCAGTGTCAAATCGACTGCCACACACACAAGCGTCGACGGGGCGCAAGTCGCAAGCAAGGTGTCGAGCAAAGCCCGGTTGCGATAAGGCGTCTCGATAAAAATCTGCGTCTGTTTCGCTTTTCGCGATTGCTGTTCCAGGTCGCGAAGGCGCTTGGCGCGCTCGTTCGCGTCGACCGGTAAATAGCCGTGAAACGCGAAACTCTGGCCGTTCAACCCGGACGCCATCAAGGCCAGCAGGATCGAGCTGGGCCCCACGAACGGTACAACCTTCACGCCGCGCTCATGCGCGCGCCGAACGAGCAAAGCGCCGGGGTCTGCGACCGCCGGGCAGCCCGCTTCGGATACGAGACCCGCGTCCGTACCGGCCAGAAGCGGTGCGAGCAGCTTGTCGATTTCACTGTTCGGCGTATTCACGTTCAGTTCGCGGATCTCGATTTCCTGGATAGGGCGCTCGGTGCCGACCTTTTTAAGGAAAGCGCGCGTCGTCTTTGCGTTCTCGCCGATGTAGTACGTCAGCGACGCCGCCTTCGAGCGGACCGGTGCGGGGAGGACGGCGTCGAGGGCGTCGGCATCGCCTTCGCCGAGCGTGTTCGGGATCAGATAGAGTGTGCCGCTCATTGTGTCTCCAGCAAGGGATAGCCCACTGCCAGCAGCATCTGCGACAGTGCGATCAACGGCAGGCCGACGAGCGCGGTGGGATCGTCGGAATGGATAGCGTCGAGTAGCGCAATGCCGAGGCCTTCCGACTTGGCGCTGCCGGTTACGTCGTAAGGTGTTTCGGCACGCAGATAGGCTTCCAGCGCCGGATCGGGCAAATTCCGGAATTTGACGCGCGTGACGACATCCGCCGTTTGCGCTGTGCCGCAGCGGCTATCGAATAGTGACAGCGCGCTATGAAACAGCACTTCGCGGCCGCGCATCGCCTGCAATTGCGCCAGGGCCTTGTCGTGCGTACCGGGTTTGCCGATCTGCAGGCCGTCGTAAGTCGCGACCTGATCGGAGCCAATCACCAGCGCCGTTTCGTCGGGGGGCAGCATGTCCGCCACTTTGCGGGCCTTGGCTTCGGCGAGGCGCATCGCGGTGATGTCGGGCGTTTCTCCGGCGAGCGGCGTTTCGTCGATGGCGGGCACGACGACATCGAAAGGAATGCGCAAGCGCGCGAGCAACTCGCGGCGGTATGGCGAACTCGACGCCAGAATCAGGCGCGGCGGGTGATTGAGGGAATCGGGCATGGTCACACAACGGCTAGGGAGGCGGGGCGTACGGGGCTGCGTGAAATTCGCACGGGTACGGGCTTAAGTGTTTGACTCGAAAAGACAAAACGGATATGATTTCGGGCTTTTCATCGGTATGCTATCGCGCGGGCGGCTTTTGCGGCTGCACTGAGAGGCCATCAGGTCTAAGGTCCGCGGCCACAGGGGTCCTCAAGGCAGTCGTACAGAAGTTGCGCGGCTGTCCTTTGCAAACCGGTTTAACCAGTGGATCATCCGGCGAAAACTATGCCGACGCAGGAGCGCACATGACTGAACATCCTGGCAAACCTGCTGGTCTGTCCGACCCGCACGATATCGACCTGTTCGAATTTGCGCGGAGTGGGCGTCAGGCCGCGGGTGTCGTGCGCGTCTCGCAACTGCCGCGCATGTTAAACGAAGTCCCGGAGGAAGCGCCAGACCGCGATACCGCGTTCACCTGGCAAGCCGAAGGGACGACGCAGCCGGAATTGCAGGACGACGGCACCGAGGGGCCGCAGCCTTATCTGAGGCTTGCGATTCACGGTTCCGCATGGCTCGAATGTCAGCGATGCTTGACGCCGTACCTGCAGGCCTTCAACGTCGATGCAACTTATCGGATCGTCAACACTGAGGCGGAAGCCGAAGAGTTTCCGCTCGACGAGGATGAAGTCGAAGTGATCGTAGGTTCCAGAAATTTCGATCTCGTCGACTTGATCGAAGAAGAGTTGCTGCTTTCCTTGCCGCTCGTGCCCAAGCACGAGGAATGTCCCGAAGTGCACGAGAGTCTGGTCTCTGGTGTGGCCGGAACAGAAGGCGAGGGCGACGAAGCCGGGTTGGACGAAGCTGACGAGGGCGCCGAGCCCGAGCGGCCGAATCCATTCGCGGCGCTCGAAAGTCTGAAGCGCGGTGAGCCGGGCGACAAGAAGCACTGAACAGTTGCATGGGAGCGCGATACGGGCGCATTGGCCATCTGGCCAGTCGCAAAGACCGGATCGGGCTGTGTTAGAATTCGGAAAATTTTTTGGAGTAAGTCATGGCAGTTCAACAAAACAAGAAGTCGCCGTCCAAGCGCGGCATGCACCGTTCGCACGATTTCCTGACGACAGCGCCGCTGGCCGTCGAGCCGAGCACCGGCGAAGTGCACCTGCGTCACCACGTTAGCCCGAACGGCTACTATCGCGGCAAGAAAGTCGTCAAGACGAAGAACGACTAATCGTTCATTGCGTTGCGCCGTCTGGCGTTTCGCGTGGCGATCGGCTCGCTTGACATTTTCCTGGCTAGGCAAGAAGGCGGCATTCAACTGCCGCTTTTTTGTGTCGATCGCAGTTGGCGCTTCGGCGCTTGCTACGAGCCCATGCAGGGCGTCTGAAATTTGTCGCACTCCATGACAGTAAAGCTCACGATAGATTGCATGGGGGGCGACCACGGCCCGTCCGTGACCGTTCCCGCCGCCGTCAACTTCGTCCGTTCGCATCCTGATGCGCAATTGCTGCTCGTCGGCATTGAAAGTGCCATTCGTGCGCAATTGAAGAAGTTGAAGGTTCAGGACCTGCCGGCGCTGACCGTCATACCCGCTTCCGAGATCGTCGCCATGGACGATCCGGTCGAAGTAGCGCTGCGCAAGAAAAAAGACTCGTCCATGCGCGTGGCGCTGAACCGCGTCAAGGAAGGCGAGGCGCAAGCCTGCATTTCCGCCGGCAACACCGGCGCGCTCATGGCCGTCTCGCGCTATGTGCTGAAAACGCTGTCGGGCATTGAACGTCCGGCTATCGCGTCCGCATTGCCCAATCCCAATGGCTATACGATGATGCTCGACCTGGGCGCCAACGTCGATTGCGAGCCGCAGCATTTGCTGCAGTTCGCGGAGATGGGGCACGCGCTCGTGTCGGCGCTCGAGGGTCGTGAGCGGCCCACCATCGGCTTGCTCAATATTGGCGAAGAAGTCATCAAGGGCAATGACACGATTAAACGCGCCGGTGAATTACTTCGCGCGAGTACACTAAACTTTCATGGCAACGTCGAAGGCAACGATATCTTCAAAGGCACGGTCGACGTCATCGTCTGCGACGGTTTTGTCGGCAACGTCGCGCTGAAGACGTCGGAAGGCCTTGCGCAGATGCTCTCCAATATCATCAAGGAAGAGTTCGGCCGTTCGTGGCTCACCAAAGTGATGGCGGTGCTCGCGTTGCCGGTGTTGATGCGTTTCAAGCGGCGCGTCGATCACCGGCAATACAATGGCGCTGCGCTCCTCGGCCTGCGTGGGCTCGTGATTAAAAGCCACGGTTCGGCGGACGCCTACGCGTTTGAGTGGGCTATCAAACGCGGGTATGATGCCGTCAAAAACGGCGTGCTGGAGCGCCTTGCGCGTGCAATGGAAGAGAACGCCGGTTCTCTCGAACAGGCGGCGCGCGACGCGAGCGGTGCGGGTCACGCAAGCCCGATCGCAGGCCAGCCAGCCGAGCCCTACGCTGCGCAATCCTCGAAGGCATAATGGCTCAATCGACAATTTATTCCCGCGTGCTGGGCACCGGCAGTTATCTGCCATCCCAACGCGTCACCAATCAGGATCTGGCCGAGCGTCTCGCCAGGCAAGGCGTCGAGACGAGCGACGAATGGATCGTGGCCCGAACGGGCATTCATGCCCGCCATTTCGCCGAACCTGACGTCGCGACCAGCGATCTGGCGCTCATCGCGTCGCAGCGCGCGATCGAAGCGGCCGACATCGATCCGCAATCCATCGACCTGATTATCGTTGCAACCTCCACGCCGGACTTTGTGTTTCCGAGTACCGCGTGTCTGTTGCAGAACAAGCTTGGCATCAGGAACAACGGCGCGGCATTCGACGTACAGGCTGTCTGTTCCGGCTTTGCGTATGCGGTGGCCACTGCGGACAGCTTCATTCGCAGCGGTCAGCATCGCACGGCGCTCGTGATCGGCGCGGAAACATTCTCCCGCATTCTCGATTTCAACGACCGCACCACCTGCGTGCTGTTCGGCGACGGCGCCGGCGCGGTCATCCTGCAGGCATCGGAAGAGCCGGGCGTGCTGGCCAGCGCGTTGCACGCCGACGGCAGCCACTCCGGCATTCTCTGCACGCCGGGCAATGTGAACGGCGGCATCGTGTCCGGCAGCGCGTTCCTGCACATGGATGGGCAGGCGGTCTTCAAGCTCGCCGTCAACGTGCTCGAGAAGGTAGCGGTCGAAGCGCTGGCCAAAGCCGGTCTCTCCGCTGACCAGGTCGACTGGCTGATTCCTCACCAGGCCAATATCCGCATCATGCAAAGCACCTGCCGCAAGCTCGGCCTGCCGCAGGAGCGCATGGTCGTCACGGTGGGCGAGCACGGCAACACGTCGGCTGCGTCCATTCCGCTCGCTTTCGATGTCGCAGTGCGCGACGGCCGCATCAAGCGCGGCCAGAACGTGTTGATCGAAGGCGTCGGTGGCGGCTTCACGTGGGGCGCGTCGGTCATCCGCTATTGATCGCGGCGGCGAGCCCAAAGGCAATCGTTTTTCCGGTGCCTGCGCGTGCTTGTGCTCGCGCGGCGCTCGTGCGGTGCTCGTGCAATGCGCGACGGCGCGCCACCCATATCTGACAACATCGAGTTTGGGGACGTTATGAAATTTGCGTTCGTTTTTCCTGGGCAGGGTTCGCAATCGGTCGGCATGCTCAACGCGTTCGCCGACCACGCGGTCGTGCGTGAAACGGTTCAGGAAGCGTCAGACGCGCTCAATCAGGACCTCGGCAAGCTGATCGCCGAAGGCCCGGCCGAAGATCTGAATCTCACCACCAACACCCAGCCGGTCATGCTGACAGCCGCGTACGCGATCGATCGCGCGTGGCAGGCGGCGGGCGGGCCGGCACCTGCCATCCTTGCAGGCCATAGCCTCGGCGAATACACCGCGCTCGTCGCCGCCGGCGCGCTCGCGTTCCGCGATGCGGTGCCGCTCGTGCGTTTTCGTGCGCAGGCCATGCAAACGGCGGTACCGGTCGGTGAAGGCGGCATGGCCGCCATTCTCGGTCTCGACGACGACACCGTGCGCGCGGTATGCGTCGAGGCGTCGGTCGCCGGCGTGGTCGAGGCGGTCAATTTCAATGCGCCGGCGCAAGTCGTGATCGCGGGCAACAAGGCCGCGGTCGACAAGGCGTGCGAAGTCGCGAAAGCGAAGGGCGCCAAGCGCGCGTTGCCGTTGCCTGTCTCGGCGCCGTTCCATTCGTCGCTGCTCAAGCCGGCTTCGGACCAGCTGCGCGAATACCTCGCGAGCGTGAATATCGAGGTGCCGTCGATTCCCGTCGTCAATAACGTGGACGTTGCCATTGTCAATGAACCCGTCGGGATCAAGGACGCACTGGTGCGCCAGGCGGCCGGTCCGGTGCGTTGGGTGGAATGCGTTCAGGCCATCGCCGCGCAGGGCGTCACGCACGTGATCGAATGCGGGCCGGGCAAGGTGCTTGCGGGTCTGACCAAACGTATCGACGGCAATCTGACCGGCGCGTCGGTGTTCGATCCCGCATCGCTCGAAGAAACGCTCAAGCTCGTCACGGCGAGCTGACTCTCGCGCGTCGCATGCCGGGATCGACGGACTACTTGTGACGCGCTGCTCGTGATGCGCTGCCTGTGACGCTGTATCTCGCATTGCACCAGGAATCAATCAGCCCTGCGAAGGGCATTCGGACTGACAGATGGAAAAGACTCTCGACAAGCAGATCGCGATCGTAACGGGCGCTTCGCGCGGCATCGGCCGGGCGATCGCCATGGAACTGGCTCGCCAGGGCGCAACGGTGATTGGCACGGCGACCAGCGAAAGCGGCGCGGCCGCGATCAGCGAGGCGTTCAACGCTGCCGGCGTGAGCGGTCGCGGTGCGGTGCTGAACGTGAACGACGCCGCCGCAGCCGAAGCGCTGATCGACGGCACCGTAAAGGAATTCGGCGCGCTGCACGTGCTCGTGAACAACGCGGGCATCACGCAGGATCAACTGGCCATGCGCATGAAGGACGACGATTGGGACGCGGTGGTCGACACCAATCTCAAGTCGGTGTTCCGTCTGTCGCGCGCAGTGCTGCGCCCCATGATGAAGGCGCGCGGCGGTCGCATCATCAACATCACGTCGGTAGTCGGCTCGGCGGGCAATCCTGGTCAGATCAACTATGCTGCCGCGAAAGCGGGCGTCGCAGGGATGACGCGCGCGTTGGCACGCGAGATCGGCAGCCGCGGCATCACGGTCAATTGCGTGGCGCCGGGTTTCATCGATACGGATATGACGAAGACGCTGCCGGAAGAGCAGCAAACCGCGTTGAAAACGCAGATTCCACTTGGTCGGCTCGGCACGCCTGACGACATCGCACATGCTGTCGCGTTCCTCGCGTCGCCGCAGGCAGGCTATATCACCGGCACCACTTTGCATGTGAACGGCGGAATGTACATGTCGTAACCGTTTTCGGTTACTATCCGCGCCTTGATGCGTTTGCAAATGCGTCAGGCGCATGCCTTGACAGCAACCGGATGCGCCGCTTTTTTGCCGGGGCAAACCTGATAAAATGCGCGCACCTGTATTTTTGAACTTCTTTTTCCCTTGGAGGGGTAATGGACAATATCGAACAGCGCGTCAAGAAGATCGTCGCAGAACAGTTGGGCGTGGCAGAAGCTGAGATCAAGAACGAAGCTTCGTTCGTCAACGACCTCGGCGCCGACTCGCTCGACACCGTTGAGCTCGTGATGGCCCTCGAAGACGAATTCGGCATGGAAATTCCGGATGAAGAAGCCGAGAAGATCACCACCGTTCAGCAAGCGATCGACTACGCTCGCGCGAACGTCAAGGCCTAAGGTCATTCGCGCCTGCGTTTCTGCGTCGGCGGCGTATGACGCCCTGTCGTGCCGGTCATCGGCGCCAGCAGGGCTGGCGCTTTTTGCCGCGCCGTCTGCCATGCAGGAGCAAGCGATGTCGACTGCGCATTTTTCCGCGCGATTGCCGGGATAAACAGCCACAGGGCACACAGGCCGGTTTCCTGTGGCCGCTGTGGCTTTTGTTTTTGTCATCTATGAAAAAGGGGTTACCGTGAGCCGCCGTCGTGTTGTTGTTACAGGCCTGGGGCTGATTTCGCCTGTTGGCAATAATGTTGCCGACGGCTGGGCCAATCTGGTCGCCGGCAAGTCGGGTATTGCCAATATCACGAAGTTCGACGCGTCGAACTTCTCCACTCGTTTCGCTGGCGAGGTGAAGGGCTTCAATATCGAGGACTACATTCCCGGCAAGGAAGCGCGCCACATGGATACGTTCATCCATTACGGCGTGGCTGCAGGCATCCAGGCGATGCAGGACAGCGGTCTCGAAGTCACCGACGAGAATTCGGAGCGCATCGGCGTGGTGGTTGGCTCGGGCATCGGCGGTCTGCCGATGATCGAAGTCACGCAAACCGAGTTGCTCAATCGCGGCCCGCGCCGCATCTCGCCGTTCTTCGTGCCGGCGTCGATCATCAACATGATTTCGGGGCATCTGTCGATCAAATTCGGCATCAAGGGTCCGAATCTGGCGATCGTCACCGCGTGTACGACCGGTCTGCACTGTATCGGAGAGGCGTCGCGCCTGATCGAATACGGCGACGCCGACGTCATGATCGCCGGCGGCGCGGAATCCACGGTGTCGCCGCTCGGTATCGGCGGCTTTGCGGCAGCGCGCGCACTGTCGCAACGCAATGATGACCCGGCCACGGCGAGCCGCCCGTGGGATAAAGACCGCGACGGTTTCGTGCTGGGCGAGGGCGCAGGCGTGATGGTGCTCGAAGAGTACGAGCACGCCAAGGCGCGCGGCGCGAAGATTTACGCGGAAGTCAGCGGGTACGGGATGAGCGGTGACGCCTACCACATGACCGCGCCGCTCGAAGACGGCGACGGCGCGCGCCGCTGCATGATCGCGGCCATGAAGAACGCTCGGGTGAATGCCGATCAGGTCAACTATCTGAACGCGCACGGCACCTCCACGCCGCTGGGCGACCTGGCGGAAACCACCGGCATCAAACGCGCTTTCGGTGACCACGCGAAAGACATGGTCGTGAATTCGACCAAGTCGATGACGGGCCACTTGCTGGGCGGCGCGGGCGGACTCGAGTCTGTGTTCACCGTGCTGGCCGTGCATCATCAGATTTCGCCGCCGACGATCAACATCTTCAACCAGGATCCGGAGTGCGATCTCGATTATTGTGCGAACACCGCACGTGAGATGAAGATCGACGTGGCGCTGAAGAACTCGTTCGGGTTCGGCGGCACCAACGGCACGCTGGTTTTCAAGCGCGCCTGATCGCCTGGTCGATTAGTGGCACGTCAGTCCTGTACGCCGGGCTCGCCGGCGTTTTCTCCTGATTCGGCACAGTTAGTCGGAGCACCGCAAACTTTGGCTTTGCGGCGCTCCGGCGTCATGCTTGCCGCGCAGGCAATATTCGTCCTTGCCGCGACGTTAGCCGTTTATCGTTGTCTGGCGTCGCATCTGGGCGCCTGGCATGCGTTGCCACTCGTGTTCGCGGTTGGCGCGTGCCTCGTGTGGTGCATGCAGCGACATGAGCGGTCACGGCCTGTCGCGCTAAAAATGGGCGTTGACGGACTGACCGCGTGGGACCGGGCTGGGCGATTGCTGGTAAAAGGGCAGGTCACAGGTTGCGCGCAATGGAGCGATTGTCTGCTGGTTCTGGCCTTGATGCCGGAACACGGCCGCTTGCACACCTTGTTGGTGCCGGCCGATACGCTCACTCACTCTGCGTTCCGGAAACTGGCGGTGCTCGGCCGACGCGCCGCGGGCGCTTGACTGTAACGACTGTAACCGGTGTTACCTGTGTAACGTGCCCAGATGATGGGGACGCTACAATGGTGCCCCGCCATGCGCCCTATAGTTAACGGATTTATCAGGTGAGCGAAAAAGAAATTGATCAGGTGCTGGTCGAGCGCGTCCAGAAGGGCGACAAGGCCGCGTTCGAGCTTCTGGTCTCCAAATACCACCGCAAGATTCTCAGGCTGATCTCGCGACTCGTGCGCGACCCCGCAGAAGTGGAAGACGTGGCGCAAGACGCCTTTATCAAGGCGTATCGCGCGCTGCCGCAATTTCGCGGGGAGTCGGCATTTTATACGTGGTTGTACCGGATTGCCGTCAACACCGCGAAGAACTACCTTGCCACCCAGGGGCGGCGCGCACCCACATCGACCGAAGCAGATGCTGAAGAAGCTGAAACTTTCTCCGACGCCGACCAACTAAGGGATATCAACACGCCTGAGTCGATGTTGATGAGCAAGCAGATCGCCGAGACGGTCAATGCTGCGATGGCGGTTTTACCGGAAGAGCTGCGCACCGCCATTACTCTTCGTGAAATTGAAGGTTTGAGCTACGAGGAAATCGCTGAGATGATGGGTTGCCCAATCGGCACCGTCCGATCACGAATTTTCCGCGCTCGCGAAGCCATTGCGGCAAAATTGCGTCCGTTGCTTGACACACCTGAGGGTAAGCGCTGGTAAACCACCAGTCTGTCTCGAAGGGCGCGGGTGCAATATCTGGATTAGTGGTGTCACTACGGGGTATTCGTAAGATGGGGAGCATCATGGGGTCGGTCTCGGTGCAATCGTATGCCAGCTCGCGCGGCGAGCGTCTGTCTGCTTTTGTCGACGGTGAGCTGTTCGGCGAAGAGCATCTGAATCTGGACAAATTTATTTCCGATCTGGACGGCGACGATCGCGCCGCCTGGTCGAGCTACCACTTGATCGGCGACGCGCTGCGTTCCGATGAACTGGCAGTCAGCCCGGCAGCGAGCAGCGCGTTTCTGAACGGGTTCGCGGCGCGTTTTGAAAGCGAACCGCATGTGCTCGCGCCTGCCGCACAGCCGGTGGCGGCCAGGTTGCTGGCATTGCGCCGTCGGGTGGTGCCGGCGTTCGCCGTCGCCGCTGCGGCTGCCACGCTGACCTGGATCGTCGTGCCGCAACTGCAAGGCGTGCCGGGCGGCTCCCAAGTCGCTTCGGTCCAGCATGGTGACGCGTTGCAGCGCGTGGCCGTTGCGTCAGTGCCCACGGCAACGGCGCAGCCGGTCGCGCAAGACGCCAACATTATTCGCGACGCAAGTCTCGACCAGTATCTGGAAGCCCACCAGCAATTCGCGCAGCAGCCGGTCATGCCAGGTTCCATGCCGCTGATTCGCGCTGCCGCTGTTTCCTCGCAAGGCCAATAGTTTGATGCAGACTCCGCGGTTGAATAAAACGACTATCTGGGGGCGGCTGCCGGCATTCCTGTTCTGTGCAGCCGTATTGTTGTCCGCTACACCGCGGGTCTTTGCACAAACCGACGATCCGCTCGTCGCCCATCGCACGGCCGCGGATCTGCTCGATCGCATTCATCAGGCCGCGCAGCAGCAAAATTACGAAGGCGCGTTCGTCTATCAGCGCGGTAACTTCGTTCAAACCTCACGCATTGCGCACTACGCAACCCGGACGGAAGGCGAGTTCGAGCAGCTCGAAAGTCTGGACGGCAAGCCGCGCAAGATGCTGCGTCACAATGACGAGCTTTACACGTTCGTGCCGGAACGGCATTTGTGCGTAGTCGAGAAACGTCAGAACAAGGACTCGTTCCCGGCACTGCTGGCCGTCAGCGGCGACCAGGTGCTCGCGGTGTACGAGCCGAAGCTGCTCGGCGACGATCGCGTTGCAGGTGTCGACAGCCAGGTGATCGAACTCGATCCGAAAGATGCATTTCGTTTCGCCTACAAGCTGTGGGCCGACAAGAAGACGGGCCTGCTTCTGCGCGCGCAAACGCTCGACCCAAGCGGCCAGGTGCTTGAACAGCTGTCGTTTTCGCAGATTCGTATCGGCGTGCCGGTGGACAAGGCCGCCATTGCAAACGGCATTCGTAATACGCAGGGCTGGACAGTGGTGCGACCGCCGGTGGAACCGGTCGACATGGCCGCGCAGGGCTGGCAGATCACGCCAACCGTGCCCGGCTTTCATATGATTCGTGAGTTGCGCCGCCCAATGGCTGCGCGCGATCCGGGGCAGCCTACCATTCCGGTCGACCAGGCGGTCTTTTCCGACGGTCTTGCGGCGATTTCCGTGTTTGTCGAGCCTGTGGAGAACAACACGCGTAAGGAAGGCTCGGGCAGCAGTGGGGCGACGCATGTGCTGGTCAAGCGACGCGGCGACTTCTGGATTACTCTGCTAGGTGAGGTGCCTCAGACCACGTTGCAGCAATTTGCGTCTGCCATAGAATACAAAGCTCCGAATAAGTAATCCTCCGAATCCTGAATCCCTCGGCTTGCTACGATATGACGACTTTCTCGGTGCGCAAATTCCTCGCCGCCGTGGTAGTAGCGGCGTGTTTGCCGCTCGTACCGCACACGGCATCAGCGGCTCCGGCAGCCAATCTGCCTGACTTCACAGACCTCGTCGACAAGGTCGGGCCCGCCGTCGTCAACATTCGCACCACCACGCGCGTGTCGAACAGTGGCGCGCGCGGTGGCCTGCCGCCCGGTATGGACGACGGCGACATGTCGGAGTTCTTCCGTCGCTTTTTCGGCATTCCGTTGCCTCAGTCGCCGCAGTCGCCCGGCTCACCGCACGGCGGCGATAACGGTGGTAGCGGGAGCGGCAGCGGCGGCAATCAGGATTCGCCGGACAACAGTGATCCGGAAACGAATAGCGGTGTGGGTTCAGGCTTCATCCTGTCCGCGGATGGCTACGTGATGACCAACGCGCACGTCGTAGACGACGCGGACACCATCTACGTCACGCTCACCGACAAGCGCGAGTTCAAGGCCAAGCTGATCGGCGTGGATGACCGCACGGACGTGGCGGTCGTCAAGATCAGCGCCGCCAATTTGCCCACCATCACGATCGGCGACTCGAACAAGGTTCGCGTCGGCGAATGGGTGGTGGCCATCGGCTCGCCGTTTGGACTGGAGAATACGGTCACCGCCGGCATCGTCAGTGCGAAGGGGCGTGATACCGGTGACTACCTGCCGTTCATTCAGACGGACGTCGCAGTGAATCCGGGCAATTCGGGCGGTCCGCTGATCAATATGCAAGGCGAAGTGATCGGCATCAATTCGCAGATCTATAGCCGCACCGGCGGTTTCATGGGCATTTCGTTCGCGATCCCGATCGACGAAGCCATGCGTGTGGCTGACCAGCTGAAAACGACGGGCAAAGTGACACGCGGCCGCATTGCCGTGGCAATTGGCGAAGTGACCAAAGACGTAGCGGATTCGCTCGGTCTGCCGAAGGCGCAAGGCGCGCTCGTCAGCAGCGTCGAGCCGGGCGGTCCGGCGGACAAAGCCGGTGTGCAGCCGGGCGATATCATTCTTAAATTCAACGGGCACTCGGTCGATACCGCAACGGACCTGCCGCGCATGGTCGGCGAGATGAAGCCGGGCACGAAAGCGACGATTACCGTTTGGCGCAAGGGTCAGACTCGGGACTTGCCGGTCACGATTGCAGAAATGCAGCCGGACAAGACCGCCAAGGCCGATACGAAGAAGCCGCCGGTACAGAAGCAGCGCGCCACCAACGCGCTGGGCGTCGCGGTCAGCGATATCCCGCCCGACCAGTTGAAAGATCTGAAGCTGCGCAGCGGCGTGCAGATCGACACCGCGGACGGGCCGGCAGCGCGCGCGGGTCTGCAAAAGGGCGACATCATTCTACGAGTGGGCGACACGGATATCACGAGCGCCAAGCAGTTCGACGAAGTCACTTCGCATCTCGACCCGCAGAAGATGGTCGCGCTGCTGGTTCGCCGGGGTGACAACACGCAGTTCGTGCCGCTTCGCCCGCGCAGCGCGCAAAAGTAACTATGGCCGCGCCGCTCACGCTTTATGGGCGCGCGTGGTGCCACCTTTGCGATGAGATGCGCGCCGCGCTCGAACCGCTGCTCGCGGAATTCGGCGCGCAGATCGAGATAATCGACATCGACGCCGATCCGGCGCTGGAAGCCCGTTACAACGAATGGGTGCCCGTTCTGGTATGTGACGGCGTCGAACTTTGTCACTATCACCTCGACGCGCAACGGGTGCGCACTGCTCTCGCGGCGCGCGTCTCCTGAGCCCTCTTTTCCGCCCCGGCCGTCCAGAATGCGCCGGGCGACGGGCTTTTCGGCTAAAATAGATAGGTTTTTCACCTACTTACAAGGCGTGCTCCGCTATTGTCCGAGCGCGCCTTTTTCGCTTGATCGGTACTGAATGGATCATATTCGTAACTTCTCGATCATTGCGCACATCGACCATGGCAAGTCGACGCTCGCCGATCGCATCATCCAGATTTGCGGCGGCTTGTCCGATCGCGAAATGGAAGCCCAAGTGCTCGACTCGATGGATCTCGAGCGCGAGCGCGGCATCACCATCAAGGCACAAACCGCCGCACTGACCTACAAGGCACGTGACGGTCAGGTGTACAACCTGAACATGATCGACACGCCCGGCCACGTCGACTTTTCGTACGAAGTCAGCCGCTCGCTGTCAGCCTGCGAGGGCGCCCTGCTCGTCGTGGACGCGAGCCAGGGCGTCGAGGCGCAGACCGTCGCCAACTGCTACACGGCAATCGAACTCGGCGTCGACGTGATCCCGGTCCTCAACAAGATCGACCTGCCGGCTGCGAACCCCGAAAACGCGATCAGTGAAATCGAAGACGTGATCGGCATCGACGCGACCGACGCCACGCGTTGCAGCGCGAAAACCGGCCTCGGCGTGGACGACGTGCTCGAAGCGCTGGTCGCCAAGGTGCCGCCACCAAAGGGCGATCCGGAAGCGCCGCTGCAGGCGCTGATCATCGACTCGTGGTTCGACAACTACGTGGGCGTCGTGATGCTCGTGCGCATTGTCAACGGCACGCTGCGTCCGAAAGACAAGATCCGCATGATGGCCACCGGCGCGCAATATCCGGTCGAGCATATCGGTGTGTTCACGCCGAAATCGAAGAATCTCGAGTCGTTGTCGGCGGGGCAGGTGGGTTTCATCATCGCCGGCATCAAGGAGTTGGCCGCGGCGAAGGTGGGTGACACTGTCACGCTCGTCAACCGTCCCGCTGCCGAGCCTCTGCCCGGCTTCAAGGAAGTGAAGCCGCAGGTGTTTGCGGGCCTGTATCCGGTTGAAGCCAACCAGTACGACGCGCTGCGCGACTCGCTGGAAAAGCTGAAGCTGAACGACGCGTCGCTGCAATACGAGCCGGAAGTTTCGCAGGCGCTCGGCTTTGGTTTCCGCTGTGGTTTTCTGGGTCTGTTGCACATGGAAATCGTGCAGGAACGTCTTGAGCGTGAGTTCGACATGGACCTGATCACCACGGCGCCGACGGTGGTGTACGAAGTCCTGCAGCGCGACGGCACGGTCGTGATGGTCGAGAACCCGGCCAAGATGCCGGAGCCCTCGAAGATCGAAGAAGTACGCGAGCCGATCGTCACCGTCAATCTGTACATGCCGCAAGACTATGTTGGCTCGGTCATCACGCTGTGTACGCAAAAGCGCGGCACGCAGATCAACATGCAGTATCACGGCCGCCAGGTGCAGTTGACGTACGAAATCCCGATGGGCGAAGTCGTGCTTGATTTCTTCGATCGGCTGAAGTCGATCTCGCGCGGCTATGCGTCGATGGATTACGAGTTCAAGGAATATCGCGCATCAGATGTGGTGAAAGTCGACATGCTGATCAACGGCGACAAGGTCGACGCATTGTCCGTGATCGTGCACCGCTCGCAAAGCCAGTATCGCGGCCGCGAAGTGGCGGCGAAAATGCGCGAACTGATTCCGCGCCAGATGTACGACGTCGCCATTCAGGCCACCATCGGTTCGAACATCATCGCGCGCGAAAACATTAAAGCGTTGCGTAAGAACGTGCTGGCAAAATGCTATGGCGGCGACATTTCACGTAAAAAGAAGCTGCTCGAAAAGCAGAAGGCAGGCAAGAAGCGAATGAAGCAGGTGGGATCTGTCGAGATTCCACAAGAGGCTTTCCTCGCCATTCTGCGTGTCGAAGACAAATAAGACGAACAACGGAACTCTATGAATTTTGCGCTGATTCTTTTTGTGCTCGTCATCTTGACGGGCGTCGCATGGGTTGCAGACAAACTGGTTTTCATGCCGCAACGGCGCCGCGCGGCGCAAGAGGCAGTCGCCGAGTTTGACCGTCAGCAGGCACGTATTGGCGAGCGTTTCGCCGACGAAAACGCCGCACAGACGCGCGCCCGTCTTCGTGACGACAAGCTGCGTCAACCGTGGTGGCTCGAATATTCGGCGAGCTTTTTCCCGGTGATCCTCGTGGTGTTCGTGGTGCGCTCGTTCGTGGTCGAACCATTCAAGATTCCGTCGGGCTCGATGGTGCCTACGCTGCTGGTGGGCGACTTCATCCTCGTCAACAAATTCGAATACGGCATCCGTCTGCCGATCACCAACGCGAAGATTACCGAAGGCCGTCCGTTGCAGCGCGGCGACGTGGTCGTGTTCCGCTATCCGAAAGACGAATCGGTCGACTACATCAAGCGCGTGATTGGCCTGCCGGGCGACACGGTCGCGTACCAGGACAAGCAGCTCACGATCAACGGCAAGCCGGTGCCGGAAACGCCGCTGCCGGATTACCTGGACGACGAACGCATGGGCTATGCGAAGCAGTTCGAGGAAGATCTCGACGGCCGCAAGAACGCGATTCTAAATAATCCGGCGGTGCCGCCGTTCATCGTGGGCGCTGAAGATTATCCATATCGTGACAACTGCACGTACAACGCGCGCGGCGTGATCTGCAAAGTGCCGCCGGGCAATTACTTCATGATGGGCGACAACCGCGACAACAGTGCGGACAGCCGTTATTGGGGTTTCGCGCCGGACAAGAATGTCGTCGGCCGCGCGTTCTTCATCTGGATGAATTTCAGCGATCTCAAACGCATCGGCTCATTTCACTGAGTCAATCGTCCACTTGTTGTAACAAGTCTGAGCGCATGATTGCGTCACGCGCCGCGCCGTGAGCCGAATGGCTCACAACAGTCGCGGCGTGTTGTCACGCTACTTCAAGAACCCGCGGTAACGTCACACCACCACGCTTGTTCGCGCGCCGTCCGGCGTTTCCGCCCGGTCTGGCGCCCGCGTTATACTCTGCCCATGCCCTTATCTCCGTTGGAAAGCCGTCTGCGCTACGAATTTCGCAATGCGGAATTGCTGCGCCAGGCTTTAACGCACCGTAGTCATAGTTCCACGCATAACGAACGGCTCGAGTTTCTCGGCGATTCTGTTCTCAACTGCGCGGTGGCTGCGCTTTTGTTCCAACGTTTTGGCAAGCTGGATGAAGGCGATCTGTCGCGTGTACGCGCCAACCTGGTCAAACAGCAGTCGCTTTACGAAATTGCTCAGGCCCTGAATATTTCTGAAGGTCTTCGCCTGGGCGAGGGCGAATTGCGCAGCGGCGGCTTCCGGAGGCCGTCGATTCTCGCCGATACGCTCGAAGCGGTGCTCGGTGCAGTATTCCTCGACGGCGGCTTCGACGCCGCCCAGACGGTCATCAAGCGTCTTTACGTGCCCATTCTCGATCACATCGATCCTCGCACGTTGGGCAAAGACGCGAAAACGCTGCTGCAGGAGTATTTGCAGGGCCACAAGATTGCGCTGCCCACCTACACCGTGGTCGCTACGCATGGTGCGGCGCACAATCAGCAGTTTGAAGTCGAGTGCACAGTACCTAAGCTTGAGGTCAAGGTCTCGGGTTCTGGTGCGAGCCGTCGCGCGGCCGAGCAGGCAGCGGCCAAGAAGGCGCTCGATGAGGTGATGGCGGCAGCGCCTGCTGTCGTCGCCAAGCCGAAGCGCTCGAAGGCCGCGCGCGCGGCCAAGCATGCCGAACTCGAAATCGTTCCTGGAGTGACCGGCGTGCAGGCCGCGCTGGATCTGCGTAGCCCTGACCGTAAGGGCGAACGCGGGGCTGGGCGCAGCGAGCCTCGTGCCGCCACGGCGGCCACGGTGGCCGCTGCGGTCGCCGCCGCCAGCGCGGAGCAGGCGGCCGAGCGGGCTGCACAGGCGACGAACGCCGCGCCGCTGGCCGTTATTCGTGCCGCGCATGTGGAGTACAGTGCCCAGGACAAGCCTGAGCGCACTGAAAAATCCGACAGGCCCGACAAGGCGGAAAAGGCAGCCGCTCACGCCCACACGGGCGATAAGCCGGCTGACAAGGCCACAGCGGACAAAGTCGGGGCAGACAGATCCGCAGCAGAAAAGCCTGCAGCAGAAAAGCCGATAGAAGCGAAATCCGCAGAGCCGAAACCCGAAGCCACCGCCGCCCGCAGCATCGAAAAGCATCGCAATCGCGAGAGCCCGGCTGCCGCGGCCGCAGCACCCGGCGCAACACCCGCCGCAACCGAACACGAATCCGGCGTAGCCGACGCGGTGCAAACACGCGTCGCCGACGCAGGCCATTGATTGCCTCCGGCGCGCGTACGTCGTGCGCCGGTTTGAACCTGCCGTAGCCCGAATATGAACGCTCCCACTCCCCCTGACTTTCGCTGCGGCATGGTCGCGATCGTCGGCCGCCCGAACGTCGGCAAGTCCACGCTGATGAACGCGCTGGTTGGCCAGAAGGTCAGTATCACGTCGCGCAAGGCGCAGACCACGCGCCACCGCATCACCGGCATTCATACGCTCGAGGACGCACAGTACATCTTCGTCGACACGCCTGGCTTTCAGACCAAGCACAGCAGCGCGCTGAACCGGTCGCTCAATCGCGCGGTCACGTCCACGCTAACCGCCGTCGACGCGATCCTGTTCGTCATTGAAGCCGGCCGTTTCGGTCCGGACGATCAGAAAGTGCTCAACCTGATCCCGCCGACGGTGCCCACGTTGCTGATCGCGAACAAGCTCGATCGCGTGGCGGATAAGGATTCGCTGTTCCCGTTCATGCAGCAGGTCAGCGCGCTGCGCGAGTTCAACGAGATCGTGCCGCTGTCGGCGAAGAATCCCGACGACATCAAGCGACTGCTTGCCACGATCAAGCCGTTCCTGCCGGAAGGCGCGCCGATTTACGGTGAAGACGACCTGACCGATCGCAGTGAACGTTTCCTCGCGGCCGAAATTCTGCGCGAAAAAGTGTTCCGCTGGACCGGCGACGAGTTGCCGTACACGAGCACGGTGCTTATCGACAAGTTTGAAACCGAAGGCCGCTTGCGCCGCATTTTCGCGACCATCATGGTGGACCGCGACACGCACAAGGCCATGATCATCGGCCAGAAGGGCGCGAAGCTGAAACAGATCAGCACGGATGCGCGCCTCGACATGGAAAAGCTGTTCGACGGCCCGGTGTATCTGGAAACCTTTATCAAGGTAAAGAGCGGCTGGGCGGATAACGAAGCCGGACTCCGCGCGTATGGGTACGAATGACGCGTGGATGACGCTGAATTCCGACGCTGACCCGGACGGCCCGGCGCCGGCCGAACCGGCGCGCGAGCCGTCGAAACCCGCTCGCACTAATCGAAAGTCTTCACCGAAAGCCCGCAGCGCGGAAGGCGCCGAAGCTAAAACGCCCACACGCCGCGCGCCGCGCACGTCCGCTTCCGACCACCGGATCGCCGAGCAGCCGGCGTTCGTTCTCCATAGCTACCCATATAGCGAAACCAGTCTGATCATCGACGTGCTGTCACGCGATCACGGCCGGCTCGCGCTCGTCGCCAAAGGCGCGAAACGTCCGCACTCAGCGCTGCGCGGCGTGCTGCAGACATTCCAGCCGCTTGCGCTGTCGTGGTCGGGCAAATCGGAGGTGCGCACGCTGACCGGCGCGGAATGGGTCGGCGGCATGTTGCCTTTGAAAGGCGACGCGTTGCTCTGCGGCTTCTACGTCAATGAACTGCTGGTGAAGTTCTGTGCGCGCGAAGATCCGCATCCGCAACTTTTCCATCACTACGTCGTCACCATGACGCGTCTCGCGCACGACGAGCCGCCCGTGCAGGTGCTGCGCTCGTTCGAGCGCGTGCTGCTGCGCGAAACCGGTTATGCAATGGCGTTGAATCGCACCGTCGCGCGCAAGGCCGTGCTGGCCGAAGGGCGCTACGTGTTCGATCCCGAGCGCGGTGTGCGCGAGGCGTCCGACGATCTGCCCGCGCAGTGGCCCGTGATCGCGGGGCAGACCTTGCTCGATATGGAACAGGACGATTACCATCGAGCGCTGACCGTCGCGCAAAGCAAAACGCTGATGCGCTTCCTGCTCAACACCTATCTTGGCGGCACGCCGCTCGCGACCCGCCAGATCCTGATCGACTTGCAGAATCTATGAGCTTCTTTCTAACGTCGCCGACCGTGATTGACCTTGGCGTGAACATCGACCACGTTGCCACGCTGCGTAATGCGCGCGGCACGTCGTACCCCGATCCGATCCGCGCTGCGCTGATGGCCGAAGAAGCGGGCGCCGACGCGATTACGCTGCACCTGCGTGAAGACCGCCGTCATATCGTCGATGAAGACGTGCGCAAGCTGCGTCCGTTGCTGAAAACACGCATGAACCTGGAATGCGCGGTGACGCAGGAGATGCTCGATATCGCGTGTGATGTCGCGCCGCACGACGTGTGTCTCGTGCCGGAAAAACGCGCGGAACTGACAACGGAAGGCGGCCTCGATGTCGCCGGCCAGTTCGAGTCCGTGCGCGCCGCATGCAGGCAACTCGCCGACGCGCATTCGCGTGTGTCCCTGTTCATCGATCCCGACGAAACGCAGATTCGTGCGGCGCACGAAGCGGGCGCGCCGGTGATCGAATTGCACACCGGCCGTTACGCCGAAGCCCATGACCCTGCCGAACAGCAGCGCGAGTACGAGAGAGTAGTGCGCGCG
Source organism: Paraburkholderia sp. PREW-6R (assembly GCF_039621805.1). Lineage (NCBI taxonomy): Bacteria > Pseudomonadati > Pseudomonadota > Betaproteobacteria > Burkholderiales > Burkholderiaceae > Paraburkholderia > Paraburkholderia sp. PREW-6R. The sequence goes on along the minus strand of NZ_CP155073.1, from coordinate 2,397,983 downwards.
GTGGAGTTCGGTGCGACGCTCGGCATCAAGGTCAACGCAGGGCACGGTCTGCATTACACGAACGTTCAGCAGATCGCGGCGATCGACGGCATCGTCGAGCTGAATATCGGCCACGCAATCGTCGCGCATGCGATCTTTGCCGGCTGGGACAACGCGGTGCGCGAGATGAAGGCGATCATGGTCGCCGCGCGTCTCGGCGCACGTTCCTGATCCGGCGACGTCACATGGCAATCTACGGAATCGGTACGGATATCGTGCAGATCAGCCGCGTGGACGCGGTGATGACGCGCACCCACGGCCGCTTCGCCGAGAAGGTGCTCGGGCCCGAAGAACTGCGTGTCTATCATGCGCGTCACGCGCGCTCTGCGGCGCGCGGTCTCGCGTTTCTCGCCACGCGTTTTTCGGCGAAGGAAGCCTTTTCCAAAGCGATCGGGCTCGGCATGCGCTGGCCGATGACCTGGCGCGCATTGCAAACGCTCAACAAACAGAGCGGCGAGCCAATGGTCGTTGCTTCGGGCGAGCTGGCCGAATGGCTCGACGCGCGCGGTATCACGGCGCGTGTCACCATCAGCGATGAGCGCGACTATGCGGTGTCGTTCGTGATTGCCGAAACGGGCGACGCGGCCGCTAACGCGGTTTCCGTGGCGGCTTCTCCGCACGCGCCCGCCAGCGACGAATAATACCTACTGAACGCGGCGCAGGTGGACCGTGTCTCTCCTTGCGTCAAGCTCATTTCCTGCGGAATTCGATGAAAACCAATCCCGGACCGGTGATGCTCGACGTGGTCGGCAAAACGCTGAACCACGACGACAAACGCCGCCTTGCCCATCCGATGACCGGCGGCGTGATTCTGTTCGCGCGCCACTACGAAAGCCGTGAACAACTGATCGCATTGACCCACGCTATCCGCGCGATTCGCAAGGACCTGCTGATTGCGGTGGATCACGAAGGCGGCCGGGTGCAGCGCTTCAAAACCGACGGCTTCACCGTGCTGCCGTCGATGGGCGCGCTCGGTACCCTTTGGAACCAAGACGTGCTGCATGCGACCAAGGTGACGACCGCGGTCGGCTACATTCTCGCGTCCGAGCTTCGGGCGTGCGATATCGACATGAGCTTTACGCCGGTGCTGGATCTGAACTACGGACAGTCGCAGGTGATCGGCGATCGCGCGTTCCATCGTGACCCGCGCGTGGTAACGCTGCTGGCCAAGAGCCTGAATCATGGCCTCGCGCTCGCGGGCATGAGCAACTGCGGCAAACACTTTCCAGGGCACGGCTTTGCGCACGCGGACTCGCACGTTGCGATGCCGGTCGACGATCGTTCGCTCGACGACATCATGCGCGACGATATCGCGCCGTATGACTGGCTTGGCCTGTCGTTGAACGCGGTGCTTCCGGCCCATGTCGTGTACCCGAAGGTCGACTCGAAACCGGCGGGTTTTTCGCGCGTCTGGCTGCAGGACATTCTGCGCAGCAAGCTCCGCTTCGAAGGCGCGATCTTCAGCGACGATCTCTCGATGGAAGCGGCGCGCCAGGGCGGCACGCTGACCGAAGGCGCAAGCGCTGCCTTGCGCGCCGGCTGCGACATGGTGCTGATCTGCAACCAGCCGGAAGAAGCGGAGAAGGTGCTCGACGCACTGCGCTTCACGCCGTCGAAGGAGTCGCAGCGGCGCATCAAGCGCATGCGGCCAACCGGGGACGCCTTGAAGTGGAGCAAGCTGGTCGCCGAGCCGCGCTATCTTCAAGCCAAGGCTTTGTTGCGGAGCACGTTCTCCTGAGCGGTTCGTTCGCGCGGCAGTCGTCGTCATGAAAAAACGGCGCTTCGAGATGATCGAGGCGCCGTTTTGCATGGGTACTTCGAGGCGAACCGGAGTTCGCCGGTGTGGGTGTCAGTTCAAGCGCATGCGCTGCAGCTTGTTGTAGAGCGTCTTCGGGCTGATGCCAAGCAGCGACGCTGCCCGGTGCCGGGTTCCGCCGACGGCGTCCAGCGTGGCGCGGATCAGCATTTCCTCCACGTCCGCGAGCGGCGTGCCGACCGTCACCTGCACGCGGCTGCCGTTCAGATCGCGGCCGTTGCCTGAACCGGCTTCGTCGGCGCGCAGCGATTCCAGCACGTCGCCCGACGCGTGGTAGGCGCGGCGCACGCGATCCTGCAGTTCACGCACGTTGCCCGGCCAATCGTACGCGAGGCATTCGCGCAGGAAGTTCGGGCCGATCTGCTTGGCGACCTCCGATGTGCCGCGTGAGGCCGCCTCGTGATTCAGGTCATCGACGATCGCCTGCGCAATCAGCGTCGAGTCTTCTCCGCGCTCGCGCAGTGGTGGCAGCGTGACGGCGGACGCTTCGAGACGCGATGCCAGGTCTTCATGCATCGAGCCGTCCGCGACAGCCGCGCGCGGCGACTTGCGCGTGGACGCGATCAGGCGGAAGTCCGTGACAACCTGATTCGTGCCGCCGACACGCATGAAAGTCTGCGAGTCGAGCGCACGCAGCAGTGCTTCCTGCTGCGGACGCGGCAACTCCGCGATTTCGTCGATGAAAAGCGTACCGCCGCTTGCCTGTTCGAACAGTCCCGGTTCGCGCTGGTCCGCGCCGCTCAACGCGCCGCGCTCGTGTCCAAACAGCACGCTGTCGAGCGTGCGGTTCGCGGCCAGTGTCGCTGCGGTTCGGCAATCGAATGTCACGAATGGACCTTTGCGACGCCGGCTCATCTCGTGCAGTGTGTGCGCGGCCACCTGTTTGCCGGTGCCCACTTCGCCGCAGATCAGCACCGCGGCTTCGGTCGGCGCGACCTGTTCGATCGTGTCGTACACATGCTGGATCGCGCCGCTGCGGCCGATCATCGACCCGAAACGGCCGAGCTGGCGCAGCGAAGCGCGCAAGGTCTGAACTTCCTCTGTCAGTTCGTAGGGGCGCGGAATACGCGCGAGCAGGCTGCGCAGGCGTGGAATGTTGACCGGCTTGAGCAGGTAATCCCAGATACCGTGGCGCAAGCCTTCAATGGCGCTTTCGACCGTCGCATTTCCCGTCATCACGATCACGGGCAATGCGCCTCCGGGAGGGTGGGCGGGCAGGTGCTGCAGCACGTCGAGCCCGCTGCCGTCCGGCAGATTCAGGTCGACGAGAACGACGTCGGGTATAAAGCGCGTCAATGCTGCACGCGCCTCCGCGATCGTGGTCGCCGTGTCGACGGAAAAGCCGTCGGCGGCGAGGATGGCGGACAGGCCTGACAGGCTATTAGGATCGTCTTCAACAATCAGGGCGTGTGGCATGGCGAGCGCAATTTATTAGATGGATGACATACCTCGAAAGCGACGCCTTCATTCCGGCGCGCATCACGAAGCGCGGTAGCTGGCCGTTACTGCAGGTCGATTGCTGTGGCGAGGCGCTCGCGCAAGCCCTGGCGGCGCGCAAGCGACTGGCCAACTGGCATGGACGCGATGCCCGGCGCGCAGCGACGGGCGGCGGGAACGGCGGCGTAACGACTCATGTAGTTCTGGTCCGTGGTGCCTCTGTGTTGCCTGTTGCTTTGTATTGCTTCTATTACTGTGTTATTGCCTGGTATTGCCGTTTTAATTACCTGATTCCGGGATTGCCCAGCCATTGCGCCGTGCACGCCTGTCAAGAGGCCCGCATTGGCGGCGCCGACCCTCGCGGCGCCGCTCGTAGGGTCATTCGCTACTCCGGGTTTGACTGCAGCCCATGTATGCCTGTACTTCCTTCACTGCGTCTGTCAGAAATCCCGGTTGCTGTCGAAAAAGCGCCGCACTTCGAGTTCAGCTTCTTCACGCGTCTTGCCGTAACGTTCCTGGATCAGGCCGGCAAGTTTGTCGGCACGGCCTTCGGCCTTCGTCAATTCATCATCCGTTAACTCGCCCCACGCCGTTTTAGCCTTGCCGACGATCTGTTTCCACTTGCCTTCAGCGATGTCGTTATTCATGTTGCATCCTCAGAGTTAAGGAAAAATCAGCCAGAGACTGGCTTGCAATCCGAATAAAGCATGGATTATGCCAACTTTATTTACTTAAATTTATCAAGGCTTTGTTAGAGAAATGTCGAGAAGTGTCGGCCTGTTCTATTGGCAAATTTGAACAGCGCGCCGGTAAAGATTTCCTCAAACATACACGCTGTCGCAAAAAAGAAAAAGCGCCCCGAAGGGCGCTTTTCAGTGCGGCGTTTTTGGCTGCAACCGGCATTGCACCGGCGGCCATTCGGCCGGCAGACGCTTTAGGCGCGGCTGCGGTATTCGTGCGTGCGCGTGTCGATTTCGATCTTGTCGCCGATGTTGCAGAAGAGCGGCACTTGCAACTCGAAGCCGGTGGTCAGCTTGGCGTTCTTCAGTACCTTGCCCGACGACGTATCGCCCTTCACAGCAGGTTCCGTGTAGATGATTTCACGGACCAAGGTGGTCGGCAGTTCGACGGAGATGGCCTTTTCGTTGTAGAAGACGACCTCGCAAGCCATGCCGTCTTCGAGGTAGTTCATTGCGTCGCCCATCATTTCCGCTTCGACTTCGTACTGGTTGTAGTCGGCGTCCATGAACACGTACATCGGGTCAGCGAAGTACGAGTAGGTGACTTCCTTGCGCTCCAGCACGACGACGTCGAACTTGTCGTCGGCCTTGTACACGCTTTCCATGCCTGCGCCAGTCAGCAGGTTCTTGAACTTCATCTTGACGACAGCGGAGTTGCGGCCCGATTTGTTGTATTCGGCCTTTTGCACAACCATTGCGTCTGCGCCGATCATCACGACGTTACCGGTGCGGAGTTCCTGTGCGGTCTTCATAAAACTGTCCTGTACGAAATAAGTAGCTTCAACTTTTTGCTCAACGGCATACGGCGCAAGCGATGCCAGTGCTTCATGTGCTTCACTTCACGTACCTCATGCCGCCGCGTGACACGGCTGGCGGGGCGCAGTGTGAAGCGTGTCCAGCCTGCAGCGGGAAAACCCGCGCCGAGGCGGCACAGAACACACCCTCATGGCTCAATCCGTTACCTGCTCTTTTACCCGATGCGGGCGTGTACACGAGGGACGCCAATCAGCGGTGGGCTTCAATCTGCTACCGCGATCGGGCCGCGCTTGCGTCGTCGGCCGTTGGATAACCGCTTATTTTAACTGAGTTTTTGCGAACAAGGCCAGATTTCCGGCGAGGTCGCCGACTTGCGCCAGTTCAGCGGCCCATGCGGCCGCGCGCTGTCTGAGCGCGGGCAGGTGGCGCTGTAATTCCGGCCAGTCGGGGTGGCCGGCGCCATTCCACCCGTGCCAGAAGCGGGTTAGTGCCACGCGCACGCCGTCGGGCAGCGTGCGGGCATAGTGGGCGAGTGCGGCGTCCAGCTTCGGCAGGTGGGCGTCGTCGGCCTGTGGGTAGATCTGCCAGACAAACGGTTTGACGGCCCATTGGGCGCGGACGAACGAGTCTTCGCCGCGCACGAAATTGATGTCGCTGGTCCACAGCAGCCTGTCGTACGCGCGCTGCTCGGTGAAAGCGAGCGCATGGGCGGTAAGGTTGCCGCGCTGCGCGCGTGTGCCCGCGGCGAACGCGGGCAGGCCGAAGAAACGCGCGAGCGCACCCGAGATCCGACCCTCCGGCACCAGCAGCACGACAGAGCCGCCGTCATCGCGCCATTGTTCGAGCAGGCTGTCGACGGCCGGATTCTCGTACGCGAAAAGCGAGATGACGGTCGCCGCGGCAGGCGGCGGCGCGTCGCCGGTGGTCTTGCTCCACCAGGCATCTCGCGCGGACGCGGACGCCTCGAATGCGCTGCGCGTGGCGTCCAGATCGCTTTCCTTCAGGACGCCGCCGGTGCCGGGACCGAGCCCCGGGAAAAAGAACGTCTTGGTGAGCGGATAGCGTGGGTGGGGTGAGGGCCGCAAATGAAAATCCGCGACCCAGTCCTCGGCACTCAGATATTCGAGATTCAGCCACGCCGGCGCGCGCTCGCGCCGTGCCATGGCTGCGACGTAGACTGACGGGAGTTCGCAGGCAAATGCCTCGATCACGACGTCGGCGACTTCCAGTGTGTCGCCGGCATGCGCCGGCTCATGCCAATGTTCGATGACGATGCCGTCGACCGTCTGCCGCGCCTGATCGAGCGCGAGCGCCGGCAGGAGTTTTTGGAACGCGTGCAGATCGTCGACGAACAGGCGCACCTGCCAGCCGTGTTCGCTCGCAAGCTGCCGCGCAAGACGCCAGCACACGCCGATGTCGCCAAAGTTGTCGATCACGGCGCAGAAGATGTCGCAGGCAATCCGTGCGGGCGTCACGGACGACGTATCGGAAGCGGCGAGCTCAACGGGCATGGTGGCGCAGGCGAGGAATGATGCGGGTGGGAAAGCGCGCCGCGCGTTTGGGGCAGCACGGTCGAATGGGCGCGGAATGTTCTAAACTGGCGATTCTAAAGCACCTGCCGATCTATCTGCTCAGTGCGCTGTTCACCCGTCGCTACCGTGCCGCGCGCGGGTTTTGCCGCCGGTTCGCCCGGCCTCGCGACACAGGTAAAAAGGCTGCACGAGACTGTCCCACCCAATCGATCCTGCATGACTTCACCCGAAGCAACCGACGCTTTCGAGCCCAAAAAAGTGCTCGCCCAACTGCCCCATCTGCCTGGCGTCTATCGCTATTACGATACGCATGGCGCGGTGCTTTACGTGGGCAAGGCGCGCGATCTGAAAAAGCGCGTGTCGAGCTACTTTACCAAGACCCAGTTGTCGCCCCGTATTGCGATGATGGTCACGCGCATCGCGCGTATCGAGACCACCGTCACGCGTTCGGAGGCCGAGGCGCTGCTGCTCGAGAACAATCTGATCAAGGCGCTGGCGCCGCGTTACAACATCCTGTTTCGCGACGACAAATCCTATCCGTACCTCAAGCTCACCGGGCACACGTTCCCACGCATGGCGTATTACCGGGGCTCGGTGGATCGCAGGAATCAGTACTTCGGTCCGTTTCCGAGCGCGTGGGCAGTGCGCGAAAGCATTCAGATCCTGCAGCGCGTATTCCAGTTACGCACGTGCGAAGACTCCGTGTTCAACAACCGCACCCGTCCGTGCCTGTTGCATCAGATCAGCCGCTGCACGGCGCCGTGCGTAGGCGCGATCAGCGAAGAGGATTACGCGCGCGACGTCGCCAATGCGTCGCGCTTCCTGCTCGGCCGCCAGGGCGAGGTGATGAAGGAACTCGAACAGAAGATGCACGCGTTTGCGAGCGAGCTGAAGTTCGAGCAGGCCGCAGCCGTGCGTAACCAGATGAGCTCGCTGTCCACGGTGCTGCATCAGCAGGCGATCGAGGTCGGCAGCGACAGCGACGTCGATATTCTCGCCGTGGTTGCGCTAGGCGGCCGGGTGTGCGTGAATCTCGCGATGGTGCGCGGCGGCCGCCATCTCGGCGACAAGGCGTATTTCCCCGCGCACGTGGAAAGCGCACTGACGGCGGACGAGGGCGGCCTCGAAGACGGAGGCGAGAGTGAAGTGCTGTCGGCTGCCGCCGATGCCGCGCCGGACGAGTCGCCGCCGACGGCATCGGGTCAGGCGGATGCGCTTGCGATCGCGGAAGCCATGCTCGAGGAAGATGCGGGCGATGCCGAAGCTGAAGACGAAGACGAAAACGAAAACGAAGACATGGCATCGGCGCTCGAGGCCGAAGCGGAAGGTGACGCCGAAATCGGGAGCGACGACGAGGCCGCCGCGGAAGCATCGGGCTCGCGCAAACGCCGCGCGGCCGGCGGGATCGAATCGGAAGTCCTCGAAGCGTTCATCGCGCAGCATTATCTTGGCAACCGGGTGCCGCCAGTGCTCGTCGTCAGTCACGCGCCCGCCACGCGCGAACTGGTCGACGTGTTGACGGAACAGGCTGGTCACAAGGTCTCGCTGCTGCGTCAACCCCAAGGGCAGCGCCGCGCATGGCTTGCGATGGCCGAGCAGAACGCGCGGCTGGCGCTTGCGCGCCTGTTGTCCGAGCAGGGCTCGCAGCAGGCGCGCACGCGCGCGCTTGCCGATACGCTCGGCATGGAGTGCGATGACCTCGCGCATCTGCGGATCGAGTGCTTCGACATCAGCCATACGATGGGCGAGGCGACGCAGGCGTCCTGCGTCGTGTATCACCATCACAAGATGCAGTCGTCGGAATATCGCCGCTACAACATTACCGGCATCACACCAGGCGACGACTACGCCGCAATGCGCCAGGTGCTCACGCGGCGCTACGAAAAGATGGTCGCGCAAGCCGCCGCGATTGCGGCAGCCGAAGACGGGGACGTCGTCGGCGAAGCGATCGACGAGGCCATTGCGAACGCTGCCGACGGGATTGCCGACAATACTGTCGACGAAACCGCAGGTACGCCGAACGAAGCTGTCGCCGAAGAATCCACGGATACGTCGATCGAAGCGACCGCCGAAGCCGCGGAAACGCCGATCGAAACTGGCCGCGAAGCCGACGACCTCGTCGCCGACCCCGCCGCAGACGCTACGCGTGCGCCTAACTCCGTGGAGCCGACGGAGGCGCCTGCAACCGGCGGCATACTGCCGACGATCGTGTTGATCGACGGCGGCAAGGGTCAGGTGGAAATCGCCCGGCAGGTGTTCACGGAACTGGGTCTCGACACGGGCATGCTGGTCGGCGTCGCGAAGGGCGAAGGGCGCAAGGTCGGCCTCGAAACACTGATTTTCGCCGATGGCCGCGCGCCGCTCGAACTCGGCAAGGAAAGCGCCGCGCTCATGCTGGTCGCACAGATTCGCGACGAGGCGCACCGCTTTGCGATCACCGGCATGCGTGCGAAACGGGGCAAGACACGCCAGACATCGCGACTCGAAGAACTCGAAGGCGTGGGCGCGAAACGGCGCCAGCGGCTGCTCGCGCGCTTCGGCGGATTGCGTGGCGTGGTGGCTGCGAGCGTCGAGGATCTGGCGAGCGTCGAAGGCATTTCACAGGCGTTGGCTGAGCAGATTTATCGCCAGCTTCACTGAGCGGCCTCAGACAACTCAGTGGTCCAGGCGCCGTGAAAGAGCAGAAGGGCTCACGTACTGGCTTCACGATTACGGGGCCATAGCGCGCAGCCGAATGCGACGCGCAGTCGTCCCGGAAGCGGCCGCCTGGTCTGGCCCGGCGGCCCGCTTTGCCGCCCTTTGCTTGTGGCAGGCCCGACGACACGGCACAATTGCATCTCCCTTGTCAGACGCTGCGCCTGCCCATGCCGTTTAATTTCCCGATTTTCCTGACTTGGCTGCGAATCGTGCTGATCCCGCTCGTCGTCGGCGTGTTTTACTTGCCCGACATGATGATGAGCCCCGCGCACCGCAATCTGGCCGCCGCGACGATCTTCATTCTGGCGGCGCTCACAGACTGGTTCGACGGCTTTCTGGCGCGCAAATGGAATCAGACCTCGGCATTCGGCGCGTTTCTCGATCCCGTCGCCGACAAGCTGATGGTCACCGCTGCGTTGCTCGTGCTGGTGCAACTCACGCGGATCGATTCGGCGATTGCGCTGGTGATCGTCGGCCGAGAGATTGCCATTTCGGCGCTACGCGAATGGATGGCGCAGATCGGCGCGTCGAAGAGCGTGGCCGTCAATTCGCTTGGCAAATTCAAGACCGTCTGCCAGATGGTCGCGATTCCCATGCTGCTGTTTTATGGGCCGCTGCCGCTCGGCGGCAGCGTGGTAGTCGATACCCGTGTGTGGGGTCTGTGGCTCATTTACCTCGCCGCCTTCCTGACGATCTGGTCGATGCTGTACTACATGAAACTGGCGTGGCCGCAGATTCGCGAGCGGGGCGGCGCGATGTAAGCGGGAGTGCATGTGTCGGGAAACGTGTCGTTATAAAGCGCGTTCTGATGAGTAAAGAGATACGCGAAAGGGGGTTGACACGTTTCAGTCGTTTCTCCATAATCTCGTTTCTCCGATGCACGCAGTTCTGAATGTCGGAAAAACGCTGAAGTTAATTGCACAGCGTGAGCAGTAACAAGGCAGTCGTAGTACGGCAATTAGCAGCACCATGCGGGAGTAGCTCAGTTGGTAGAGCGCAACCTTGCCAAGGTTGAGGTCGCGAGTTCGAGCCTCGTCTCCCGCTCCAGATTTTGAAGCAGTGCGTTGTTTGGCGAAGAAAAAGGCAGCGCGTTGTGAAGCAGTGCAATGCGGGAGTAGCTCAGTTGGTAGAGCGCAACCTTGCCAAGGTTGAGGTCGCGAGTTCGAGCCTCGTCTCCCGCTCCAAACTTAAGGGGAAGCAACGCTTCCCTTTTTGTTTGATAGGCTGGTCGATTCTGTTTGCCGATTCGATCGTCGATCAAACATATCTGCGAATCTGCAGCTAGATTCCAGTCCGCTTGCGGCGCGATAGCAAAGCGGTTATGCAGCGGCCTGCAAAGCCGTTTAGGCCGGTTCGACTCCGGCTCGCGCCTCCAGTAGTTGATGTAGAGAAAAGCCCCGACCTGTCGGGGCTTTTCTTTTTTCGGCTTAGAACCTGATCGCCGTGGTAATGGACTGCAATGCCGCGCCGTTGAGGAACAGATAGTTCTCTTGCGGTGTGCCGCCACCGATTGGCGCGATCTGCAATGTCGTGCCGTCCTTGATCAGATAGCCCGCTGAGATGCCGCCGCTGGTTTGGTAGTAGACGCGATAGTCGGTCGTTTGAGCGCCGAGCGGCGCATTGGCTACCCAGGCGCGCACGCCGGCCACGGTCACGATCTGACCGTCGCCGATCTGATAGGTTTTCGAATCAGTCGTGCTCGCGTACGGGAAAAATCCTTCAAGCGTCGATACGCTGGTCGAGCAGGGTGTCGGCGTCGCGCCTGTCGTGGCCGGGGCAGCACAATCGTAGGTGTACAGTTCGTCGCCTATTGTGTGGCGCACGACCTTGACGTATGCCGCGCCTGTTTGCCAGTTGGCTTGCGTGTTGTACAAGGGTTGTCCGTTCACCGTATTCGTGATGATTCCCAGTGCACTGTCTGAAAACAGTTCGGCGGGGGACGCGGAAATCAGGCCGGTCAGCGGCACGACGGTATAGCTCGTGCCGAGCAGCGTGCGTACAACGGTCGTGCCGTCGGCGGCCAGATAGTCTTCCTGTACGTTCGAGCCGGTGTAACTGACCCGCGGCGACGACGAGGTGCTCAACACGGCGCCGTTCACGACCAGCCGAGTCGGAGCCAGCGTCGGCACCTTCAATGCCGTTGAAACGGATGTGTACGTGACGGTCACCGGCTGCGGCCCTTGCGCTGGACTCTGAGCCACGCTCGAGTTGTCGGCTTAAAAGACGCTGTTCGAGCCGACGGTCACCGCGCCGTTCGACGCGGTGGCAAGTGCGAGATTGCCGGTCAGATAATGCAAACCTCCATTGGCGGCAAGCGCCGCGCTTTCATAATTCTTCTGATTGTCGCTGAGCGTGGCGGCAGGCGCCGCTCCCGCCGAGTCACCTGATGAACCGCCTCCGCAAGCCGATAAAAGCAATGCGATTCCCGTGGCAAGTACTGAGTAATTTACTGGTCGCCTTTTATTTTCTTTCATTTTCTTTATTTTTTCTTTCGTTAATGTATTTGAGTGCCCTTTCGCACTCTGAAGGAATGGTCGAGCATTAGCGTTTTAACGCCATGCGTGTAAAGTATCTCACGCCGTCATGCACGCGGGTGAGTTGGGTTTGCAACGTTAAATGCCTTTTTATTTGCAGTTGACGTTGGACTGTCGAGGCACAAAAAAACCAGTTATAACGAAAAAATAAGACCAGATGAAAATATCCTTCATTGCAGCCACATTGATGCTTATCGGTTCGCCGGCCATTGCGATCACGCCATCGGTGCCGGCGCCCACAATAAAAAGCGGGGACTCGTGGACCTACTTGAATACGTTTGAAAAAGCGCCTTCCGTGTGGCGTCAAACGCGAAACGAAGTCACGGTCTTGCGCGTCACTCCGTCTCATATCTATTACGCAAGCGCGCAACCCGGCTCGACTCAGGCGCCCAGCGAAGCCATCGCCGGCGCGGATTGGAGCCGCGAGCGCAACGTCGACGGCACCGATACCGTGGTGAACAGGCCACTTGTTTTTCCTTTGACGACCGGAAAAACGTGGGAGCTCGACTATACGGAATCGCACCCGAACAGGAGCTTCGCGATGCAGAAGTGGACGACGCAATATCGCGTCGTCGGCACGGAGTCGGTGACGGTTCCCGCGGGCACGTTCGAGGCAATCAAAATCGAAGCAGAAGGCGACTGGAGCGGCCAACTCGAACCAACGAAGACCGTCACCCAGGCCGCGCAGATCCAGCAAGGCAACACGGCGTTAATGACCCATGCGCAGCAAGTTGGCCCGGTCAAGGTGACGGGACGCACCTACAAGGCTTTCTGGTATGTGCCGGAAATCGGCAGATGGGTCAAGTCGGTGGAAGAGTATTACGGGAGCAATGGCGTGCGCAATGAGCGTTATACCGGCGAACTCGAATCGTTCAAGCGAAGCGCCCAGTAATTGATATTCAGTCTGGCCAGTCGAATGAAATTGAATTGATGTGAAGTGAAAAGCCATATCGCCGAGGCTTTCATATGCGCACTCAAGCCTGGACATTGCCGGATATGCTTATCTCCCAAATGGCGCGCCACGCGCAAGGTCTGCGTATGATTTACGCGGCGTGTTTTTGCGGCGCCTTCTGCACGCATCTTCACGTCGCACTCCTTCACGGTTTGAATTGGGATTACGGCGGCGTCGCACCCGTCACGCGACTCTACTGGACGTCGTTGCTCTTCATCGATCCGCTCGTTGCATTGCTTCTGCTGGCCGCGCCGCGAACCGGACTGGCACTTTCAGTTGCTGTCATCGTGACGGATGTGGCGCACAATTCGTGGTTCGCGCTCAGTCATCCGATCCGGCTCGAGCTGTATCTGTCGCAAATCGCTTTTCTGCTGTTCGTGGTAGCCACGGTGCGCTTCGCGTGGCAACGCGCGCCGCGCCGGCGTGGCGAGTGTCGAGGAACCACGTGATGCCGGCTACGACTTCTTCATCGGCATAGCTGCTTTATCGAGGGTGCATGTACTTTCAGATTACCGGCACGCATGTGCGCCTGCTTGGCTCGATGCATCTCTTCCCCGCAACGAGCCGCCGTATGCCGCCCTGGATCGGCGAAGCCTATGATTGGGCCGAGACGTTGGTTCTCGAGTCCAGTCCGCCGGCCATCTTGCCGTTGCTCAGATCAAGCCCGCACGCCGGAGCCCAACCCGACGCGTCACATCTCGAGCCGTTGCTGTCGAGCGATGCGTGGAACCGTCTGCAAGCGGCGTGGCCCGTCGACGGCCCGCTCGCGCCGTTCGCCGACCTGCGCCCGTGGGCCGCACTGATCATCGCGCCGACGCTGTTCCAGCACGTGGTCGAAGGCGTCGAGCCGCGCATGCTGCGCTCCGCGATCGCGCAACGCAAACCGTACCAGTTTCTCGAGACCGCGCAGGATGTGGCGGCGTCGCTCGAAACCATTCCGCTCGAAGCGATCGGCGCCGCACTGGCCTTGCTGATGACCGACGTCGACGAACCGCAGCGCACGCTCGAGTCCATGCACGGCGCATGGCTGGACGGAGATACCGCATGTGTGCAGCGTATCGCGACCGAGTCGCCGATGTTCAATCTGCCGGGCATTCGCGAGGCGATTCTCGACGCGCGCAATCGCGCATGGGCCGCGCGTCTGACCGCGTTGCTCGGCCGCGCGGAACGCACGCTCGTAGTGGTCGGCGCGCTGCACCTGAGCGGGCCGGGCAATCTGATCGAATGTCTTGGCCGCCCGGTCGAGCCCGTGAGCTTTGGCGCACACCCGTAGCGATGGCGGGACCGGCAGAAGCTCTGCGTGACACATCCGATTCCAGGGTAATACGTGCGGCACGACGACATGCGGCTTTACACTAGACGCCTACGACTGTGGTCATTTCAACGGCCTTAGGAAGAACGACATGCACGTCCCAACGACGCCCAGTAACGAAAGCACCCGTCTCGACACGCTCCGTGCGCTGCATATTCTCGACACGTCGCCCGAAGAGCGCTTCGATCGCCTGACCCGTCTCGCGAAGCGCCTTTTCGGCGTGCCCATCGCGCTCGTCAGTCTGGTCGATGCGAACCGGCAGTGGTTCAAGTCATGCGTCGGCCTGTCAACCAGCGAGACGTCGCGCGATGTCTCTTTCTGCGCGCACGCCATTCTCGGCGACGACATCCTGATGGTGCCCGACACCCTCAGCGACGAGCGCTTTTTCGACAATCCGCTCGTTACCGACAATCCCAACATCCGTTTTTACGCAGGGTGTCCGCTCACGGTGCCCAATGGCAGCAAGCTCGGCACGTTGTGCCTGCTCGACGTCAAGCCGCGTGGCGGTCTCGATGACGAAGAGCGCGAACTGTTGCGCGATCTGGCGCGCATGGCGGAGCAGGAACTGGTTGCGGTTCAACTGGCGACGCTCGACGACCTGACGCTGCTGTCGAACCGGCGCGGCTTCGAGGCGCTCGCGCAACACGCGCTGAATGTGTGCAAGCGGATGGAAAAGCCCGCGTCGCTGCTGTTCTTCGACCTCAACGATTTCAAACAGATCAACGACACGTACGGTCACGCCGAAGGCGACCTTGCGTTGAAGACTTTCGCCGAAACCTTGCGCACCGAACTGCGCGAGAGCGACGTTATCGGCCGGTTGGGCGGCGATGAGTTCGTTGCGCTGCTCACCGATTCGAACAGCGCGCAAACGCGCGAAGTCACGCAGCGGCTCGCTCACGCGCTGGAAGCCAACACCGTCGACGCAAAACGGGGCTACGCAATCCGTTTCAGCGTGGGCCAGGTCGAGTACGATGCGAAGCGGCACACGCATGTCGCCGAACTGCTTGCGGCCGCCGATGCCGCGATGTATAGCCACAAACAGGCGTCGAAGGCGCGCCTTTCCTCAAAGCATGCACATGACTGAAATGCAGCACACGGCCGCCACGCGGCTCGCCGAACTCGAATGGCGCTGGAAGCGTTTCGACGACCTCACGACGAGTGAGGTCTACGCGATGCTGGCCGCGCGCAGCGCGGTGTTCGTGGTCGAACAGAACTGCGTCTACGGCGACATCGACGGGCTGGATTTCGACGCGTGGCACCTGTTGGCATACGGACCCGGCGGCCGCACCGCGGCGCTGGCCGGCTACCTGCGCGTGCTGTTGCCGGATGCCGGCGACGCCGATATCCGGATTGGCCGCGTTCTCACCACCCAGCCGTTTCGTGGAATAGGGCTCGGCAATGCGATGCTCGAGCGGGCGTTGACGCATATCCGCGAACAGTGGCCAGACGCGCCGGTCCGGCTGCATGCGCAGGCGCATCTGCAGCGCTTTTACGGCGCATTCGGATTTGCGCCCGTCTCGGACATACACGACGAAGACGGCATACCGCACGTGTGGATGCGCTCGGTCTAAGTCTGTCGGTGCGTTTTTGGTGAGGGCAGCGTAGCCGCCTCCGACTGCAGCGGCGCGCGCTGTCCCAGCCCTCGCGCCGCATTCGCGCGACGTTCGCCACGCACCCGTCCGCGCGCCGACAGCCGCATCCAGTGGCGCAGCGCGAGCAGGGCGCCGATCACGCTCATCATCGAACCGGGAATCCACAGCAGCAGACCGCCAATCTGCTGATCGCGCATGGGGCTCAGCCACGTGAACGCGCGACCGCAGATCGAATAGATCGGGTACAACTCACGCGGCGTGAAGAAGATGAACGCGCCGAGCAGGATCTGCGGCGGAATCGCCGCGATCACCACCAGCACGCGTTTGCCAGGCGACAGACGCGCCGGCGGCGCGGGGCGCGGGTCGAGCACCAGCCACCAGAACAGCAGGCCGTCGATCACCATGCTCCAGTTCATCACGCGGTACAGCCGCCAGTCGAGCATCGCCACAAAATGAATCGGCGACACGAGCCAGAAGTAGATCAGCCCTACGAACAGCGTGACCGCGACGACCGGGTGCATCACCACGTCGAGCAAAGTGCGCACGACGGGCGTGGCGAGCGCGGGGCGCACGAAACGTTGCCGCCAGCCGAACGGAATGCCGGCGCGCAGTGCGGCGCCCGGATACGACAGCGCGATGAAAAACGGCCCAAGATGATGCAGCACGAGATGCTGCGCGCGGTGCATGAAGAACTCGTGCTCGAAAAAATAATCGAGCCGCGTATGCAGCGCCACATAGAGCGCCGTGAGCCCGAACCAGAACGACAGCCGGCGCGCGAACGTCACCTTCGCCTTGCGCGCGCCGCGCACGAACAGGATCGCCGGCAACAGCAACGCAATGATGACGGTCGGCGAAAATTCCCAGGGATCGAGCCAGTAGAGCAGGTTCATCGCGCGGGGCTGGTCGGTGTGCCGGATGCGTTACTTGGTTTGCGCCGGCGACTTGACGGCGAACGGGGCATTCAGCGTTTCACCGTCCGAAAACTTCAGCGTCAGATGAACCGTGTCGCCGGGCGCGACCTTGTGCTTCGCATCTTCGAGCATCACGTGGTAGCCACCCGGCGCAATCGCGACCTGGCCGTGCGCGGGCACCGTCAGCTTGTCGACCATCACCATTTTCTGCGACGACCCGTTCGACACCGTCTGATGCAGCATCGCATCGCCGTAGTCGTCGCTCGAAATGTCGACCAGGTCCACGGCTTTGTCGCTCGCGTTCACCAGCGTCAGGTAGCCGGCGGCGGGCAGGTTGTTCGGCAGCCAGCGCACCCAGGCGTTCTGTACGCTGATGGCCTGCGCGCCTGCGGCCTGCGCGGCTGTCACGAGACCGGATGCAAGCGCGAGCGCGCAGGTGAGGGTGGCGAGCGTTCTGATTTTGATCTTGATCGACATGAATGAAAACCTGGAAAGAGGCGAGTGAAGGTCAGGAGTGATCGTCGATGACGCGGCGCAGGTCCTGCGCGATCGCGTCGGGCGTGTCGTGGTCGGTGGCCAGCAGGCGTGCGTGGCCTTGCGGGTCGAACACATAGACTGCCGAACTATGGGTGACTTCATAGTTGCCGCTCGGGTCGCGTTTTTCCATCTGATAGGCAACCCGGTAGCGCTTGGCAAGCGATTCGATTTGCCAGTCAGTGCCGGTCAGCCCTTCGGCATGCTGCGCGTCGAACGCGCCGACGTAATCATGCAGTGCTTTCGGCGTGTCGCGCGCCGGGTCGACAGTTATAAAGAGAATACGCACCTTCTGGGCGTCGGGGCCGAGTTTGCCGAGCACCTGCATCAGGCGTCCCATGGTTTCCGGGCAGACGTCGGGGCAATGCGTGTAGCCGAAATAGACGAGCGACGTGCGGCCTTTGAATGAATCGCCGTTCACGGGGCGGCCATCGTCGCCGGTCAGTTTGAAATCGAGATCCGGCAGGTGGCCAGTGACGTTGGTCAGTTGCCAGGGCTCGGCGGGATGCGTGCAGCCGGTCAGCACGGCTGCCGAGCCGAACATCGAGATCAGCGCCAGCCGGCGCACGAGCCTCGCCGGGCGAAACGCGGTCGTTCGCGTTGCTGGTACGTCGTTCGACTGCGGCGGACAGGACGGGATGAATGGGAACAAAGCAGGGCTCGATGACTCGATTCAGAAGCGGCGCGCTTTGCCGCGCACGACTGGCGCAGCGGGTTGCGCGCACGGCACGCGCAGTCACAGTGTGCAAAACTGGCCGTTAAAGCAATAGTCTGTTCGGCTGCGACTGTAACGCAAATCGTCGGAACACGTCGCGCGGCGCCTTGACGTGCGCGGGTTGCGAGGCAATATGACGCAGTGCGCTGAAAGCTCGACGAAATCAGATTGTTTTCGTTTTGTACGCACGTGAGTCCGGTTTCGCTCGCGAGCCGCCGCCACGCCTGGGTGCTGGCTTACTTTCTCGAAAATTGGACCGATGCGCGGTAAGATGCGCTCACTTTTCCGGCCGCACGAGGCTGAAAGGCAAACTAACCGATGCAAGCACTTCCAGCTGTTCTGTCTCCGAGCGAGACGGCATTTTTCTTCGACTTCGACGGCACGCTCGTCGAACTCGCGTCCACGCCAGACGGCGTGCGGGTCGAGCCGCGCGTGATCGACCTGCTGAGCGAATTGCGGCGCCTGACGAATGGCGCGGTCGCGGTGGTGTCGGGCCGCGGGATCGACAGCATCGACGGATTTCTCGGCATGCCGGATCTGCCGATTGCCGGCTTGCACGGCGCCGAGCGGCGCGACGCGAACGGCGACACGCAGCGGATAGGTTTTAACGACGAGCGCCTGCTGCGCATGGAGCAGGTACTCGCGCAGGTGGTCAACGAGAACCCGGGCATGCTGCTCGAAATCAAGGGCGCGGCGCTCGCGCTGCACTATCGCAACGCACCGGAGCGCGAACCCGCCGCGCGCCATGCAACCGAACAGCTCGTCGCCGACTATCCCGGCGCGTATGTGCTGCAGCCGGGCAAGATGGTCTACGAAATCAAACCGAAAGACGTGGACAAGGGCCGTGCAATGCGGGCGTTCCTCGATGAGCCGCCGTTCGTCGGCCGTCGCCCGGTGTTCGCCGGCGACGACCTCACCGACGAGAAAGGCTTTGCGGTCGTCAACGAACGCGGCGGCGTGTCGATCAAGGTCGGCGCGGGGGATACGACCGCGCGCTTGCGCGTCGATTCGGTGTCCGCCTTGCTCGACTGGCTCGAATCGATCGTCGCGGCGGCGCGCACTGCATGAGCGCCGCGCCGGGTTTCCCGTCGTCCGTCACGCTTTCACACTCTCGTTCCGGGAATTGCGCTTCATGAGTCGACTGATCATCGTATCGAACCGGGTGGCGCCGATCTCCGAAGGCGGCCCGGCGGCGGGCGGTCTGGCGGTGGGCGTGTACGACGCGCTGAAGGAAACCGGCGGCATGTGGTTCGGCTGGAGCGGCGATGTGCTCAGTTCCGGCCAGCCGCAGATCAAGCTCGAAGAGCGCGGCCCGGTGACTTTTGCGACCATCGCGTTGATGCGCCGTGATTACGATCAGTACTATCGTGGTTTCTCGAACGCCACGTTGTGGCCGGCGTTCCACTATCGTGCGGATCTCGTGCAGTACGACCGCCACGATTTCGAAGGTTATTGGCGTGTGAACGCGTGGCTCGCCCAGCAACTCGTGCCGCTCTTGCGTGACGACGACGTCATCTGGGTTCACGACTACCACCTGATCCCGTTCGCGCAGGCGTTGCGCGCCGCCGGCGTAAAAAATCGGATCGGCTTCTTCCTGCATATCCCGTTTCCGGCCTCGCAGGTGTTGCTTGCAGTGCCGCCGCATCGCGAACTGGTCGAAGCGTTGTGTTCGTTCGATCTGCTCGGCTTTCAGACGGCGCCGGATCTGCGTGCATTCTGCGATTACGTCGTCAACGAGGCGAATGGCACGGTGGACGCTTCGCCACAAGCCGGTCCATTGACGCTGCACGCATTCGGCCGCACGCTGCGCGCGTCGGCCTATCCGATCGGCGTGTATCCGGACGAAATCGCCGAACTTGCCAAAGCCGGCGAGCGCGGCAAACCGGTGCGCACCATGAAGGCGACGCTGCATTCGCGCAAGCTCATCATGAGCGTGGACCGGCTCGATTATTCGAAGGGACTGGTCGAGCGTTTTCGCGCGTTCGAGCGCTTGCTGGAACACGCGACGGCGCATCGCAACAAGGTGTCGTTCCTGCAGATCGCGCCGCCCACTCGCGCCGACCTGCACGCGTATCAGGACATTCGCCTGCAACTGGAAGGCGAATCAGGGCGCATCAACGGGCGATTCGCCGAACTGGACTGGACGCCGATTCTCTACATCCACAAGCAGTACGAGCGCTCGGTGCTCGCCGCGCTGTTCCGAACCGCGCACGTCGGCTACGTGACGCCTTTACGGGACGGCATGAACCTCGTCGCGAAGGAGTATGTGTCGGCGCAGGATCCGGGCAATCCCGGTGTGCTCGTGTTGTCGCGGTTCGCCGGCGCGGCGCAGGAGCTCGACGGCGCGCTGATCGTCAATCCGGTCGACATCGACGGAATGGCCGAGGCGCTCGCGAAGGCGCTCGACATGCCGCTCGCCGAGCGCCAGGCGCGTCACGCGGACATGATGGCGCAGCTGCGCGAGAACAACGTTTCGGTGTGGCGAGATAATTTCATGCGCGACCTGCAGGACACCGGCGGCGCAAAGCGTTCGGGTAACGAAAAACCACGTGCGGCGGCCGGCAAGGGGCGGCGCGCAGTGTCGGCCTGAGGAGCGCTGCGAGGTGGCGGCTTGGCGGGGAGTGTCGATCTAATGGCGAGGCCGCGTCACGCAACTGCGAGACGTAAGCGCGATACGCAAGCGCGACACGCAACAAAAAAGCCGCTTCGAGCGGCTTTTTTGTCTTCCGGCACAGCACCGCGCACACGCGCTCAGACGACGTGCTGTTCGTCCACCTTCTTACCGCCCACGTGCAACGTCGCGCCTTTGCCGTATTGCTTGGACAGCAGATCGCGATAAAGGCCCGGACGCTGACGCAACTCTTCGGGGCTGCCGTCGTCGATGACCTTGCCGGCGCTCATCACGATGATCCGGTCGAAGTTGTTCAACGTGGACAAGCGGTGCGCAATGGCAATCACCGTGCGACCGACCATCAGACGGTCGAGCGCCTTCTGGATTGCTTCTTCCGACGCGCTGTCGAGGGCCGACGTCGCTTCGTCGAGCAGCAGAATCGGCGCATTTTTCAGGATGGCCCGCGCAATCGCAATACGTTGACGCTGTCCGCCGGACAGCTTCACACCGCGGTCACCGACGATCGTGTCGAAACCTTCCGGCATTGCCTCGATGAAATCCGTGCAGCGCGCTTCCCGCGCGGCCGCGAGCACTTCTTCGCGGCTGGCCTCAGGGCGGCCATACGCGATGTTCTCGTAGACCGTGCGATGGAACAGCGAAATGTCCTGCGGCACCAGCGCAAGCGCGTGGCGCAAGCTGTCCTGCGTGATCGTGGCGATGTCCTGACCGTCGATTTTGATCGCGCCGCCCTGCGTCTCATAGAAGCGCTGCAACAGCGCGAGCACAGTCGACTTGCCGGCGCCCGACTTGCCGATCAGACCAACCCGCTGGCCGGGCTCGATATGCAGATCGAAGTGATCGAGAATCGGACGGCGGCGCGGATAGGCGAATGTCACGCCTTCGAAATCGACGCGGCCGCCTTGCGGCACGAGTTCGGTGGCGCCGTCGCGATCGGGCATGCCGTGCGGCTCCAGCAGCGTGCGCACGGCTTCCGCCAGACGCGCCACGTGCTGGGTCACGTCAACGAGCGCCACGGCCAGATCGCGGGTGCCGTGCAGGATCGTGAAGCCTAGCGAGCTGACCAGCACGATGTCACCGGACGTGGCCTTGCCCTGGTCCCACAGCCACAGCGCCCAGCCGAGCAGCCCCGCTGACAGCAGCGCGGTGATGACCGCATGCAGCAGGCGCAGCTTTTCGAGGTACAGCAGGCTCTGCTGGCGCGCATCCATTTCCGCCTTGACGGTGGCGCCGAAGCGTTGCTGTTCGCGAAACGTCATGCCGAAAGCGCGCACGAGCCCCATGTTGCTGATCACGTCGACGAGTTCGCCGTCCACCGACGCCGCCTTGGTCGCGAAATGATGGTGCCGCGCCGAGCCGCGGCCAGCAAGTTTGTAAAGGACGACGGACAAAATTGCAGAGCACAGCATCAAACCGGCGGCCATCAACGGATTCACCGCGATGATCATCACGATCGCGCCGAGCACCGCGATGCACGGCGGCAGCACGTTCCACGCGGTCGTGTTTTCGGCGGTGTAGACGGCGTTCGACGTGGCCGTGATCCGGCTCGCCAGCATGCCGGGCTGCTTCTCGGAATAGTAAGTGGGTGAGTGACCCGTCAGATACTGGAACAGATCGCGCCGCAAATCACCCGTTACCGCGACGAACGTATGCGCGGCGACCCATCCGCCGACCCGCCAAAGCATATTGTCCGCGGCGATCAGACCGACCAGGATGGCGAACGCGCCCCAAAGCGGCCCGGGATGATGGCGGCCTTCGCCGAGCACGTCGATCAGGTGCTTGATCGCGTACTGCGAGGCGAGCGCACAGCCCACGGCCGCGAACACGCTGCACAACACGATCGCGTGCGCGAGCGGGTGGCGGCGAATAAAGCGGAAGAGAAACGCAAGCGGCCGGTGCGCATAGCTCGCGAGCTGTGCGTTCTGGGCGTTACGCTGGGCGATGGTTAAGTGTTCCAATTGATCGTGGGTTCGATGGGTTTCGGGCTGTGCATGCAAAGTGTGGGCCACAAGAAAAAGGATTCTCCGGGAGGATTCACCGCGAAGCCGACGCTCGCATTGTAAACATGCAAAAGCGTTTGCGCCCTCTGTATCCGGGCCTGACGCGACTGATTTTGCGACGAGCCTGTGCAGGTCACATAAGCACCGGCAGGTTGGGGCGACGACCCATCCAGAAGGCAAGAAAAATTGGGATACAATTACAAATTGCATTCAATTGCGGTGCGGCATTTTTTCAACGCATACCGGCAAAGTTGGCGCTAGCGCCGCTCGTTGCCGTTTTGCGAAGCTCGCCGCACGCCAGTTGTTACTGTAGAACTGGCTTATAAAACAAGGGTTTGCAATGTGTTTCGCGCTTGTAACAACGTAAAGTCTTTGAAATGTTGTGGTGCAGCGTGAAGCTCGGCATCGATAATGCATCGTCTGCGAGCCCATCGAAATTTCTGACAGTTTGTCAACGCAGGTGTGATGTGCGCGTTTAATTGCACATGCCCGGCGCGGACCAACCAGTCCGGGCTTCAACTCAAGCGATTCATTGCAGGATTTCTCGAAAGAATCAGGCCCGCGCCGGTGTTGCCGGGCAGACCACCCTGGCGAGCAAGCGAGTCGCTTTTAACAAACGCAGTATTTTTGCCTGATTTTTTACGAGGAGTTTTCCATTATGCGAATCGCTCAAATCGCTCCGCTGCACGAGGCGGTTCCCCCCAAGCTGTACGGTGGTACGGAACGCGTGGTGTCCTATCTGACCGAAGCGCTGGTCGAGCAGGGCCACGACGTCACGCTCTTTGCGAGCGGCGATTCGCAGACCTCGGCGAAACTCGAGGCTTTCTGGCCGCAGGCGCTGCGCCTCGACCCGACGATCCGCGACGTGATGGCGCCGCACATGCTGTTGCTCGAAGAAGTGCGCCGCCGCGCGGACGAATTCGACGTGCTGCATTTCCACATCGACTACTACCCGTTCTCCCTCTTCGAGCGTCAGCCGGTGCCGTTCCTGACCACGCTGCACGGTCGTCTGGATCTGCCGGAACTGCAGCCGATTTTCAACACGTTCAAGGACGTGCCGGTGGTGTCGATCTCGGACAACCAGCGTCTGCCGCTGCAACAGGCAAACTGGCTGCAAACGGTGTATCACGGCCTGCCGGAAAACCTGCTCACGCCGATCAAGGACGTGCAACCGGACTATCTGGCGTTCCTCGGCCGCATTTCGCCGGAAAAGCGTCTGGACCGCGCGATCCGCATCGCCGAACAGGTCGGCATGAAGATCAAGGTCGCCGCCAAGCTGGACAAGGCTGACCGCGCATACTACGAAGAAGTCATCAAGCCGCTGATGGCGCTGCCGCACGTCGAGTACATCGGCGAAATCAGCGAATCGGAAAAGACCGAGTTTCTCGGTAACGCTCATGCGCTGCTGTTCCCGATCGACTGGCCGGAGCCCTTCGGCCTCGTGATGATCGAGGCCATGGCGTGCGGTACGCCGGTGATCGCGTTCAACCGTGGTTCGGTGCCGGAAGTGATCGAGAACGGCGTGTCGGGTTTTGTCGTCGAAGACGAAATCAGCGCAGTTGCCGCAGTGAATCGCCTGAGCACGCTGCCGCGCGCGAAGGTGCGCGAGGCTTTCGAGGCACGCTTCTCGTCCAAGGTGATGGCGCAGAACTATGTCGCCACTTACGAAGAACTGCTGCGCCAAAAGCACCGCACGGTGCTGCGCGAAGTCAACGCCAGCTAAGGTTCGCATCGGGCGCTCGTGCGCTCCGCCGCTTCTTGCAACGCCCCGCATGCCACCGGCCTGCGGGGCGTTGTTGCATGCGCGCCGCGTTTTTTTCTGTCGACGTCTGAAAACGGCGCTTTCATGGCGCGGATAACAGGACGCCTTTCGTAATATCCCTATAATGGCCCTGCCGCGAATCCCAATGCGGTGCCGCCGACGACAGGAGGATGCTTTGGCGAGAACGAAAGAGACGCGTGCGAACGCGGCGCCCGGCGCCGGAATGATTTTCGCGCTGCGCGCCATCGGTCTCGTACTGCTGGCCCGCTGGCTCTTTTCCATGGCGCAGATGGATCTGGGCGCGTCGTTGTCGGCGATGGCGTCGTCGCCGTGGGCGTGCATCAACCTCGTCTTCCTGTTCCTGCTGATTTTTCTGCCGGGCGCGCGCGCTGTCGCGGAGCGTCCGTTTCATCCGCTGCCGCAATGGCTGCGGCAGGCGGTGCGTCTGTTTGCTTTCCTCGGTTTTCTGTTCGCGGTCTGGTCCGTCGGCGCGTTTGTGGCAAGCGCCGGCTGGCGGCGCGCGGCGCAAGCGGTGGCGGCCACCAACGGCTGGCTGCTCGCCGCGCCCGCGCTGTACGCGGCCGTCATGTGGATCTGCCGGCCGCGCGCGTTGTGGCGGACCAATATCGCGGCGCGCCGGTTTGCGATTGGCCGTTACGCGATTGCACTGGATCCCGCCACGCGCACCGTGATCGTGTGGGCGGAGCGTCGCAAGGTTGGCCAATACGACGCGCGCGAATTGTCCGTGCGCTGGCCGTCAGGGCAGGGCGCGCCCGCGACGCCTGCGCCTGCCGCCGTTGCGTTCAGCGCGGCAGGCGGCGAATCCGGAACGCTGGCTTCGCGGCCCGCCACCGCAGGTGCGCCCACGCTCGCGCGCGGCGCATTCGGGCGTCGTCCGAAAATTGAATTGTTGTGGGACTCGCCGGCTGCGGCAGGTCACAATCGGCAAACGGTGTTTCGCGCCGCGCTCACCACTGAGAATGACCGCGTCGCCGCGCGTGCGCTCGACACGTCCTTGCAGCAGGTCTGACACGAAAGCTTGATGAGGGTCAACCAGATATAGTGGTGCACGCGCTCGTGGTTGAATGAGCGGTCGCACAAAGTCAAGTCGTGCCGTGCTTCGTTTCGAGGCCGGCGTGCCGGGTACGCGTTTTATCGGGTCGTTTGCAGGAGTCGCCATGCTGGTTCGCTGGTTACTTGCCGCTCTTCATCTGCTTGCGTATGGTTTTGCGCTTGCGTCGATCCTGCGACGCACCTGGGCGTTGCGCCGCGCGACAGTGCCGGCCGCCTTGCGCTCGGTGTTTCGGGCCGACACCGGCTGGGGTGTGTCTGCGCTGGTGCTGATCGTCACGGGTTTGATACGGGCTTTCGGCAGTTATGAAAAGGGCGCCGATTACTACCTGCATGAACCGCTTTTTCACGTGAAGATGGCCCTGCTCGTGGCCATCATCGTGCTGGAAGTGCCTTCCATGCTTGCGTTGATGCGCTGGCGCGCGTCGTTGAGCGCGCGCACCGCGCCGGACTTGCGCAAGGCGCGTTCATACGCGCGTCTCAGTGTCATTCAGACAGTGCTGCTCGTGCTGATGGTGTTCGCCGCAACAGGCATGGCCCTCGGTGTCGGACTGTCAGCCGGCGCGGCGTAGGCGTCGGATTGCGTCCATAGAAAAACGGAGCCGCACGTGCGAGCGTGCGGCTCCGTTTCATTTGATGCTTCGATCTACTTGCTGACCAGCAGACTCGCGTCGTCGTTGCGGCTCGTGCGTGCAGCGCTGGCTTTAGCGTCGAGCACTTCCGGCTCTCCCAGACCTTTGATCAACTCCAATGCCTGGCGCTCGAAGAGCCGCCGGTACAGACCGTTTTCGCGCCTGATCAGCGCTTCGTGACTGCCTTCTTCAATCACGCTGCCTTTGTCCAGCACCAGCAACCGGTCCAGCGCACGCACCGTCGACAGACGATGCGCGACCACCAGCGTCGTGCGGCCCGTCATCAGCCGCTCCATCGCCTGCTGGATCAGCACTTCGCTCTCGCTGTCGAGACTCGACGTTGCTTCGTCGAGAATCAGGATGGGGGCATCGGCGAGAAATGCGCGCGCGATCGCCACGCGTTGACGCTCGCCGCCCGACAACTTCACGCCGCGTTCTCCGACCAGTGTGTCGTAGCCGTTTGGCAGTGCGGTGATGAAGTCGTGCGCGCTTGCCAGCTTCGCGGCCCGCTCGATGTCGGCGCGGCTTGCGTCGGGACGTGCATACGCGATGTTTTCGGCGAGCGAGCGGTGAAATAGCACCGGCTCCTGCTGCACGATCGCAATCTGGCTGCGCAACGACGCTTGCCGCACCTGAGCGATATCCTGACCGTCGATCGTGATGCGACCGCCGGTCACGTCATATAGCCGCTGGATCAGCTTGATGAAGGTCGTTTTGCCGGAGCCGGAATGCCCGACCAGGCCGATACGTTCACCCGGCGCGATGTGCACCGAGAAGTCGTCGTACAGCGGCGTGGCGTTCGCGCCGTAGTGAAAAGTCACCTGCTCGAAGCGGATTTCACCTTTGCTGATGACGATCGGCCGCGCGCCCGGACGATCCTCGATGCCGGAAGGCTGGCTTTCCAGCGACACCAGTTCTTCCATGTCATTGACCGAGCGTTGCAGATTGCGGATGTGCATGCCCACGTCGCGCAGATAGCCTTGCAGCATGAAAAACGTGGTGAGCGCGAACGTGATGTCGCCGACGCCCGCTTTGCCGTGCGCCCACATGAGCAGCGCGACGCCGAGAATCGCCGCCTGGATCGCGACCAGCATGCCGCCCTGAACGCCGCCGTTGATCGTGCCGCGTACCCAGGTGCGGCGCGTGCGGTGGCGCCACTTGTCGATCACGCGCGCAAGCAGCCGTTCTTCGCGCTCCTCCGCGCCGAACGCCTTGACCACGCCGTTGCAACTGACCGCGTCGGCGAGTGCGCCGCCCATGCGCGTGTCCCACGCATTTGCAAGACGTGCGGCGGGCGCGACGAAGCCGAGCGACAGCGCGACCGTCGCGACGATATACACGATCGAGCCGATTCCGACCACCACGCCCATCAACGGCCAGCGCCAGCCGAGCAGGCCCGCGGAACCGATCAGCATGACCAGTGACGGCAGCAGCGCGATCAGCAGCGTGTCGTTGAGCAGGTCGAGCGCCCACATGCCGCGCGTGATTTTGCGCACCGTCGATCCGGCGAAGCTGTTGGCGTGCCAGTCGGTCGAAAAACGCTGCACGCGATGGAATGCGTTGGCCGCGATCTCGCTCATCATCTTCAGCGTGAGCCGGATGATGTTGAAGTACACGCCTTGCCGCAGCAGCGTTGCACCGATGCCAAGCGCGGCGAGCGCGGCGAAGGCGGTGAGCGCCGCGCGCCATGCGAGCGCATTGCTCGCCGAACCGGATGCAATGGCGTCGACGAGGCGGCCGGCGAACAGCGGCGTGAGTACGTCCGCGAGCGCCGAGAGCAGCGCCAGCATGGCAATGACGACGACGCGCCAGGGTTGCCGCCCCCAGTGCAGGAAGGTAAAGCCAAGGACGTCCTTGAAGGCTTGCCCGCGAAAGTCGAGTTTTTTTCTGGTCATATGCCGCGACCCGGCGACGCGTGAGCGCGCCGAGTTTCCAGTCAGAAGCGAAAGGAGCAGACAGTCGGCGCAATGGACGCGCCAGCAGTAAGACGGGAGACTGTCTGAGAGTATGTGCGGAACGCTAATGGGCGAAACCGCTTGAGCGATGACTCGACCGCACGCCGAATTCGCGGCGGCAGCGATTAACGTGAGTGTTGCAACGTCAATGCAGTGAGCACGATCGCGCGACCATGTCAGGGTAAGCGAAGAACACGGTGATCATGTGACGCCTCCCTATAGCCGGAAAGGTTGGAAAGTGGACGGGGCGAAGGCCCGAACGCCAACTATATCAGCGGCATTGAGACGTCGCAATCGTACGAAGTTTCGTTGTTGATTGCCCACTATGCGCAGCTTGGGCACTCAACCATCAGAAAGGGATTCTTCGCACAGCAAACGAAACTGGAAACCCAAAACGGAAAAGGGCTTACGCATTCCTGAGTAAGCCCTTTTTTCTTCGGTGATCGACACACCAAAATTCTGGTGGGTAGTACTGGGATCGAACCAGTGACCCCTGCCGTGTGAAGGCAGTGCTCTACCGCTGAGCTAACCACCCGAAGAGAGCCGAATTATGTCAGGGATTCTCAGGCTCGTCCAGCACTTTTTAAGCGGTTTGCTCATGCGTAGCGAGGGTCGGCTCGACACGCCAGACGCTCGTACCCTTGATCGCTTTATCGAGGCCATCGAGCACGGCCTGATGGGCGGCGAGTTCATCGTCGCTGGCGGCAATCACGATCAGATCGAGCGACGCAATCGCGACGCGCGGCGCGTTCGCATCACCCGCGCCATGCGACTCGCCGAGCATGTCGATGACAAGACTTTCCTGGCCGCGCGTCATTGCCAGATAAACCTCGGCGAGCAGTTCCGAGTCGAGCAGTGCGCCGTGCAGCGTGCGGTGTGCATTGCTGATGCCGAAGCGGTCGCACAGCGCGTCGAGCGAATTGCGCTTGCCCGGGAACATCTGCTTGGCGCGCGCGAGCGTGTCGATGATCTCGCCGCAGTAGGTGCTCACCGGCGGCAAGCCAAGCAGCGAGAATTCGGCGTCGAGAAAGCCGATGTCGAACGGCGCGTTGTGAATGATCAGGTCCGCGCCCTGGATGAAGTCGCGGAACTGGTCGGCGATCTCGGCGAACTTCGGCTTGTCGCTGAGAAATTCGGTGGTCAGGCCGTGCACGGCGAGCGCGCCCGGATCGCTGTCGCGCTCCGGGTTGATGTAGAAGTGCAGGTTGTTGCCGGTCAAGCGGCGATTCACCAGTTCCACGCAGCCGAGTTCGAGAATCCGGTCGCCTGTGCGCGCGTTCAGGCCGGTGGTTTCGGTGTCGAGAATGAGTTGACGCATGTCGGAGTAGCCTGCTTCAAAAATGTGCGCCACGCCCTCGCGAGGCTGGCGCTGACACTTACACGTTGATGTGGATCGTTATGGGCGATCGCCAGTGATGCGTTGCTTCACATCTGCGTGAGCGATGCGACGCCACGATTGGCCAACTGGTCGGCCCGCTCGTTTTCCGGATGACCGTTGTGGCCGCGCACCCAGCGCCACTCGATCTCGTGCTGCGCGACGAGCGCGTCGAGCCGTTTCCACAGGTCGGCGTTTTTCACCGGCTGCTTCGCGGCCGTGATCCAGCCTTTCTTCTTCCAGCCGTGAATCCATTCGCTGATGCCTTTTTGCACGTATTGCGAGTCGGTGTGCACGACCGCTTTGCACGGGCGCTTCAATGCTTCGAGCGCGGCGATTACCCCCATCAGCTCCATCCGATTGTTGGTGGTGTTGGCTTCGCCGCCGAACAATTCCTTTTCCTGGTCGCCGAAGCGCAGCAGCGCGCCCCAGCCGCCAGGGCCGGGGTTGCCCTTGCAGGCGCCGTCGGTATAAATGTCGATCGTGTTGGCAGTCATTGAGTGGGGTTGCGTGTATTCGGGGTCGCGGCGGCCGCAAGGCCCGCGGCGAGAACGGGTTTTTTCACTTTCAGCGGCCCAACGAGGCGCATGCCGCGCACGCGCTTGATCGCCTTGATCATGTAGGTGGCGCCAAAAATGGGCCACCAGCGATCGCCGGCGGCTTCCATGAACGCGTAGCGCGACAGCCATTGATCGCTGCCAAGCGGCGGACGATAGCAGCCGAAGCGCCCGCGTTCAAGGTCGAAGCCGAGCAGCTTGATCCAGTCCTTCAACCGCGTGAAAGCGATCAGATCGACTGCGGACGGCACGAAAGGCCGGCCGGTCATCTTGCCGACCGACTGCCGCGCGCCCCACAGCGATAACGAATTGAAGCCAAGAATGATCAGCTGACCTTCCGGCATCAGCACGCGCTCCGCTTCACGCAGCAGACGGTGCGGATCGCTCGTAAATTCCAGCGTGTGCGGCATCACGATCAGGTCCACGCTCTGCGCTTCGAAGGGCAGGTCGAGCAGGTCGCACCATACGGCGCTACGGCCGGAGGGCGCCGATAGCGTATGCGGCAAGCCGTAGGTGGCACCGTTGCCCGCGCCGCTGTTGACTGCGCCAGCCGTGCTTCCGACGCCGACATCCACGCCAGCGCCAGCGCCGCCAGCCGTGCCATCGCCCGCACCGTTGTGAGCGCCGCTGCGGGTGCCGCGGGGCACGTCGCCGATCATGCCGGCATGCAAGCCGCTGTCAGGCGGATTGGCTGCGAAGCCGGCACCACGGCCGTGGCCGCTGCCACGCGGAAAGGTGTAGGGCGCGCTTGCGCCGCTCGCCGCGTCGAGCACGAGGCCGCGGCAAGGCATACGGTTTTCGCGCAGCGCGTCGAGTTGCGGCAGCCCGAGTTGCAGCGCGTGGTAGCCGAACACGTCCGACACCACGCGGTCGAGCTGGGTCTGCTCCCAGTCGAGCACGTAGCGCCCGGGTGGCGAGTCGGTCCAGGCGGGCCAGTCTATAATCGCTCGGTCAGTCATATCAGAGAATGCGTCGCCTATGAATGCGCTCGAGTACGTACCGGTCCCGGCGTTTGATGACAATTACATCTGGGTCGTTTCCGACGGACGCCATGCGGTCGTCGTCGATCCGGGTGAAGCCGCCCCCGTGCGGGCGTATCTCGCGAAGCGGGGGTGGAGGCTGAGCGCTATTTTACTCACGCACCACCATCAAGACCACGTCGGTGGGGTGGCCGATCTGCTGAATGGCCAGGCCGTGCCCGTCTACGGCCCCGCTGGTGAAGCGATCGAGCATCTCACGCACCGTCTCGAAAACGGCGATCGCGTGTCGATTGCGGCACCCGCGCTCGAATTGGGCGTGCTCGACGTGCCCGGCCACACGAGCGGCCACATCGCCTATTTTCAGGCGGCCGATCCGCAGGGCACGCCGCACGTGTTTTGCGGCGACACGTTGTTCGCGTGCGGCTGCGGCCGGCTGTTCGAAGGCACGCCGCGGCAGATGCTGGCCTCGCTGGACGCGCTCGCCGCGCTGCCCGGCAACACGGAGGTGCATTGCGCGCATGAGTACACGCTGTCGAACATCCGCTTTGCGCTCGCGTGCGAGCCAGATAACGCCGAACTTCAGGCGTGGCGCGACAAGGCAACCGGACTGCGTGCCCGCAACCTGCCGACGCTGCCCACCACCATCGCTCACGAACGCGCAGTGAACCCGTTCCTGCGCGCCGACCACGCGACGTTGCAGGCTACCTTGCGGGAGCAGTTGCATGAATCGGTGCCGGATCGATTAACGGCTTTTACGCTGATGCGCGAATGGAAAAATCGCTTCTGATGACAGGATGCGAATTAGGACATTGCTCATGAATTAAATCGGAAAAATTCGCCAAGCCCAAGATTTGCTTGATTTTTTCATAACTTTCCGATTGACGTAAACGTTGCCGTTTCGTACTATCGGCTGCAAATTCCAGCCCTTTGTGGAAGCCGAGACGTTCATGAGATTTATCTTAAGTGCGTTGCTGGTCCTTACGCTCGCTGCTTGCGCAAGCCAGGGACCGACAACGAATAGCTCTACCACCGCAACCAATCCCGCCACTCAGCAAGCAGTCGCTGACGCCCTTCGCAAGACTTCCGCCGCAAAAGAAACGATCAACGTCGACCAAGGTTCGGTCACGCAACTGACCAGCGCCGACGCCGACCTGTGGGGTCGTATTCGCCGTGGGTTCCAGATGCCCGACCTGCAAACCGACCTCGTCGACATGCAGGTGAACTGGTATGCGCAGCGTCCCGACTACGTGCAGCGCATGACCGAGCGTTCGCAGAAGTACCTGTATCACATCGTCGAGGAGCTCGAGGCGCGCCATATGCCGACCGAGCTTGCGCTGCTGCCGTTCATCGAATCGGCGTATAGCCCGCAGGCGTTGTCGGTCGCGAAGGCGGCGGGCATGTGGCAGTTCATGCCGGGCACGGGCCGCACGTACAACCTCAAGCAGAACATGTGGCAGGACGAACGCCGCGACGTGCTGGCCTCCACCAGCGCCGCGCTCGACTACCTCTCACGCCTGCACGACATGTTCGGCGACTGGCAGCTCGCGCTCGCCGCATACAACTGGGGCGAGGGCAATGTGCAACGCGCTATTGCGCGCAACGAGGCGGCGGGGCTGCCCACCGACTATCTCAGCCTGCGCATGCCGAACGAGACGCGCAATTACGTGCCGAAGCTGCAGGCAGTCAAGAACATCGTGATGAACCCGCAAATGTACGGGCTCACGCTGCCTTCCATTCCCAATCACCCGTATTTCGTCACGGTCACCACGTCGCACGATATCGACGTGGACATGGCTGCCAGGCTCGCCAATCTCTCCACGGACGAATTCCGTTCGCTGAACCCGTCGTTTCGCAAGCCGGTGATTCTCGGCGCCACGCAGCCGCAGATCCTGCTGCCGTTCGACAATGCCAGCGCGTTCGAGCGCAATCTGAAGACGTATTCCGGCTCGCTGTCGTCGTGGACGACGTACACCGTGACCGAGCGTGCGGCGCCGTCGGCGATCGCCCAGAAGATCGGTGTGGACACCGACACGCTGATGGAAGTGAACAAGATTCCGGCCGGCATGCGTCTGAAGCCGGGCTCGACGATCGTCGTGCCGCGCGGTTCGGACGACGACGAAGATATCAGCGCCGACGTCGCCGAAAGTGCGGTGCTGGCGATGGAGCCGGATGTCCCCGACACGCGCAAGATGCTGATTCGCGTGCGCCGTAACCAGTCGGTCGCGGCAATTGCTTTGCGCTACGGCGTGTCGGTCGGTCAGGTGAAGGCGTGGAATCACACGCACCGCGATCAGGTGTCGCGCGGCCAGGTAGTCGTGCTGCACGTTCCCGTCGGCAAACCCATGCCCACCGAGCCGGGTCCGGAACGCATCGCGGCAGACGTGCAGGGCGGTGGCGTGCAGAAGATCGGCACCCACGTCGCGGACACGAGAAGCGAATCGCGCAACGACAGGAAAAAAGGTCGTGGCCACTCGCCGGTCGTGAGAGTGTCGGAGCCGGTGGGCAAGGTTAGCAAGCCGACAGCGTCGAGCGCCAGCAATGGCAAGGTGACCAAAGTGTCGGCTTCCACGGCGGGCAAATCGTCGAAGTCAGCCGCCGAGGGCCGCTCGAAAACCGCGGCCAACGCGAAGAAGGGCAAGTAGGCCACTTACACCACATACGCCACACACGCGGCTCCCACGGTCCTGACGTCATGCACTGTAGGCGCGGCACGCGAACGTCGCTCTGATCGCACGCACCGTGGTTTTAACGCCGTCACTCGCCGTGACGGCGTTTTTCATTGCGGCCCTGTCTGTCATGGGGTCACGCGCGCCGAACCGGCGCATTTCCTTTATCGTTTGGGCTCTGGCCGGTGCGGCTTCCATCCTTGAACTCTATGTCGTCGACCCAATGGCGTGTCTTCCTGCTGTTTTCCGCGGGATATTTTGTTTCCTACGTGTTTCGTGGCGTCAATCTGGGCTTCGCGCCTTTCATCACGCGCGACCTCGGTTTGTCGGCGGCGGATCTGGGTCTGCTGACGAGTCTTTATTTTCTGGGTTTTGCCGGCGCGCAGATTCCGGCGGGCGTGCTGCTCGACCATTTTGGCGCGCGGCGTGTGACGGCGGGCACGTTGCTGTTCGCGGCGCTCGGTATCGGGGTGTTCGGCGCTGCGCACAGTCTGGGCGTGATGATGATCGGGCGGCTGCTGATCGGCATCGGCGTGTCCGTGTGTTTGGGTGCGGCATTCAAGGCGCTCGCGCAGCACTTCGCGTCCGCGCGTCTTCCGCTGATGAATGGTCTCGTGATGGCGATCGGCGGCTTCGGCGGGGTGATGGTCGGCTCGCCGTTGACGTGGGTGCTGGGTTTCGCAAGCTGGCGGTCTGTGTGCGTCGGACTGGGACTGCTGACCGTGCTGGTTGCGCTCGCGCAGTGGACGCTCGCGCCGGATAGCAACGACACGCATCAACGGGCGAGCATCGGCACGCAGTTCAAAGGCACGTTGCATATCCTCGGGAGTGGCGCCTTCTGGAAAATCGCCTCATTCTCGGTGGTGACGCAGGGCGTCTTTTACGCGATGCAATCGCTGTGGGTGGGCGCGTGGTTGCGCGACGTGCAGGGCTTCGAGCCGCGTGAGGCGGCCGCGCTCGTGTCGATTCTCGGCTTCGCGATGATGGCGGGCTGCGTCGGCTTCGGCGCGGCGGCGCGCAGCCTGGAGCGGCGCGGCATCTCGCTGTATGCGTTTTGTGGTGTCGGCATGGCGCTGTATGTCGTGACGCAGTTGCTGATCATGTTCAACGCGCCGCTGCCGGCAGGGCTGCTCTGGGCCGCATACGGCGTGTTCGGCGGCACGGGCATTCTGAGTTATGCGGTCATGGCACGGCACTTCCCGGCGCAGATGATCGGCCGCGTGAACACGACGCTGACGCTCATCATTTTCCTGTTGATCTTCGGCTTCCAGATTGGCGTGGGCGCGGTGCTTTCGCACTGGCCGGCGAGCGGCGGCCACTATCCGGCGGCCGCGCATCGCGCCGCGTGGACCATTCTCCTCGTGCTGCAAGTGCTGAGCGCGATCTGGTACGTGCTGCCGGGTCGCGTGCTGGCTCAACCTGAGCAGGCAGGCGCCGGGCAGCAGGTCTGAGCGGCAGGCGGGGAAGAATAGGGGCAGATGTGTGTGTTCCCTGAGCTATCCCGAATTCGCGCCACGTGAACATGAAGGGCCTCGCCGAACGCCCCGACCGGCAGCGCTTGCGCCGTTCAGGCGGGGTCCGTTCCAGCGCCGGCCTGTCATCTCGGATTTGAGGGAAGGGTAGTTTCACGCTATAATTTGAAGGTTTGAGCTTATCAACCCGCACCCTAGCGCCTACCTCTCCCATACCGTTCATCCGCCGCGCGCCATTTGCGTCGCAAGCAGGGCCCTGCACCCAGCCGATCCGTCCACACAATGGACTCATCGCGCCCCGGCAACCGCCCCTTGCAACACCAAGGCTGCACGCGAGCGAGTCTGCGCGCACATCGTCTGATGCATGCCGCTGCGGCTCGCAAACCGGATAGGCAGGTCGGCAACAGGGTGTTCCTCAAGGAGTTTCCCGTGTTGCCGTCATTTTCTCCCGCTCTGCTCGCGCTCGCCGACGGCACGGTCTTTCGTGGTTACTCGATCGGCGCCCCCGGGCATACCATCGGCGAAGTCGTGTTCAACACCGCTATCACCGGCTATCAGGAAATCCTGACAGACCCGAGCTACGCGCGCCAGATCGTGACCCTCACGTATCCGCATATCGGCAACGTCGGCGTGAACGCCGAAGATGTCGAGGCGACGAAAGTCCATGCCGCTGGCCTGATCATTCGCGATCTGCCGGTTCTCGCGTCGAATTTCCGCATGGAGCGCACGCTCCCGCAATACCTGAAGGACGAAGGCGTAGTGGCCATTGCCGGTCTCGACACCCGCATGCTCACGCGCGTGCTGCGTGACAAGGGCGCGCAGAATGGCGCGATCCTCGCCGGTTCCGACGACGAAGCCCGCGCAATCGAACTTGCGCGCTCGTTCCCGGGCCTGTCCGGCATGGACCTCGCGAAAGTCGTGTCCACGAAAGACCGGTACGAATGGACGCAGACTGAGTGGCGTCTGGGCGAAGGCTACGGCACGCAAACCGCGCCGAAATACCGGGTGGTCGCATTCGATTACGGCGTCAAGTACAACATTTTGCGCATGCTGGCCGAGCGCGGCTGCCAGGTCACGGTGCTGCCGGCGCAAGCCAGCGCCGCCGACGCGCTTGCGCTCAACCCAGACGGCGTGTTCCTGTCGAACGGTCCAGGCGATCCCGAGCCGTGCGATTACGCCATCTCGGCTACGAAAGAGTTGATCGAGCGCGGCATTCCCACGTTCGGCATCTGCCTCGGCCATCAGATCATGGGTCTTGCGGTCGGCGCGAAAACCGTGAAGATGAAAACCGGCCACCACGGCGCGAACCATCCGGTCAAGGATATGGACGACGGCCGCGTCGTTATCACGTCGCAGAATCATGGGTTCGCGGTCGACGCGAACACGCTGCCCGCCAACGCAAAAGTCACGCACGTTTCGCTGTTCGACGGCACGCTGCAAGGCTTCGCGCTGACCGACAAGCCGGCGTTCTGCTTTCAGGGTCACCCGGAAGCGTCGCCCGGTCCGCACGACATCGCCTATCTGTTCGACCGCTTCACGGCGTTGATGGACGCGAGTAAAGCCGGCAAGAGCGCAGCGGCCTGAGGCGGCCGGCACTGCACAGCATGTGATGCGCGCAGTTGGCGCGCGGTTCGCAGCGCGACGCACTCAGCCAACGCGAGTGCGCTCGACGCGAAGCAGGCCGCAGTCGACCGAGCGCACGCAGCAGAGCGCATACAGCAGAGCGCGCGCAACGTCGCACTGACGCGCGCCAACGGAAAGAACACAGGAATACATTAGCGAGAGCGTTATGCCGAAGCGGACAGACATCAAGAGCATCCTCATTATCGGCGCGGGTCCGATCATCATCGGCCAGGCGTGCGAGTTCGACTATTCGGGCGCGCAGGCCTGCAAGGCGCTGCGAGAGGAAGGCTACAAGGTCATTCTCGTCAACAGCAATCCGGCGACGATCATGACCGACCCGAACACGGCCGACGTCACCTACATCGAGCCGATCACCTGGGAAGTGGTGGAACGCATCATTGCCAAGGAGCGCCCCGACGCGATCCTGCCGACAATGGGCGGCCAGACCGCGCTGAACTGCGCGCTGGATCTGCACGCGCACGGCGTGCTGGAGAAATACAAGGTCGAGCTGATCGGCGCGTCGCCGGAAGCGATCGACAAGGCGGAAGACCGCCAGAAGTTCAAGGACGCGATGACCAGAATCGGTCTCGGTTCGGCCAAGTCGGGCACCGCGCACTCCATGGAAGAAGCGCTGCAGGTGCAGGCCGATATCGCTGCGCAAACGGGCAGCGGCGGTTATCCGGTCGTGATCCGTCCGTCGTTCACGCTAGGCGGTTCGGGCGGCGGTATCGCGTATAACCGTGACGAATTCGAGGAAATCTGCAAGCGCGGTCTCGACCTGTCGCCCACGCGCGAACTGCTGATCGAAGAATCGCTGCTTGGCTGGAAAGAGTACGAGATGGAAGTGGTCCGCGACAGGAAGGACAACTGCATCATCGTCTGCTCGATCGAAAATCTGGACCCGATGGGTATTCACACCGGCGACTCGATCACCGTCGCGCCGGCGCAAACGCTCACCGACAAGGAATACCAGGTGCTGCGTAATGCGTCGCTCGCGGTGCTGCGCGAAATTGGCGTGGATACCGGCGGCTCGAACGTGCAGTTTTCGATCAATCCGAAAGACGGCCGGATGATCGTGATCGAAATGAATCCGCGTGTGTCACGCTCGTCGGCGCTGGCTTCGAAAGCCACCGGTTTTCCGATCGCCAAGGTCGCTGCGAAGCTCGCCGTCGGCTACACGCTCGACGAGTTGAAAAACGAAATCACCGGCGGCCAGACACCGGCGTCGTTCGAACCCACGATCGATTACGTCGTCACGAAGATTCCGCGTTTCGCGTTCGAGAAATTCCGCGAAGCCGATTCGCGCCTCACCACGCAGATGAAGTCGGTCGGCGAGGTGATGGCGATTGGCCGCACTTTCCAGGAATCTTTCCAGAAGGCGCTTCGCGGTCTGGAAGTCGGCGTCGACGGTCTGGATGAAACGACCGACAACCGCGACGAAATCATTCGCGAAATCGGCGAAGCAGGCCCGGACCGTATCTGGTACGTGGGCGACGCCTTCCGTGTCGGCATGACGGCCGAAGAGATTTTCGAAGAAACGTCGATCGACCCGTGGTTCCTCGCGCAGATCGAACAGATCATCCTGAAGGAAAAGGCGCTGGCCGGCCGTACGCTCGCCAGCCTGTCGAAGGAAGAGCTCAAGTATCTGAAGCAAAGTGGTTTCTCGGACCGTCGTCTGGCGAAGCTGCTTGGCGCGAAGCCGGCCGACGTGCGCGCGCGCCGTATCGAGCTGAACGTGCGTCCGGTGTACAAGCGGGTGGACACGTGCGCCGCCGAGTTCGCCACGAAAACCGCGTACATGTACTCGACCTACGAGGAAGAGTGCGAAGCCAACCCGACGAACAACAAAAAGATCATGGTGCTGGGCGGCGGTCCGAACCGGATCGGCCAGGGCATCGAGTTCGACTACTGCTGCGTGCACGCCGCGCTCGCGATGCGCGAAGACGGCTACGAAACGATCATGGTCAACTGCAACCCTGAGACCGTGTCGACCGACTACGACACGTCCGATCGCCTGTACTTCGAATCGCTGACGCTCGAAGACGTGCTCGAAATCGTCGACAAGGAAAAACCGGTCGGCGTGATCGTGCAATACGGCGGCCAGACGCCGCTGAAGCTCGCGCTCGACCTCGAAGCGAACGGCGTGCCGATCATCGGCACGTCGCCGGACATGATCGATGCCGCCGAAGACCGCGAGCGTTTTCAGAAGCTGCTGCAGGATCTCGGTTTGCGTCAGCCGCCGAACCGCACCGCGCGCGCGGAAGACGAAGCGCTCAAGCTCGCCGATGAAATCGGCTACCCGCTGGTGGTGCGTCCGTCGTACGTGCTGGGTGGCCGTGCGATGGAAATCGTTCACGAGCCGCGCGACCTCGAACGCTACATGCGCGAGGCGGTCAAGGTGTCGAACGACTCGCCGGTGCTGCTCGACCGCTTCCTGAACGACGCGATCGAATGCGACGTGGATTGCATTTCGGATGGCGAAGCGGTGTTCATCGGCGGCGTGATGGAGCACATCGAACAGGCAGGCGTGCATTCGGGCGACTCGGCCTGCTCGTTGCCGCCGTACTCGCTGTCGAAGGAGACGGTTGCCGAACTGAAGCGTCAAACGGGCGCCATGGCGAAGGCGCTGAACGTGGTCGGCCTGATGAACGTGCAGTTCGCAATCCAGCAAGTGCCGCAGGCAGATGGCTCGAAAGAGGACATCATCTACGTGCTCGAAGTCAATCCGCGTGCGTCGCGCACGGTGCCGTACGTGTCGAAGGCGACCAGCCTGCCGCTCGCGAAGATCGCGGCGCGCGCCATGGTCGGCCAGAAGCTCGCGGCCCAGGGCGTGACGAAGGAAATCGACCCGCCGTACTTCAGCGTGAAAGAAGCGGTGTTCCCGTTCGTGAAATTCCCGGCAGTCGATCCGGTGCTCGGACCGGAAATGCGCTCGACCGGTGAGGTGATGGGCGTGGGTAAGACCTTCGGCGAAGCGCTGTTCAAGTCGCAGCTCGCCGCGGGTTCGCGTTTGCCGGAGTCGGGCACGGTGCTGCTGACCGTGATGGACGCCGACAAGCCAAAGGCCGTCGAAGTCGCGCGCATGCTGCATGAACTCGGCTATCCCATCGTGGCCACCAAGGGCACCGCTGCCGCGATAGAAGCCGCGGGCGTACCGGTCAAGGTCGTCAACAAGGTGAAGGACGGCCGTCCGCACATTGTCGACATGATCAAGAACGGTGAGATCGCGCTGGTCATCACGACCGTCGACGAAACGCGTGCGGCCATTGCGGACTCGCGCTCCATCCGCATGAGCGCCCAGGCAAACAAGGTCACGTACTACACGACAATGTCCGGCGCGCGCGCGGCCGTCGAAGGTTTGCGCTATCTGAAGAACCTCGAAGTCTATGATTTACAAGGGCTGCATGCTCGCCTAAACTAAGGCTTCGAATACCTGTCCGAGATGTAAGTGCCGCGGTTAAGCGGCGTTCCGTTGGTGCTGGGCCCGGGTTTTGCGCGGGTCGCCGGCTCCCGCAGAATGCACTTAACCGCGGTGATTTTTTTTACGGCCGCTTTTTGTTCAATGCGCTTGTGGACCTGCCGCCTGTAGTCAGGCTTCCTGCAGCGCCGCGGGACACTCAGGGCGGCCCGGCGTTTTCTCGAGAGTTGTTTATGAGCACTATTCCTTTGACTAAGCGCGGCGCAGACATGTTGCGCGATGAGTTGCAGCGCCTGAAATCGGTTGAGCGTCCGTCCGTGATCAACTCGATTGCGGAAGCGCGCGCGCAGGGCGATCTGTCGGAAAACGCGGAATACGACGCCGCGAAAGAAAAGCAGGGCTTTATCGAAGGCCGCATTGCCGAGATCGAGTCGAAGCTGGCCGGCGCGCAGGTGATCGATCCGGCCGCAGTGGAGGCCGACGGCCGTGTAGTGTTCGGCGCCACGGTCGAGCTGGAAGATCTGGACTCGGGTGCGTCGGTTAAATATCAGATCGTCGGCGACGACGAAGCGGATATCGACCACGGTCTCATCTCCATCAGCTCGCCGATTGCGCGCGCACTGATCGGCAAGTCGGAAGGCGACGTGGCGTCGGTGCAGGCACCGGGCGGCGTGCGCGAGTACGAAATCATCGCAGTCAGTTACGTGTGAAGGCGGCGACGGTGTCTTTGATGCCGCATCGTTTCTTCCGTCTGCTGACGGTGGTATGGGTCGGAAGTCTGCTGACTATCGGCTATGCCGTTGCGCCCGTGCTGTTCACGTCGCTGGATCGCATGGCGGCGGGCGCGGTCGCCGCGCAGTTATTTCGTATTGAAGGCCTGCTGGGCGCAGTCTGCGGCATCTTGCTGCTAGGGCTTGCCAATGTACTGGTTCGGCGCGGCGCGGACGCTTACCGGCGCCTGCGCTGGTTGATTGCCGGGATGCTGGTCTGCGTGCTGGTCGGCTATTTCGCGTTGCAGCCGTTCATGAACGCAATACGCATGGCCGCGCTCGAGGCAGGCACCGACGTGGGCCACTCTGCTTATGCGACGCGTTTCGGCATCTTGCACGGCGTGTCGAGTCTGTTTTATCTGATCGAGAGTCTGCTGGGCGTGGCGCTGGTGTGGAAGCTGCCGGCTGGCGCTGGCGTGGTGTTGGCGGAGACAGAGCAGGGCGCGCGCCGTGATGCGCGGAAGGTGGCGGGTTAAAAGCGTGAGGCCGGAGCGTGAGGCCTGACGCGTTGCGCTTCTAATCAACGTGGCCGGCTCGCGTAACCCGCTGGTGGCCTTGCTGAATGGCCAACGGTGCGAACTTCGATCAAATGCCGCGTTTGCTGCAGGGTGTGAACTGAAGGGCGCAAACCAAGGGCGTAACCCGTAGCCCGCACCCCTTACCCGTTTATTTCGACGACTGATGCGCGCGCTTCGCGCTGCTTTGACGCTTCTTCGCGCGTTTGATGTTGCCGCCTTGCGTGACGCGCTCGTTGCCACGCACTACCACCGCCTTGGCCTTCGGCTTGCGCATAGGAATTTCACTGGGCTTCACCACTTTCACGACGCGCGGTGCGCGGCCTTTACCCGGCTTGGGTTCGATGGCGGCCTCACGAGCGCTCGGCAGCGCGCCGCGCTTCGCCTTGACCGCCGGTTGCGCGTGCTCCGGTTTCCAGATCACCAGCAGCTTGCCGATATGCTGGATGGGCGCTGCATCCAGCTTGTCGCAGATTTCTTCGTAGATCGCGAGGCGAGCTTCGCGTTCGTCGCCGAACACGCGGATCTTGATGAGCTGGTGGGCGTCGAGGTGAACCTGGATTTCGGACAGCACAGCGTCGGTCAAGCCTTCGGCGCCGATGAGCACGACCGGTTTGAGCGCATGTGCCTGTGAGCGCAACTCGGCGCGTTGGTCGGAGGAGACTTTGAGGGCTGTCATGAAAAGTGGGAGACTCGACTAAAATGGCGGCACCTGCAGTCCGGTCATGGTTGATCGGCTGGAATGGGCAGGTGGCGCGTCAGGACTACAGAATCGCGGATGACTGCCGGTAGATCTGGCGGTGGCCGCGCGAATTAACCGCGTATTATCCGCTAAAGCGCGACACGACGCAGCAAGAGTTCAACGTTTAATGGCAAAAAACAAGTTCAATACCGCGTGGCTGCACGACCACATCAACGATCCCTACGTGAAGATGGCACAGCGGGAGGGCTATCGCGCTCGCGCCGCCTACAAGCTGAAAGAAATCGATGAGCAGGACAAGCTGATCCGCCCGGGCCAGGTGATCGTCGACCTTGGTTCCACGCCGGGCAGCTGGAGCCAGTACGCGCGCAATAAACTCGCGCGGGGTGCGCAGCGCGACGCGGAACGGGAAGGTGGAATCGACGGTACGATCATTGCGCTCGATATCCTGCCAATGGAGCCGGTCGCCGACGTGCATTTCATTCAGGGCGACTTTCGCGAAGACTCGGTTCTCGCCCAGCTGGAAGAATTGGTGGGAGAACGCCAGGTTGATCTTGTAATTTCAGATATGGCACCCAACCTGTCTGGAGTGGCGGTGGCGGATGCCGCGCGGATCGAACACCTGTGCGATCTCGCGCTGGAATTCTCGCAGAATCACTTGAAACCGGATGGTGCCCTTTTAGTCAAATGCTTTCACGGCAGCGGTTACAGCCAGATTGTCGAAAAGTTCAAGCATCAGTTTAAGGTGGTGGCGGCCCGCAAGCCGAAAGCTTCGCGGGACAAGTCGTCAGAGACATTTATTTTGGGTAAGCATCTTAAGCGTTCCTCGTAGGACGCTGCAGGACGGATCCGCATCTGCCGATAATGCACTTGGGCGTCAGATATTGGCGCATCTGTGACTCGCTACACTATTTCTGTGGTAGCGAAAGCTTATGGCAGGGGTCTGCGGACTGGATTAGAATGCTTTCGTGGTGCCGCAAGGCAAATGTAGGCGCCCGTCTAAGTGAAGGAGTGGTGCTTTGAACAACAATATGTTTTCGAAAGCAGCAGTGTGGCTGGTTATCGCACTGGTGCTGTTTACGGTGTTCAAGCAGTTCGACAAGCCCCGTGTCCAGGAAGGCGTTTCCTATTCGCAGTTCATGGACGACGCGAAGAACGGCAAAGTCAAGAACGTCATTGTCCAGGGGCGGAACCTCACGGTCACTCCAGCAGACGGCCAGAAGTACCAGATCGTGTCGCCTGGCGACATCTGGATGGTCGGCGATCTGATGAAGTACGGCGTTCAGGTAAGCGGCAAGGCTGACGACGAACCAAACGCACTGGTCTCGGCGCTGTACTACCTTGGGCCAACGATCCTGATCATCGGCTTCTGGTTCTACATGATGCGGCAGATGCAGGGAGGCGGCAAAGGCGGTGCCTTCTCGTTCGGCAAGTCGCGGGCGCGTCTGATCGACGAAAACAACAACGCAATCAACTTCACCGACGTCGCCGGCTGTGACGAAGCAAAGGAGGAAGTCTCCGAACTGGTGGACTTCCTGCGCGACCCGCAGAAGTTCCAGAAGCTCGGCGGCCGCATTCCTCGCGGCGTGCTGCTGGTCGGTCCTCCGGGAACGGGTAAGACGCTGCTGGCGCGCGCAATTGCCGGCGAGGCCAAGGTGCCGTTCTTCAGCATTTCGGGCTCGGACTTCGTCGAAATGTTCGTCGGTGTCGGTGCGGCTCGTGTGCGCGACATGTTCGAACAGGCGAAGAAGCATGCGCCGTGTATCGTGTTCATCGACGAAATCGACGCGGTGGGTCGCCATCGCGGCGCCGGCATGGGCGGCGGCAACGACGAGCGCGAACAGACGCTGAATCAGATGCTCGTCGAGATGGACGGCTTCGAGGCGAACTCGGGTGTGATCGTGATCGCTGCAACCAACCGCTCCGACGTGCTCGATAAGGCACTGCTGCGTCCGGGCCGTTTCGACCGTCAGGTGTACGTCGGTCTGCCGGATATCCGTGGCCGCGAGCACATCATGAAGGTTCACCTGCGCAAGGTGCCGATCTCGAACGA
Source organism: Paraburkholderia sp. PREW-6R (assembly GCF_039621805.1). Lineage (NCBI taxonomy): Bacteria > Pseudomonadati > Pseudomonadota > Betaproteobacteria > Burkholderiales > Burkholderiaceae > Paraburkholderia > Paraburkholderia sp. PREW-6R. The sequence goes on along the minus strand of NZ_CP155073.1, from coordinate 2,354,238 downwards.
CGTCGACGCGGCCGTGATCGCACGCGGTACGCCCGGGTTCTCGGGCGCCGATCTGGCGAATCTCGTGAATGAAGCCGCGCTGTTCGCAGCGCGCCGCGGCAAGCGCATCGTCGAAATGAATGATTTCGAAGACGCGAAAGACAAGATCTTCATGGGCCCGGAGCGCAAGTCGGCCGTGATCCGCGAAGAATCGAAGCGTGCCACCGCGTATCACGAGTCGGGTCACGCGGTCATCGCCAAGTTGTTGCCGAAGGCCGATCCGGTGCACAAGGTCACGATCATTCCGCGTGGCCGCGCACTGGGCGTCACGTGGCAGTTGCCGGAGCATGACAACGAAACGTATTCGAAGGACTACCTGCTGGATCGTCTGGCGATTCTGTTTGGTGGCCGTGTCGCGGAGGAGTTGTTCCTGAACCTGATCAGCACGGGGGCATCGGACGACTTCAACAAGGCCACGCAAACCGCGCGCGCCATGGTCGCTCGCTTCGGCATGACGGACGCCCTGGGACCGATGGTCTACGTGGACGACGAGAACGATGCTACGCCGTTCGGTCGCGGTTTCACCCGCACCATTTCGGAAGCCACGCAGCAGAAGGTCGACGCGGAAATCCGCCGTGTGCTCGACGAGCAGTACACGCTCGCAAAGCGCCTGCTGGACGAAAATCGCGACAAGGTCGAAGCCATGACCGCCGCGCTGATGGAGTGGGAGACGATCGACGCCGATCAGATCAACGACATCATGGCAGGCCGTCCGCCGCGTTCGCCAAAGAGTTCGCCGCCGTCGGCAAGCGACGCGTCGTCGGGTGGCAGTCCCGGCACCGAAGTCAAGCCGGGTAGCGCGACAGCGCCTGCCTGATAGATCTCAAGTAGAAAGTGCGGGCCGGTGTGATTCACACCGGCCCGTTTTGCATTTACCGTTTTACAAGAAGCAATACTCAGTGTCGAAAGCCGAATTGCCTTTGTTTCCCGTACCCGCGCCGCTGCAGTGCGGCCGCTTCAAGCTGACTTTCGAGCGCCCGCTGGTCATGGGCATTCTGAACATCACCCCTGATTCGTTTTCGGACGGCGGCAAGTACGCCATGTACGGCGACGCGTTGCGTCAGGCCGAACGCATGATGCTCGACGGCGCGGACATCATCGACATAGGCGGCGAATCGACGCGGCCCGGTGCGCCGCCGGTGCCGCTCGACGAAGAACTGCAGCGTGTGATTCCGCTGATCGAGCAACTGCACGGCGCGAACGTCCCCCTTTCCGTCGACACCTACAAACCCGAAGTCATGCGGCGCGCACTAGCCGCGGGCGCCGACCTGATTAACGATATCTGGGGCTTTCGCATGCCCGGCGCCATCGAGGCGGTGCGCGAAAGCGCGTGCGGCTTATGCGTAATGCATATGTATGGGGAGCCGCAGACTATGCAAATTGCTGAGCCCGCCTATGATGATGTGATAAGCGACGTTCGGCACTTTCTCGAAGGCCGGGTCGAGGCGATGAAGCAGGCGGGCATCGCGCGTGAGCGTATCAGCGTGGACCCCGGTTTCGGTTTCGGCAAGGCCGTCGTCGAGCATAATTACGCGCTGCTTGCGCGGCTGTCAGAAACGGCCCCGCAAGCCGAGCCGCCGTTTCCGATTCTTGCCGGGATGTCGCGCAAGTCGATGATCGGCGCAGTGGTCGGGCGCCCGGCCCCGGAGCGCGTTGCGGGAAGCATCGCTGCGGCGGTGTGCGCGGCGGAGCGGGGTGCGGCAATTGTGCGCGTTCACGACGTCGCGCAAACAATAGATGCATTGAAAGTCTGGGCAGCCATGCGCGAAGCGACCATCCAAAGTCGCGCGCATGACTGAACCCAACAGCCAAGGAGGAATATAAAACATGGCACGTCGTTATTTTGGAACGGACGGCATTCGGGGTAAAGTCGGCGAAAGTCCCATCACGCCGGAGTTTGTATTGCGGCTCGGCTATGCGGCCGGCAAGGTGCTCGCGGGCGCCGATCGGTGGGCAAAGACGGGCACGCGGCCGACTGTACTGATCGGCAAGGACACGCGAGTCTCCGGCTATATGCTCGAGGCAGCGCTCGAATCGGGCTTTTCCGCTGCAGGCGTCGACGTGATGCTGGCTGGGCCGATGCCGACACCCGGCATCGCGTATCTCACACGCGCACTGCGACTCGCTGCGGGCGTCGTGATTAGCGCTTCGCATAACCCGTACTACGACAACGGCATCAAGTTCTTTTCCGCCGACGGCAACAAGCTGCCCGACGAAGTGGAATTGCAGATCGAGGAGCAGCTCGACCTGCCGCTCGCGTGCGCCGCGTCCGAGCAACTGGGCAAGGCCCGGCGTCTGGACGACGCCGCCGGCCGCTACATCGAATTCTGCAAGAGCACGTTTCCGGCTGCGTTCGATCTTCGCGGGCTGAAGCTCGTGATCGACTGCGCGCACGGCGCGGCGTACGACGTTGCGCCGCACGTCTTCCACGAACTCGGCGCGGACGTGATCCCGATCGGCGTCGCGCCGAACGGCTTCAATATCAACGACGGCGTCGGCGCCACCGCGCCCGATGCGCTCGTGCGCGCCGTGCGTGCGAACCACGCCGACCTCGGCATCGCGCTGGATGGCGACGCCGACCGTCTGCAGGTCGTGGACGCAGCCGGTCGTCTTTATAACGGCGATGAACTGTTGTACGTGCTCGTCAAGGACCGTGTTGCAACCGACGGCAAAGTGGACGGCGCAGTCGGCACACTGATGACGAACATGGCCGTCGAAGTCGCGCTTCAGGAGGCGGGCGTGCAGTTCGTGCGCGCCGCGGTAGGTGACCGCTATGTGCTGGAGCAGTTGCGCGAACACGGCTGGCAACTCGGCGCGGAGGGCTCCGGCCACATTCTGTCGCTCGACCGCCATTCGACCGGCGACGGAATCGTGTCGGCGCTGCTGGTGCTGGCAGCGATGAAGCGCAGCGAGAAAACACTGGCCGAGCTGCTCGACGGCGTCACGCTGTTCCCGCAGAAGCTGATCAACGTGCGAATGAAACCCGGCGCCGACTGGAAGAGCAGCGATCTGATCCGCCGCGCCATCAGCCACGCAGAGCAAGCGCTCAAAGGTCGCGGCCGCGTGCTGATTCGCGCGTCGGGTACAGAACCGGTGCTACGCGTGATGGTCGAGGCGGAAAACGCAGGCGATGCGCTGGATCATGCCGAATCGATTGCCAAAGCGGTGACGGAAGCAACGGCATAAGCTCCGTGCTGGGCTGCCGCAAACCGGCTGCGCCGGGCGGCAGCTGGGCGCACCGACCGCGGCCGGCCGCAACACCCGCAACACCCGCAACACCCGCAACACCCGCAACTCGCTCCAGCCTGACCGCGACCGGCATCAAATTAACCAGACCCGCTAGCCCGCGACGACCGGTCGCAGCCGCCTGAAAATTCCCGGCACGGCGCACCACCGCCGTCCGGAGCCAATCTCCCGCAACAAGCCTCGCCGTGCACGCGCAAACGTTCGCGCGCTGCCTTTTTCGCCTAAGCTGTAACCGACGTCGACGGCGCCAAAATCTAGCTGTTGCAAAGAGCTTTCATACGCTCGTCACGGCTTTCATATCAGTAATGCTACTGTCACACGTGTTTCACGGTTAGTCACGTTACTGTCATAAAGAGATCCTAAGCTTCGCGGTGTTCTGTTATCCACTCACACCGCTCACACCTTGGAGGTCTCATGAAATTGATGCAAACCGTGTTCGCTGGCGTCGCTGGCGCGCTTTTCGCGATTGCCGCGCAAGCCGCAGACATCACCGGCGCGGGCAGCACCTTTGCGGCACCGATTTACACGAAGTGGGCCGACGCCTACCAGAAGTCGGGTGGCGGCAAGGTGAACTATCAAGGTATCGGCTCGTCGGGCGGTATCAAGCAGATCGAAGCGAAGACGGTCGACTTCGCCGGCTCGGACGCGCCGCTGAAAGACGACGAACTCGCAAAGGCGGGTCTGTTCCAGTTTCCGACGGTCGTCGGCGGTGTGGTGCCGGTGGTCAATATTCCGGGCGTGAAGGCGGGTGATCTGACGCTGTCGGGCGAAGTGCTCGGCGACATTTATCTGGGCAAGATCAAAAAGTGGAACGATCCGGCAATCGCCGCGCTGAATCCGAAGGTCAAGCTGCCGGACACGGACATCGCGGTGGTGCGCCGCGCTGACGGTTCGGGCACGAGCTTCATCTGGACGAACTATCTGTCGAAGGTCAATGCCGACTGGAAGTCGAAGGTGGGTGAAGGCGCAACGGTCGCATGGCCGACGGGCACGGGCGGCAAGGGCAACGACGGCGTCGCGGCCTTCGTGCAGCGTCTGCCGGGCGCAATCGGCTACGTGGAATGGGCGTACGCGAAGCAGAACCACATGACGTACATCGGCATGAAGAACTCCTCTGGCGCCGTGGTCGAGCCGAAGACGGAAACGTTCAAGGCAGCGGCAGCGGGCGCGGACTGGTCGAAGTCGTTCTACCAGATCCTGACGAACGAGCCGGGCAAGGACGCATGGCCGATCGTCGGCGCAACGTTCGTGCTGCTGCATACGGCGCAGGACAAGCCGGCGCAGGGCACGGAAACGCTGAAGTTCTTCGACTGGGCGTTCAAGAACGGCACCCAGGCTGCAAACGATCTGGACTACATCTCGCTGCCGGAATCGGTGACGGCTGAAATCCGCACGCAGTGGAAGTCGAAAGTGAAGGACGCTTCGGGCAAGCCGATCGCCGACTAAGCATCAGCATCGCTCGACGTTGGCAAGACGCTGGCCGTCCTCCGGTGAGGACGGCCAGGGCGCTTGAGCCCGTCGTTACCCAGCATCACCAGGCAAGACCAGGAAAGGCCAGGAAAGGCCAGGAAAGGCCAGGAAAGGCCAGGAAGAACAAGGAACCACAAGGAACCACCCGGCAACATTCTTGCATGACCCGCTGCACGACATCTGTCCTGCGGCAACTGGAAACAGGTCCATCAGGCTCTCATGTCCGATATCCAATTCGCATCTGGCGCGGCGAGGTCGACACCTCCGGGCGGCAGTGCATCCCAGCAAAAGGCGCCCAGCCGCGCTGGAGACGTCGTGTTCGGCGGTCTCGCGCGGCTCGCGGCCATCATCACGTTGCTGCTGCTCGGCGGCATCATCGTTTCGCTGATCGTGGCCTCGCTGCCGTCGATCAGACAGTTCGGTTTCAGCTTTCTGTGGACTGCGGACTGGGATCCACCCAGCAAGCAGTTCGGCGCGCTGGTGCCGATCTACGGCACGATCGCCACGTCGATCATTGCGCTGATTATCGCGGTGCCGGTCAGCTTCGGTATCGCGCTGTTCCTGACTGAGCTCTCGCCCGCCTGGCTGCGCCGGCCGCTTGGCGTCGCGATCGAGCTGCTCGCCGCGATTCCGTCGATCGTCTACGGCATGTGGGGTCTGCTGGTGTTTGCGCCCATTTTTGCCCAGTACTTCGAGAAGCCGCTCGGCGTCGTGCTCGGTAGCGTTCCTTTCGTCGGCGCACTGTTTCAGGGGCCGCCGATCGGTATCGGCATTTTGTGCGCGGGCGTGATTCTCGCAATCATGATCATTCCGTACATCGCGTCCGTGATGCGCGACGTATTCGAAGTCACGCCGGTCCTGCTGAAGGAGTCGGCATACGGGATCGGCTGCACGACGTGGGAAGTGATGTGGAAGATCGTGCTGCCCTTTACGAAGAGCGGCGTGATCGGCGGCGTCATGCTGGGACTGGGCCGCGCGCTCGGGGAGACGATGGCGGTCACGTTCGTGATCGGCAATACGAATCTGCTCGATAACGTGTCGCTGTTTTCGCCGGGCAACAGTATCACGTCGGCGCTCGCCAACGAATTCGCCGAAGCGGATCCCGGACTCCATACGTCGGCGTTGATGGAACTCGGCCTCATCCTGTTTGTGATCACGTTTATCGTGCTCGCCATCTCGAAGATCATGCTGCTTCGCCTCGAGAAAGGGGAGGGCGCGAAATGAGCCGGTCCGCGTTGAACATGCCGGGCTCGCACGATCCGGTCACGCTCGAAGCGATGCGCGTGCGTCTGCAAGGACGCCGCCGCGTGAAGAACGCGATTGCGCTGACGTGCTCGCTCGCCGCGATGGCGTTTGGCCTCGTCTGGCTCGTGTGGATTCTCTACACGACGCTGCGGCTCGGCGTCGGCGGTCTGTCGGTCGAGCTCTTCACGCAGTCCACGCCGCCGCCGAATACCGATGGCGGCGGTCTCGCCAACGCGATCGTCGGCAGCCTGATGCTGGTCGCGCTCGCCACGTTCATCGGTACGCCGATCGGTATCCTGGCGGGCGTCTATCTCGCTGAGTACGGTCAGAAAGGCTGGCTCGCGAGCGTCACGCGCTTCATCAACGACATTCTGCTGTCGGCGCCGTCGATCGTCGTGGGTCTGTTCGTGTATGCGCTGGTCGTCGCGAAGATGGGCCACTTCAGCGGCTGGGCCGGTGTGTTTGCGCTCGCGCTGCTGCAGATCCCTATCGTGATCCGCACCACGGAGAACATGCTGAAACTGGTCCCGAACGCGCTGCGCGAAGCCGCCTTCGCCCTCGGCACGCCGAAATGGAAGATGGTGCTGTCGATCACGCTCAAGGCGTCGATCTCAGGTATCGTCACCGGCGTGCTGCTCGGCGTCGCACGGATCGCCGGCGAAACCGCGCCGCTGCTGTTCACCGCGCTGTCGAACCAGTTCTTCTCGGTGAACATGGACCAGCCGGTCGCAAACCTGCCAGTCACGATCTACAAGTTTGCGATGAGCCCGTTTGCACAGTGGCAATCGCTCGCATGGGCCGGCGTCTTCCTGATCACGCTCGCAGTGCTCGGACTGAACGTCCTCGCGCGCACGGTCTTCTCGAACAAGTAAGGGCGGAGTGTAATCCGATGAATATGGCAGAAACTCAACTGAATACGACCGCACGCGCTACGGCGCCGGCCAGTTTCGATCCCGCCCAAAGCGGCCTCGCGCAAGCACCGTCGCGTCCGAAGATCGAGATCAACGACCTGAACTTCTTCTACGGCAAGTATCACGCACTGAAGAACATCAACCTCCAGATTCCCGAAGGCAAGGTGACCGCATTCATCGGCCCGTCGGGTTGCGGCAAGTCGACGCTGCTGCGCACGCTGAACAAGATGTATGCGCTCTACCCGGAGCAGCGCGCGGAAGGCGAGATCCTGATGGACGGTGAGAACCTGCTGACGTCGAAGCGTGACATCTCGCTGCTGCGCGCGCGGATCGGCATGGTGTTCCAGAAGCCGACGCCGTTCCCGATGTCGATCTACGACAACATCGCGTTCGGCGTGAAGATGTTCGAAACGCTGCCGCGCTCGGAAATGGACGACCGCGTGGAATGGGCGCTCACCAAGGCCGCGCTGTGGAACGAGGTGAAAGACAAGCTCGGCCAGTCCGGCTACGGTTTGTCGGGCGGTCAGCAACAGCGTCTGTGTATTGCGCGCGGTATCGCGATCCGCCCTGAAGTGCTGCTGCTCGACGAGCCGTGCTCCGCGCTCGATCCGATTTCCACCGGCCGTATCGAAGAACTGATCGCCGAGTTGAAGAGCGATTACACGGTGGTGATCGTGACCCACAACATGCAACAGGCGGCGCGCTGTTCGGACTACACTGCCTATATGTACCTCGGCGAATTGATCGAATTCGGCGACACCGAAAAGATCTTCATCAAGCCGGTCCGCAAGGAAACCGAGGATTACATCACCGGCCGTTTCGGCTAAGCCGACGAGCAAACCAGGGAGTACGACATGTCCGATAAACACTTGTCCAGCCAGTTCGACGCCGACCTGAATCTGGTTTCGTCGAAAGTTCTCGAAATGGGTGGCCTCGTCGAGTCGCAGATCGTCAAGGCGATGCAGGCGCTCAACGAATTCGACCTGGATCTCGCCGAACAGGTGATCACCGCCGAAGACCGTCTGAACAAGATGGAAGTGGAAATCGACGAGGAATGCAGCAACATCATCGCGCGCCGTCAGCCGGCCGCGCGAGACCTGCGCCTTCTGATCGCGATTTCGAAGACCATCACGAACCTCGAACGCGCGGGCGACGAAGCCGAAAAAATCGCCAAGCGCACCAAGCGTCTGATGGAAGACGGTGCGTCGCGCACCATCAACATCGCCGAGATCAAGCTGTCGGGCGACATGGCCGTGTCCATCCTGCGCCGTGCGCTCGACGCGTTCGCGCGTCTCGACACGGTGGCCGCCGCGCAGATCGTGCGCGACGACAAGGCGATCGACGAGGAATTCCGCGCATTCGTGCGCAAGCTGATCTCGTATATGACCGAAGATCCGCGTTCCATCTCCGTGGGCCTCGATTTTCTGTTCATCGCGAAAGCGATCGAGCGGATCGGCGACCACGCGAAGAACATCGCGGAGTTCATCATTTACATCGTGAAGGGTACGGACGTGCGGCACAAGTCGCGCGACGCGCTCGAACGCGAAGCGCTCAGTTAACCCCAAGCAGAAAGGTCAAGAGGTGCCGATGCCCAGCAGCATTCTCGTCATTGAAGACGAGCCCGCCATTTCCGAACTGATCTCGATCAATCTTCAGCACGCCGGCCACTGCCCGATTCGTGCGTATAACGCCGAACAGGCGCAGAACCTGATCAGTGACGTCCTGCCCGACCTCGTTCTGCTCGACTGGATGTTACCGGGCAAATCCGGCATTGCATTTGCGCGTGATTTGCGCAACAACGAGCGCACCAAACACATTCCGATCATCATGCTGACCGCGCGTGGCGATGAACAGGACAAGGTGCTCGGCCTCGAAATCGGCGCGGACGACTACGTCACGAAGCCGTTTTCGCCTAAGGAACTGATGGCGCGTATCAAGGCGGTACTGCGCCGCCGCGCGCCCCAGCTCACGGAAGACGTGGTCGCGATCAACGGCCTCAAGCTCGATCCGGCGACGCATCGCGTGGCCGCGCACGCCGAAGGCAGCGAGATCAAGCTCGATCTCGGGCCGACCGAATTCCGTCTGCTGCATTTTTTCATGACGCATCCGGAGCGTGTGCATAGCCGTACGCAACTGCTCGATCAGGTGTGGGGCGACCATGTGTTCGTCGAAGAGCGCACGGTGGACGTTCACATCAAGCGTCTTCGTGCGGCACTGAAACCGGCCGGGTGCGATGCTATGATTGAAACGGTGCGGGGTAGCGGTTATCGTCTCGCAAAGAGTGCTTGAGTGTAGAAGTCGAGCCCGCGCCGATCTGCTATAAAGCGGCGCACTCATAGTGCCGGCGCCTTGCCACATAAGTAGAACCCGTCATGAAAGCGCCGCGGTAACCCGATCCGCGCGCATGTCTTTCTCTTCGATCGCAAGACCATGAACATCATCTGGGCGCGCTCCATCGTGTCGGTCGTGCTGCTGGCTGTTCTGTGCGCGGCGGTCGGCGCGCTCGTGAACGTCAAGGCAGGACTCGTTCTCGCGATTGTCCTGCTGCTCGCGCAAAGCACATTCAGTACTTTCCATAAACAGCGGCTGTGGCATCTGCTCGATGCGCCGGTATACGGCGAAGTGCCGAGCGCGCCTGGCATCTGGGGCGAAATCTATTACCGTCTGCATAAGCTCGCGAAGCGCTGGCATGCGCAGGTGCGCCAGGTCGAGCAACAGCACTCGCGTTTCATTCAGGCGATTCAGGCATCGCCGAACGGCGTGGCCATGCTCGACGATCATGACCAGATCGAGTGGTGCAACGCAATTTCAGAAATTCATTTTGGCCTCGACGCGAAGCGCGATCTGCGTCAGCACATCACGCATCTGGTGCGTCAGCCGGATTTCATCCGCTATCTGAATTCGAGCCACTACGAGCAGATGCTGATCATGCGCGGCATGGGCGAGAAGCGTCAGAACGTGCTCTCCGTGCAAGTGTTTCCGTATGGCGAGAATCGCAAGCTGGTGCTTTCGCAGGACATCACCGAACTGGAGCGCACGGACGCCATGCGACGCGATTTCGTCGCCAACGTGTCGCACGAACTGAAAACGCCGTTGACCGTGCTATCGGGCTTTCTCGAGACCATGCGCGAGTTGCCGCTGAGCGACGCGGAGCGCTCCCGTTATCTCGAACTGATGGAGCAGCAGGCGTCGCGCATGCGGCATATCGTCAGCGATCTGCTCGTGCTCGCGAAACTCGAAGGGGACAACAAGCCGCCAAGCGATCAGATGATCGACATGCGCGCGGTGCTGCGCCACTTGCAGGACGACGCGGAGAGCCTCTCCAGTCACCATCACCGAATCGTGTTCGATACCGACGAAGGGCTGACGGTCACGGGCGTCGAGACGGAAGTGCTGAGTGCGTTGGGCAACCTCGTGACCAACGCGATCCGCTATACACCGGACGGCGGCGCGATCAAGGTCAGCTGGCACGCACACGCCGGCCAGGCGGTCTTTTCAGTGACGGATAGCGGACTGGGCATTCCCGCCGCGGACATTCCGCGTCTGACCGAGCGCTTTTACCGTGTGGACCGTAGCCGTTCGCGCGACACGGGCGGCACCGGACTCGGCCTTGCGATCGTCAAGCATGTGCTGCAACGGCACGATGCGCAGCTCGACGTCAAAAGCGAAGAAGGGCGCGGCAGTACGTTCACGGTGCGCTTTCCGGCGTATCGCACGGCACGCCGGCAGCCCGCGCCGGCTTGAGGATGCGTGCGGACCGACTGCGTCGTCCGCCGCACGGCCTGCGTCACGGCTCGCTTGCAGGAAAAAAGCCCGCCTTGTGACTTGAGCAAGGCGGGCTTTCTTATGCGACAGGCTTACGAGCAGAACTTCGTCAGCAAGCTTATCTGCGCGTTGCGCGACGATTTGCCTGGACGCCGCCGCCGGTAGTGGCCGTCGCTTTGCATCAGCCACGCGGACTGGTTGTCCCCGAGGAATGCGGACAGGCCCTCGGCGATCACGCGCCGTTTCAGGCGGCGGTTATTCACCGGAAACGCGACCTCGACACGACGGAAGAAGTTGCGGTCCATCCAGTCGGCGCTCGACAGATAAACCTGTTCCTTGCCGCCATCGTAGAAATAAAAGATGCGATGGTGTTCGAGAAAACGCCCGACAATCGAGCGCACGGTGATGTTCTCCGACAGCCCCGGCACGCCAGGCTGCAGCGAGCACACGCCGCGCACGATCAGATCGATCTTCACGCCCGCCTGCGACGCTTCGTACAGTTCGGCGATCACAGTGGGTTCGAGCAGCGCGTTCATCTTCGCGACGATGCGCGCTTTCCGGCCCGCACGCGCATGGTCGGCTTCCGCACGAATCGCTTCGACGAGTTTCGGGTGCAGCGTGAACGGCGACTGCCACAGTTCATGCAGCCTCAGTTCGCCGCCTATGCCGGTCAGTTGCTGGAACACGTGATGCACGTCTTCGCAGATTTTCTGGTCGGCGGTCATCAAGCCGAAGTCCGTATAAAGACGTGCGGTGCGCGGGTGGTAGTTGCCGGTGCCCAGGTGCACGTAACGCTTGAGCGTGGTCTTGCCGCCCGACGACACTCGCCGCACGATCAGCATCATCTTTGCGTGGCACTTGTGGCCCACGACGCCGTACACCACGTGCGCGCCTACTGCTTCGAGCTGCGACGCCCAGTTGATGTTGGTCTCTTCGTCGAAACGCGCCAGCAGTTCCACCACCACGGTTACTTCCTTGCCGTTGCGCGCGGCTTGCATGAGCGCGTCCATCAGCGGCGAGTCGGTGCCGGTTCGATAAATCGTCTGCTTGATTGCGACGACGTTCGGATCTTTCGCCGCCTGCAGCAGCAGTTCGAGCACCGGCTGAAAGCTCTCGTAGGGGTGATGCAGCAGCACGTCGCCCTGGTCGATCACGTCGAACATGTTGGTGCTGTTCGCGATCTGCGCGGGAATGGCCGGAATGTGCGGCACGAATTTCAGATCGGGTCGGTCCACCATTTCCGGCAACTGCATCAGCCGGACCAGATTCACAGGACCGTCGGCGTAGTAGCAGTCCTTGTTGGACAGCCCGCTTTCGTCGAGCAGACGCCGCACGACATGCGCGGGCGTTTCCGCCGACACTTCGAGCCGTACCGCGTTGCCCAGGTGGCGTGCCGGCAACTCGCCCTGCAATGCGACGCGCAGATTGGTAATTTCATCTTCGTCGACGAACAGTTCGCTATTGCGCGTGATACGGAACTGGTTGCAGCTACGCACCACGAGATTCGGAAACAGTTCGCCCACGAAGCGTTGCAACAGCGAACTCAGCAGGACGAAGCCGTGCGGATAGCCCGACAGACTCTGCGGCATGCGCACGAGCCGCGGCAGCGCGCGCGGCGCCTGCACGATGCCCATCATCGCCTGGCGGCCGAATGCGTCTTTCCCTTCGAGTTCGACCACGAAGTTCAGGCTCTTGTTGAGCACGCGTGGAAAGGGATGGGCTGGGTCGAGGCCGATCGGCGTGAGCACCGGCAGCAACTCGTCGAAAAAATAATTGCGCGCCCATTCGGTCTGCGCTTCGCTTGCCGCTTCGGTGCCGTGGAAATAGATGCCTTCGCCTTCGAGCGCGGGCAGCACGATTTCATGCAGCATCGTGTACTGACGATGCACGAGCTTCTGTGCGCGTTCAACCACGAGGTCGTACACATGTTGCAGTGACATGCCGTCCGGTGACAATGCGCCGGGGTTGTCGCGCATCTGTTCCTGCAGGCCGGCCATGCGGACTTCGAAGAATTCATCGAGATTGCTACTGGTAATACAGATGAACCGCAGGCGTTCGAGCAAAGGGACGGCGGGGTCGGTGGCTTGCGCCAGCACGCGCTCGTTGAAACCCAGTATGCCCAGCTCGCGATTCAATAAGGGGTAGCGGATGGACATCGGCAGCGAGAATGGAATTTCGGAAAGAGAGGCGGAAAGACGCTCGGAAATTCTCACAGTATGATGACGTTGTTATGACAAATTGAAAATTATTCTACGCTCTTATCAGCGTGTGTCGTCGATATGACGCAATGCGTATGGGATGATGAACGCCCGCACTCCAGCGAGGTGACATCGTGAAGCCCGCTACGCTTAGAATGACGTCTTTGAATGGCGCGGCCCGCCACAAGGCGCCCAAAGCACCGCGGGCACTGAAGGGATACCCCGCGCCCGCCGCATCCAACGCTGCCGCGCTTGCGCGCATGGAGTCCGCTTACCCGATGGTCAATACCCCCCAACTCCTCGCCGCCGTCGATCTCGGCTCGAACAGCTTCCGTCTGATCGTGGGCCGGGTCGAGGAAACCGACGCGGGCAGTCAGATCTATCAGGTCGACGCGTTGCGCGAAGCGGTGCGGCTCGCCGCCGGTTTGTCGCGCGACAAAATGCTCGACCGGGCGTCGCAGGTACGCGGCTGGGACGCGCTCAAGCGCTTTGGCGAACGGCTGCGCGACTTCCATCCGGACCACGTGCGTGCGGTCGCCACCAACACGCTGCGTATTGCGAAGAATGCGGGCGAGTTTCTCGGCGAGGCGCAAGCGGCGCTCGGGTTTCCGATCGAAGTGATCGCGGGGCGCGAAGAAGCGCGCCTGATCTACGCGGGCGCCGCCCACTCGGTGCCGGCAAGCGCGGGCAAGCGGCTGGTGGTCGATATTGGCGGCGGTTCGACCGAGTTCATCATCGGCTCGCATTACACGCCGATCAAGATGGAGAGCCTGTATATCGGCTGCGTGAGCCATAGCCGCGCATTCTTTCCCGCCGGCAATGTCGACGAATACACGATGCGTCAGGCCGAACTCGCGGCGCGGCGCGAAATCCAGATTATTTCCGCCGAGTACCGACAAACTGGCTGGGAGCAGGCGATCGGCTCGTCGGGCACCGCGCGCGCGCTCGCTGAACTCGTCGAGGCGAACGGTTTCAACGATCCCGGCGTCACGCACGGCATTTCGCGCGGCGGCCTGGAGCGCCTGAAGCGTGCGCTGATCAAGGCGGAAAACGTCAATCGTCTGAAACTTGTCGCGTTAAAAGGCGACCGCATTCCGGTGCTGGCCGGCGGTTTGTCGATCATGATCGCGGTGTTCGACGAACTGGGCGTCGATTATGTGGACACTACAGATGGCGCGCTGCGCCTCGGCGTGCTGTACGACCTGCTAGGCCGTTCGCAGCACGAAGACATGCGCACGGTCACGGTGGAAGGGTTCATGCGCCGCTATGGGGTGGATCGCGCGCAAGCAACCCGTATCGGCGACCTGGCTGTCAGCTTCTACAACCAGTTCGAAGAGCCGGACGCTGAGCGCCGCGCGGAAAATCGCATGTTTCTCGGCTGGGCGGCGGCTTTGCACGAGATAGGTCTGTCGATTTCGCATAGCGCATATCACAAGCATTCCGCGTATATCGCCAGCAACGCGGACATGCCGGGCTTCTCGCGTACGGACCAGGCGCGCCTTGCAGCACTCGTGCTCGGTCACGCCGGCAAACTCGGCAAGCTCTCACAAACGCGCGAAGTGGAGTGGCCGCTGCTGTTCTGTCTGCGCCTCGCGTCGTTGCTGTGCCGTCGTCGTGCGGACGTGGGGTTGCCGGGCATTTCGGTCGCGCAAGTGAATGGCGGCTACGAAGTGCGATTGCCAAACGAATGGGTCGCCAACAATCCGCTCACCGATTACAGCCTGATCCAGGAAGCGGCGGAATGGGAAAAGGTTGGGATTCCATACCGCGTGGTTTACACAGACGAGTGAGCGACGCGCATGCATCGTGAATGAGAAAAAGCCCGGCGCTTTGCACCGGGCTTTTTCTTTGACGCGGCATGGGACGCGCGTTGTTCAGCGCGTGGCGGCATGCGTCGTCCTATCGCGGCACTGTGTCGCCGAGGAAGTGCCGCGCATAGCGCGCATTGATATCCGACAAACGGAACAGCGTCAGAAAATCCGCCGTGTTGAAGTCGGGGTCCCAGGCCGGTGCGCCGCAAATCTTCGCGCCCAGACGCAGATAACCTTTGACGAGCGGCGGCGGGGTGACGTCGGTGCCGGTTTGCAATTCGTCGACCGGCAGCGGCGTGTGCGCGAATGCCCGGTACTCCGGCGCGGTGAGTGCGCTGTCGCGCAACGCGCAGTACAGGTTCGCCGCATAGTGACCGCCGTCGGCCATCGCGACGCTCGCGCAACCGAGCATCGTCTCGTAGCCGTTATGTTTCATGTACGCCGCAAGGCCGGCCCACAGCGACATGATCACCGAACCGCTGCGATAGTCGGGGTGCACGCATGAGCGTCCCACTTCCACCATCTTGGCCCGCAAATGCGTGAGACGCGACACGTCGAACTCGCCCTCGGCATACAGGCGGCCGATGCGCGCCGCCTGATGCGGCGGCAATGCGCGATAGGTGCCGACCACTTTTAACGAGTCAAGATCACGCACGAGAAGATGATCGCAGTACGAATCGAATGAATCGACGTCCAGCCCAGCGGGCCCCGAGAGACGCGCGCCCATCTCATCGGCGAACACGCGATAGCGCAGACGCTGCGCTTCGCGCAGCTCTTCGTCGCTGCGTGCCCACGTCACTTGCAGCCGGTGCTGCGCGGTGACGGTTTCCTCGGGGCGCGGCAGACGACGCGACTCGAAGAGCGAAGCGAGGGGCAGGGTAGGCGTCGGCAGTTCTCGCATGGGGCGTCCTGGTCGAAAGAAGGGGATTTCTTTTTTCGCCAATGTAGTAATGCCTGGTGACGCTCGCATGGCAATGCGATGACGATTGGATGACTCGACGTAAGGCGCAAAGGTGCGGCCTGTAATGTCGCCGTCATCGCGCGGTGAGGGTCGTGCGGTGGAATTTTTCGGCGCGGCGGGGAGTGAGGCGTGCCGTGCAGGGCGCTGCCGCGAGGCGAGCCCCGCACGCTTCAAGCCGAGCTAAACCAGATCGGGCGTGATGGCCGCGCGCAGTACGGCCTGGTCGTCGCCATCGCGCTCACGGCTCGCGATCCACCAGACGCCGGCTTTTTTCAGCGGCCAGCTCGCGCTGCTGTTGGCGAGCAGTCTGGCGGCGACGTGACCGAGCGTCGGCTGATGACCGACGATCACCACCGTCTGCGCGATGCCGTTGGGCCAGCCGGCTGCAACGAGCACGTCGTCCGCACGAGCGTTGGGCGCCAGTTCGCGCACGACACGATACTGGTCGCTCAAGGTTTCGGCGGTCTGAATGGTCCGCACGGCGGGACTTGCAAGGACAACCGCGTCGTCCGGCAGACGTATGCGCAGCCATTTGGCGACGCTTTGTGCCTGCTTGCGGCCACGCGTGGTCAGCGCGCGGGCGAGATCGCTGCTGGCCAGCTCCTCGGCTTCGGCATGACGCCAGAGAATGAGATCCATGCGAGTCTCCTTCAGTCTTTCAGTCGGATAGTCAAGCTGTTCAGCGGCGGCGCGAAGCGACGCGGCCGTGGCATCCGCGAAAGGGCGGAGCCAAAAAGCAAAAAACCCGCGAAGCCGATGGCGACGCGGGTTCCGTACTGCTTTTCGTGGTCGGAGCGAAAGGATTCGAACCTTCGACCCTCTGATCCCAAATCAGATGCGCTACCAGGCTGCGCTACGCTCCGACGAATCCGAGATTCTACGTGGCATTGGCTGCCAGAGTCAATCACGAATTGCGTCGGGCGCAAAACGGATCAGAAAAGCGCGACGTTATATGCGTCCCATCAGCAGCAAGACGATCACGATGATCAGTATGACGCCGACCACCCCGGTCGGACGGTAGCCCCAGCCGCTGCTGTACGGCCAGCTCGGCAAAGCGCCGATCAGGAGCAGGATCAGCACGATCAGCAGTATGGTTCCGATAGTCATTTGAGTTCTCCCTGTCCGGCCGTCGCGCAGCTCGGGCCGCAATTAGTCTGGTTGGTTCGGTGCGCCTGCACCGGGACAATCGACGCGCATTGTGCGCGCTGCTTGCAAAATCACGATCAGCAAGACATGTGCCCATGAGGTTTGGGAGAGGAGGAGTAAGGCGCGGCCTGACCTGCGCGCAGGATATGTGCGGCAAGCAAAAAGCGGCAGACAAAAGGCGGCAGCCACAAGGCGGCAGGTGCAAGCGATAGTGAGCAGCGGCAAGCGGCACGCCACAAGTGACAGGCCGCACTCGCCGCCGCGCCATTTGCTACACGACGAAAGAGGCTGCGTCGAACAGGTGTCAGGCTCTAGACCATGCCCCGTTCAATGCCTGCGGCGTTTCCAGAGCGGTATATGCACGTGCCGATGAGTGAGCCAGTGGTGCAGCATGCCCTCGCCGTCGTGCTCGCGCCGGTAGGTTCGCGCTTCGTAGAAAGACAGAATGAACAGCACCAGTAACCCTATGGCAAGGCCGATCAAGCCCGCGATCGTATCAGCGTCCATGGCGGTCTCCTGTCAGATGCAGTAGAGACTTTTATTGTAGGTCATGTGTTCTGCAAAAGCGGCTGGCGGCCACCTGCGATATCGCACGACGCGCATTGCAGGTAGACTGCGGCGCCTGTCTTCCACGCTGTAGGCCCAACGGTCTGCACGGTTGGCATCGTCCGCTGACCGGCGTTGCCGAGACGCCTATTCCTTCTCATTTCGAGAGACGAAACTTCCATGATTCGCGCCCCATTGATCGCGCTACTGCTCGCCACCTTGTTAGCGGGTTGCGCAGACGGCCCGTCCGGCCATCACGGCGGACCGCCGCCGCAAGACCCTGCTGACTATCATGGTGTGCCGACGGACAATCGTCCGCCCATGATGGTGCCGGCGCCCGTTGCGCCGTGAGCGTCGTCTGACGGATTGCGCCGCAGTATGAGAATGTGAAAAGCGCGCGAGCGCCGCGACGGAGAAAGGCGAAGCACCGACGCGGGCACGCCGGCGCTTCTGACCCGCGCAGACTGTTCGCGCGGAGAGCGCGGGCTAAGGGCGATTCTAGGTCGCCGGTTTGATGCGAAATGTATGCGCTTGTTTCAAGGCGTAACCGTCGCCGCGCCCACTTGGCGCATCATTCGCGGCAGGTAGCGCGCCAACGTGACGCCGCGCGTAGCCATGAAAATCAGCATCGCAGCCCACAGGCCGTGATTGCCGTGCTGCATCGTCAGCGTCCACGACAGCAGCATGAACACGGCGAAAGATGTCGCCATCGACACCATCAGTTCACGGGTGCGGGTGGCCCCAATGAACACCCCATCAAGCAGAAAGCCGCCAACCGACACGAGCGGCAGCAACGCAGCCCATGGAAGGTAGCTTTCCGCCGTAGCACGCACGGCGGCCTGATCCGTCAGGCGTTCGATGATCCATGAACCCGCGCCCCAGTAGACGAGCGTGAAACCCAGCGCGCCTAGCGCGGACCATAGCGCGGTGACCTTGATTGCCTGCGCGAAGGCGTGCCTGTCGCGCGCGCCGACTGCTGCGCCGACGAGCGCTTCGGCGGCGTGCGCGAAACCGTCGAGGCCATAAGCCATGAAGGTCTGGAAATTGAGCAGCAGCGCGTTGGCGGCGAGTGTCGCGTCACCCTGTTTCGCGCCCAGATGTGCGAACCAGCCAAACGAACAGAGCAGACATAACGTGCGAACGAAGATATCGCGGTTCAACACGATCAGACGCCTGAGCGCCGCCGCATCGAACAATGCGGCGCGATTCAGCGCGGGCAAACCGCGCGGCCGGCCAAGCCACAGCAGCGCCGCTCCAAGCATGCAGCCCAGCGCGTCGGCCGTGGCGGTGGCGGCGCCTATGCCCGCCACGCCCCAGTTGAATACGTACACATAGGCGAGCACGGCGACGATGTTGACGCTATTGATGAACACCTGCGACAGCAGCGCGAGCCGCACACGCTGTGTGCCGAGCAGCCAGCCGAGCACGACGTAATTGCCGAGCGCGAGCGGCGCGGCCCAGATCCGCGCGTGGCAATAGAGGCGCGCCTGAGCCTGCACCGCGTCGCTGCCGCCGATCAGCCGCAGCGCGTAGTCGATCAGAGGGACTTGCAGTACGAGGATGATCGCGCCGATCGCGGCCGCGAGCCCCAGGGCGCGCACCACGTCGTTGCGCAACACCGCGTGATTTCCCGCACCGTGCGCCTGCGCGACGAGGCCCGTCGTCCCCATGCGCAGGAAGCCGAAGCTCCAGAAAACGAAGTTGAAGAACAGCCCGCCGAGCGCCACGCCGCCGAGATACGATGCGCCGCTCAGATGGCCCGCGACGGCTGTATCGACCGCGCTGAGGATCGGCTGGGTGAGATTGGCAAGAACGATGGGAAATGCCAGCGTCAACACGCGGCGATGCCAATGCACGGGAACCGCCGGCGCGATGACGCCGTCGGGTGAATGCACGCCGTCGCTCAACTGCGCTCCTGCACACACACCCACGGCGAGACGACGACCGCCCACAGCTCCGGGTCGCGTGCCGCGAAGTCGGCGGCCGTTTCTGCCTGCATGCGTTCAACGAGCCCCGCAGACAGCCATTGCGTGACCTGCTCGGTATTGTCGCCGGCGACGGCTTCGGCGACGCTCACCAGATCGAGGTCGCGCGCAACGCGCAACAGCATGCCGCGCGCAAAAAAACGTTCGAGTTCGGTCCAGCCGATTTTGGCGGTTTCGGAGAGAAGCTTCGCGTAGAGCGGGCTTTGAGGGGCGTCGTGGGAAGTCATCGTAAGCGGATCTTGCAGAGGCCGTCACTATAAACCATCGCGCCGAGGCGCCAGGGCGGCCCGCGTTCCGGTAGGCTTGGGGTTTTGCGAATTATTCTGAACCTTCATGTCACCGGATTCAACGACGCCGGCTCCCCAGGCACCGTCTCAAGCACCCACTCATGCATCTGTACACGCCGTGAGCGATGCGACGCTCTCGCGCGCCGATGTCGAAGGTCTGATCGCCGCCAACCCGGTGGGCCTGCGCGAGCCACTGCACTTTGTCGACTGCGATTTCGAAGGTGCCGATCTGTCACGTCTCGATCTGTGTGGCGCGGAGTTTCACCGTTGCGCGATCGCCGAGACGTCGTTCTTCAGCGCGGCGTTGTCGCACACGCGCTGGGTGCGATGCCGCGGGCGGCAAGCGGATTTCGCGTCGGCCGAACTGGTCGACGCGGCGTTTCAGTCGTGCGATCTGAACAACACGAGCTGGCGACGCGCGAGGCTCGCGTCCGCGTCGTTCCGTAGCTGCAAGCTCACTGGCGCAAATTTCGAGGCGTGTACGTCGCTCGGCTTGAGCTTCGTCGAAACCTTACTGGTGGGTGCGCAACTGCGCGGGCTGTCGTTTCGCAAAGCCACGCTCGACCAACTCGATTTCTCCGACGCGGATCTCGCCGGCGTGGATTTTCGCGAAGCGGTGTTTGCAGGCGGCAGTCTGAAGGACGCCAATCTGAAAGGCGCCCGCTTTGACGGCGCCGATCTGCGCGACGCCGATCTGAGCGGCGTGCGCCTCGTCGACGCGGCGTTGTTCAGGGGCGCGACCATCTCGCATCAGCAGGCTGCGGTGCTCGTGACCGAACTCGGTTTGCGCGTGATCTGACTGCGCGGCCGATGGCGGAACAACTGGCCGAATACAGCCGATTCGCCAACTTGAATCAATTGGCGCGAGTGCCTATTATCTTAATCGTCGAATGAATTGGCGCTTACGAATTCTTACTTATTAATTCGTCAGTGGATTCGATAAAGCTCAATTTCCGCTATTTGCGAATTTTGTTGTGAAGAATGGCTTTGGCTATTCAAAAGCCGTTCATCGCCGATATTCGTGCCGCATGGTGCGCTGGCGCACAAAAGCGATATCTGGGCGGAAGCATCGTCAACGTGCTGAGCATGCCTAGTAGAAATCAGCCAGACCTTTTGCTATAGGCATGAACGCGCTGCCGCGCGAGAGCGTTGCCGTGCGCGGGCAGGCGGCCGGTGTGGCACGCACGCTTCACGATATTTAAAGCGTTGCATTGCGAATTGCGCGGCGTTTATTGCCGGTTTATTTCCGACAATTAACGTCTGCCTATTGGCCATTCGGTACGCCGTAGCACATTGAGTTCGCAATTAATCGATTGCGCATGTAATGGCGGGTTGTTAGATTTCGTTCTGGCGCATGGTGAACCGGTCCTTTGCCGATATGCGCCGAACCCCCGTTAGCCCGGCCTCGCGCCGGGCTTTTTTTCTGATCTTTCGAAAAGCGTCATTGCTGGTTCATACATTCGGCCCATCATAGGCAATCAGATTTTTTGCGTGCCGGTGATGACCTGGTTATTCATTTTTTTCGGCATCTGGCCATTGGCGTTGAGCCTGTTACTGGTGTTCGCCGCACACATCGATCCGTATTCCGGACGCGCGCGGCAGCGCTGACCGTCCGCAAGCGAAGCAGCGCGCGTAGGCGCACGCCTCGCCACCGCGCAGCGTCAATACCGCCTTACTGCTTGCAGCGAACCACCATCGAGCGATTCTTCACATTCGCACCGAAAATCCCCGCCACGGTGCCGCCCGAGGTCGCGCCGTTGTCCACGTCTTTCGACACCACGTCGTATCCGTAATTGCCGCAGACTTCGCCCGCGCGCTTGTAGCATTCGGCCCAGCTCGAACTCGCGTCGCTGCCGCTGCAGTTGATCGCAAAGCCAGTGTCGCCGCTTGGCAGGTAGGTCATGGTGGTGGTGCTCGAGCAGCCAGTGAGACTGCCGAGCGTCAGCACTCCGATGCTGACCACTGCCGCCGTCGCGACGGATGCCAATGCACGCTTCATTGCAGATTCCTTATAGATGTCGATGGAAGACGAAGGCCGCGCGCGTTCGTCTTATGACTGAGTGAGCCTTTTATCACACCCCGGTAACGGGTCGCGCTTGCAGGGCGCGTGCCCGGCCGCCCGTGCGCTACGCGTGTGCCGGCTAGCGTGGCGGCAGCGCGCGCGAGGGGTCGATCGAGCGGCCCTGATAGCGCAGCTCGAAATGCAGCATGACGCGATCGGTGTCGGTGTCGCCCATCTCGGCGATCTTCTGGCCTTGTGCGACCGACTGACCCTCTTTCACCAGCAGCACGCGGTTGTGCGCATACGCGGTCAGGTACTCCGAGTTGTGCTTGAGGATCAGCAGATTGCCGTAACCACGCAAGCCGTTGCCCGCATAGACGACCGTGCCGGGCGCTGCGGCAATGACCGGCGTGCCGGCCGCCGCGGCAATGTCGATGCCCTTGGAATTGTTGCCGTCGAAGCGCCGGATCACAGTGCCGTCGGTAGGCCACACGAGCGAGATCGATGCGGCAGGCGGTGCCGTCGGTGCGCTCTCCTGCGGCGCGGGACGTGGCGCCGAGACGCTCGCGCCGCTGCTGCTGCGCACGGCTCCGCTTCCCGATGCCGACCCGGCCGGCGGCGCGACACGCAACACCTGGCCGACGTCGATGTTGTCCGCGTTGGTCAGATTGTTCCAGCGGACGATGCTTTGCACCGACTGCCGGTTAGCGCGTGCGATTCTGGACAGCGTATCGCCCCGTTCGACCCGGTAGAAGCCTGGCCCCACCGGCGCTGACCCGCACGCGGCGAGCAGAGCCAGCAACGACGCGCAGGCGAGTCGTTTCATCATTCTTGTTGTTCCCAGCATTGGACCTCGCAAAGCGCCGCCGCGCGCCGATCCTGATCACGCGGCAGGTGGGTGCAAAGCGTCCGATTCTAACGGTTTCGCGCGACAGCCTCCCAAAAGGACGGCAGGCAGGGACACACGCGCTATCTGAAGCAGCGCGAGGCCAGGCCTCAGACGCCGCTTGATGAAAGATCGATTGCGCCGATCAACGCAGCTTCGACACCGTGATGCGCAGCGCCGCAGCTTCGGTCTGGCCCGGTTCCAGCCAGCGCAAGCCCATGCCGTTGTGAATCGCATCCGGCAGCCCGAGCCACGGTTCGACGCAGTAGAAATCGGACTCGGGCGTTTCGGTCCATGTCGTCACCGCGTACCAGGGCACCGAGCCCGGGCGTTGCAGGTCGATCGTGACGATCCGGTCGAGACCCGGCGCGACGACGCGCACCGCCTGATCCGGCGTGCCCTTCAGGCAGTGGAAGCGGTCGACAATGCTGGCGTCGTCGAGCGTATAGCGCGGCTCGCCGGGCTCGGCGGCGCTAATCGAACCGTCCTCCTTCTGGAAGCGTGTTTCCGTGGGCGGCAGCTCGATCGTCGTCTCGCCGCGTTGCGTGTGCGGCAGCGTGAAATAAAAGTGGTGGCCGGCGTAATAGGGCAAACGCGTGTCGCCGGTGTTGGTCGTCGTGAGCGTGACGTCGAGGGTATGCGCGTCCGCGAGCACGTATTCCGCCTGGAACCGGAAGCCGAACGGATAGCCGGCGCGAGTGGCGTCGCTATCGGTCAGCACGAGACGCAGACCGGCGCCGTGTACGTCGGCATGAGGCACGAACGGCAGATCGCGCGCAAAGCCGTGCATCGGTAATGCGCGGACCGTGCCCGCGGCATCGCGCCAGAAGCCGATCTTGCCGTCCACGCGATGTCGCCCGAGGAACGGGAACAGCAGTGGATTGCCGCCGCGGATGCGCGCGGGCTGGCTCCAGTCGGCGTGTTCGGGCCAATGGATCACCGGTTCACCGTCGACGGTCCACGACATCAGGCGGCCACCGGCCTGCGGCGCGAAGCGGAGCACGGATGAGTCGTGGGCAATCTCGAGAATGTCCTGTTGCGGAGTAAGAGGCATGGTCGAAAGGGCAGAGGGGAGAAGGAGAAAGTCAAGGTTAGCGCGGCCGTGGAAGGCGAGCGATTGTTGTCGGAGGCCACGGCCGTCTCGCGAACGACGATTTTGCGCCGCTTTGTGCTACGGGGAAACCCTTCTCGGGAAATTGCGGGTGTCCAGCGCAGGCCATTGTTGCCGATAATCTCCCCGACGGCCCGGTAATTCCGACGATGGGGCCGCAGGCTCAGGAGGGTGTATGGATCTCGCAATGGCAATGGGTGTGGCGTTGTTCGGCATGTTCACGGCAAGCACCGTTTATTTTTTCCGCAAGCTCGACCGCTAATCCGCGCAGACGGATTCTCTGCTCCGCTTATCGCTTACCCCGGTTGCTGTGCCCCAGGCCGCCAGCCTGATCGCCCGGACACCCAGCAGCAGCACCCGAGCCGCCGTTCGTGCGGCTCATTCTCTCCACGGCGTAACAACCGTGTCGACGTGTAACCTATAGCGTCAAATTTGTCCGTTATGTGGGGTTAACGCTTGGCGCTGTCTTTCCAGCCAGGCATAATCGGTGCGCTTTCAAACGCGCCGTTTTCTGTTTGCGGCGCTGTCTCCGACATTTTCCTTACAAGGACGCCGCGTGAACCTGTCGTTTCTGATCTTCCTGAGCGTGCTGCAGGGTGTCACCGAACTGTTTCCGGTAAGCAGCCTCGGCCATACGCTACTGGTGCCTGCGCTGTTCGGCATGCACATCGACAAACACGCGCCGCAACTGCTGCCATTCCTGGTCGCACTGCATCTCGGCACAGCGCTGGCTCTGCTGTGGTATTTCCGCAAGCGCTGGGTGGCGCTCGTGCGCGGCTTCGTCGCATCGTTCGGCGGCCGCCGCAATGACGATGCGCACATGATGTGGGCGCTGATCATCGGCACGATTCCGGCCGGCCTCGTCGGGCTGATCCTCGAAAAGCGTCTCGAGCGGAT
The DNA here is from genome assembly GCF_039621805.1 of Paraburkholderia sp. PREW-6R. Taxonomy (NCBI): domain Bacteria; kingdom Pseudomonadati; phylum Pseudomonadota; class Betaproteobacteria; order Burkholderiales; family Burkholderiaceae; genus Paraburkholderia; species Paraburkholderia sp. PREW-6R. Next base: position 2,329,732 of record NZ_CP155073.1, on the reverse strand, counting down.
TTTCCACGATCTGCGCATTGTCGCGATCGCGTTGATCGTCAACGGCGTGCTGTTGTGGTTCGGCGACCGCCTGCAGCGCACGCGCGTGCATCACGGCCCGGAAAAGCTCACGTTCGGTCAGGCATTTTTCGTGGGACTCGCGCAGGTCGGCGCGTTGATTCCAGGCTTTTCACGCAGCGGCCTGACGATGATCGCGGGCAATGCAGCCGGCCTCACCGCTGAAAAATCCGCGGAATTTTCATTTCTGCTCGGCACGCCGATCATCTTCGCTGCCGGCATTCTGGAATTGCCCAAACTGTTCCACGCGTCGGGCCAGCTTGCGGACGCGCTGCTCGGCGGCGTCCTCACGGCGATCGCGGCTTACCTGAGCGTGCGTTTCCTGATGCGCTATTTCGAAGGTCGCGGGCGTCTTGCGTCGTTCGGCGTGTATTGCGTGATTGCTGGGATCGTATTTCTCGGCTGGTTCGTGCTGCACCCGCAACCGGTCTGATCGAGCGCGTGCAATGCGCACCAGCGCTCGCTGCCACGAGCCGCCGCGCGAAGGTCGATCGGTTATAATCCGGGCCCGGCTGCGAACGGGGTTTCCGGTCCGCAGTCCGGTCAGTTAAAATTCCGGAATTCAACGAGCGGTGCGCACAGTTGGCGCACTGGTGCAAAGCCCGGAAGCGGGTCTTCATTACGAGCGGTGCGCTCCGTGTACGAGCGCATCGCTTCTCCTCATTACGGCAGTAGCTCAGCTGGATAGAGCATCGGCCTTCTAAGCCGAGGGTGGGGGGTTCGAGTCCCTCCTGCCGTACTTCAATACCGCACATGCCGCCCAAGCGCGCCGCGCGTCACATCGTGTGCGGCGGTCCCGGCGCTGTCTGCTGCATCCTGCTGATCAGGCCAACGGTTGCACGTCGACTGAATCGACGCGGTCCGGGTAAAACGCCAGATGCTGCGCAATCTCCTTCACGGCCGCGTAGGGCGATTCATACGTCCACACCGAATTGGCCGTCTTTTCGCCGCCCAACGCGATGCTGTAGTAAGCGCACTCGCCCTTATACGGGCAGTAAGTCGAATGATCGGTGCGTTCGAGGAGCGTCATTTCGACGTCGTTGCGCGGCAGGTAATAGACCGGTGGATACGCTGCTTCGCGAAGCACGAGTGCTTTTTCCGTACTCGCGATCACCTTGCCGGCGACGGTCACGGTCACGCGCGCGTTGGCCGGCTCGACCGTGATCGGATGGTCGGGACCCGGGACCTTGATGGTTTTGCCTGTCATGCTGTCGAGCTCCTGAATGAGTGAGCAAGCGTGCAATGCGTTGGGAGAACTTCGAGTGTCGATTGACTGAATTGTCCGCACCTCGCTCGAAGCATACGCCGCTCACGAAAAACGCGTTGCGCTCGTCTCTCCATGCCGTTCAGCTTGCCGATACGCGCGCGCCAGATAAAAAAGGGCGGCCGAAGCCGCCCTGTCAAAGTCACGCCGTCAAGCGGACTGTCGCTTACTGTTTGATGTTGAGCGCGGCCGTCAGATCGCCCATCGGCTTGCCGCCGTTGGCCTTGAGCGCCGCGTCACGTGTCGCGATGCCCGGCAGCGTCGGCAGCGAGTAGCGGTGCGTGATGAAGCGCAGGATCGACGTGGTGTCGTATTGCGTGTGGTCCACGTAGCCCTTCTTCGCGAACGGCGAAATGATCAGCGCCGGAACACGCGTGCCCGGACCCCAGCGGTCAGCCTTCGGCGGCGATACGTGATCCCAGAAGCCACCGTTCTCGTCGTAGGTCACGACCACCAGCATGTTGTTCCACTGCGGGCTCTTCTGCAGATGTGAGATGACATCGGCAATGTGCTGATCGCCCGACGCGACGTCGGTGTATCCCGCGTGTTCGTTCAGGTTGCCTTGCGGCTTGTAGAACGACACTTGCGGCAGCGTGCCCGAGTCGATCGCCTTGATGAACTCGGAACCGGCCAGACCGCCGTCGAGCAGATGCTGCGCACGGTTCGTGGTGCCCGGTGCGAGGTCGGCGAAATAGTTGAACGGCTGGTGATGCGGCTGGAAGTTCGGCGCTGTCAGATTGGCACCGTAGATCACGTTGGTCGCGCCCGTCTGCGCTGCCGAAACCGCCGCGCCCCACGCACCGCCATACCATGCCCACGACACGTTCGCGTTGTTCAGCAGATCGCCGATGTGCTGCTGGGTCTGCGCCGGCAGCGTGGTGGCCTGAGACGGGTCCGCGAGCGTCGCGTCACCGCCCGATGCCGCCTTGTTGCCGCTCGGCTGGTACGGCGGCTGCATCGTGTTGATCGCGTAAAAGTCAGGCGTGAGGTTGCCCGAGTTCACGTACTTGGGCGGACCGCTGAGCGCCGAAGCCGGCGAGTTGGCCGCGACTTTCAGCGTGACGCCGTCGCTTTCCACCGACGAGATCGAGCCCGCCGCCGGGCTCTTGTCCGCATTCGGATACGTCGGTGTACACGCGCAGATGAGCCATTGGTGGTTCAGGAACGAACCGCCGAACGCACCCATGAAGAAGTTGTCGGCAAGCGTGTATTGCTGCGCGACTTTCCACAGCGGCAGCTTGTCGGCATTGAGGTTGTAATGGCCCATCACGAGGCCGCCGGAATCCGCCCATGCGGCGAACTTGTCGTTCTTGCCGCCGTCGATCTGCATCTGGTTCTCGTAAAAACGGTGATACAGGTCGCGCGTCGTCGCGGTGATCGGTGTATTGAAACCCTTCGGGTCGTCGATCGCGAACGGGCTGTTCGGCAGGTTCGCCGTCATCGCCTGCGTGATCACCGGCGTCACGCCGGTTTGCGTGAGGCCGTTCCATACCTGTGGCAGCGTCGCGAGCGTCGTGCCGTTGCGATCCACCTGGGTGGAGTTGGCGGCCGTCACGTTCTGAAAGCCGTTCGCGCCCGGGAAGTTGCCGTACAGGTTGTCGAAGCTGCGGTTTTCCGCGTAAATCACCACGACGTTCTTGATCGACGTGATATCCGGCTCGTTGACTTTGTCACCGCCGCCGCACGCATACAGGGTCAGCGCTGCTGCGATCGCGATCGGCGTCGCGCAGATCAGTTTCTTGTTCATATGGTGTGATTTCTCTCTCGCGTTGGGGACGGGCGAGCCGCATTCCTTACACGACTCGTCGCGAGCGAAAGTTTGGCAACGGAATTTGACAGAAAGATGTAATTAATTACGAATTCCTTTGCTATGACAAATTTCGTCGGCTTTATGTCATTTAAACGACATGGCAATGAAATACGCTCCCGGCATCGACACATACGACCTCACATCACTCTTATGCGGCTCGGTTTGACGGGAAGACAAAGAATCACAGTTGATACAGAAGCGCGGCGGCATGCGGGCTGGAAGCCTGGCGCAGCGCTACGGGCACTCTCGCTGGTGGCCAGCGTTATTGCGCTGACGGCAAGCCTGACGGGGTGTGATGGCGGAACCGGCGGATCGGCGGGCGCCGATGCTAGCCTAAGCAGCAGCGCCGCGGGTGCCCCATCCGGCGGCAGCGATATGCGTCGCGCGGCGGCCGCCAGCAAGGGCGCGGTCATCAACGTCAGCGCAGGTGGCGGCCAGACGCGCGCGCAGGTTTTCGAATCGGTTCGCCAGAAGACGGCGCTCGGCAAACAGCTCTTTTTCGACGCGTCGTTATCGGGCTCCGGCAAGCTGGCGTGCGCGTCCTGCCATAGTCCGGACCACGGCTTCTCGCCCGCCAACAAGCTGTCCGTGCAACTGGGCGGCAGCGACATGCATCGTACCGGCATGCGCGCCGCGCCCACGCTCAAATACCTGCAGTCGGTGCCGGCGTTCGCCGAGCACTATCACGAGTCCGACGACGAGGGCGACGAAAGTGTCGACGCCGGTCCGACCGGCGGGCTCACGTGGGACGGACGCGTGGACCGTGGTTCAGAACAGGCGCGCATACCGTTGTTGTCGTCGTTCGAAATGGGCAGTTCGCCCGCCAGGGTTGCGGCCGCGGTCAAGGCCGCGCCCTATGCCGGCGCATTCCGCGAGGCATTCGGCGCCCATGTTTTCGATAGCGACGACGCCGCCTTCAAGGCCGTCCTCGAGGCGCTCGAAACATTCGAGCAGACCCCGGAAACGTTCTACCCCTACAGCAGCAAATACGACGCTTATCTGGCCGGAAAGGCGCAACTCACGCAAGCCGAACTGCACGGCCTGCAGCTTTTCAACGATGAGAAAAAAGGCAACTGCGCAAGCTGCCACATCAGCCAGCGCACGAAGGACGGCGCGCCGCCTCAATTCAGCGACTTCGGCCTGATCGCGATCGGCGTCCCGCGCAATCGCGCGCTGGCGGTCAATCGCGATCCGCATTTTTTCGATCTGGGCGCGTGCGGTCCGGAGCGGACCGACCTCAAGGGTCGCGACGAGTTTTGCGGCATTTTCCGCACGCCGACCTTGCGCAACGTCGCGCTGAAAAAGAGCTTCTTTCACAACGGGATCTATCATTCGCTCGACCAGGTGGTCCGTTTTTATGTCGAGCGCGACACGAATCCCGAGAAGTTCTATCCCGTGTCAAAGGGCAAGGTGCAGAAATTCGACGATCTGCCGAAGCGCTATTGGGCCAATCTGAACACCGATCCGCCTTTCGACCGCAAACCGGGCGACAAGCCGGCGCTCGACGAGTCGGAAATCAGAGACGTGGTCGCGTTTCTTGGCACGCTCACCGATGGCTACAAGCCGGTGGCCGGCGCGTTGAAGACTGCTGCGGCGAACTAGCCGGCCATCGCTTGAATGCCGGTTGGCCGGACGAACGCCGCCGCCGGTGGTGGTTATCGGATGCTCAGGGCCGCGCGGCGACGCTCAATGGGCGTGAGCAGTCAGAATGTATAAGCAGGCGAACACGAGCAGCGCGAAGGAGACCAGCAGACAGGCCGCGCCGATACGCGTCAGCAGAAAAGGCCAGCGCATGCGCGGCAACGTGTCGATGCGGACAATGCGCCGCGAGAGGCCGAGATCACGCCGGATCGTGACGGGCACGAACGCCACGCACAGCAGCGCAAGCGCGACGGCAAAAGTTTGAAGAGCAAGAGACACATTCATGAGTGACGGGCGATGTCGCCGACTGGGTTGAGCGCCTGGACGCAATCGGATTAGCTTAAGGAAGGGTCGCCTCGGGATGGATGAGACATGTCCTAAAAATGCGTCCATCCGCGCCGCGCCGTGTTTGAGCCAGATCGTCTCCAGCGCGCGTCGCCCTGTCGCGGCAAGGGCGCCATGCTATGCTTTTGAGGTCCAGATCGTTGCATGACGCGTATGCAACCGTGATGCAACCGTGATCGTCCGAACTCAAACTTGGAGAACCCTTCATGTCGATGCGAACCCGTGTGCAGTTTCACCTCGCTGCCGGCGCTGTGCTACTCGGCGCCGCGTTCGGCGCGCAAGCGGCGAATCTTGGTTTTCTGAACGACACCCCGATCAGCTACATGAAGCAGCGCGATGTCGACTCGATCAAGAAAGCGGTGTTCGCGGCGTTAAACGACAAGCAGGACGGTGAAAGCACGACGTGGCTCAACGAAGGAACCGGCAACAGCGTGAAGATCGACGCAAACATCACCGTCGCCGGCACAGCGAAAGAGGGCGAGCGCACCTGCCGCGACGTGGGTGTCGTGCTCAATGCAAAAGGGCAATCCATGAACCTGCGCCCGCAATTCTGCAAGCAGGGCAACGGCAACTGGCAACTGCAGAAGAAGCGTTGATCGTGTGCACGGCCATTGCGCCGCGCGCCTTCGAGTCGACGCCGCCGGTTGCCGGCTTCCTATGCGGCGTCCACGCGGCGTTTCATGCCTCGCGACGCACGTCAACCTGATGAGCGCCCGCGTGACTTCCTGCGGCGTCGTACTGCTCGATCCGGGCGGGCGGGTATTGCTCGCGCATGCCACTGAAACGTCGCACTGGGACATTCCAAAAGGTCACGGCGAAGAGGGCGAGGCGCCGCATGTGACGGCGTTGCGCGAACTGGTCGAGGAAACCGGCATTTCGATCGAACCCGAGCGGCTGAAAGACCTGGGGCTTTTTGTGTATCGGCGGGACAAGGATCTGCATCTGTTCGCCGCGCGCGCAAACGCGGACGAGCTCGATCTGAGCGTGTGCACCTGCACGTCGATGTTTCCGCGCCGCTCCGACGGCACGATGATTCCCGAGATGGACGCCTACCGCTGGACCGCGCCGCACGAAGTCGAAAAATTCGCGAGCCGTAGCCTCACGAAGCTTTTTCAGACAACGCTTTCGCTCGAAGACCTGCACCGTTCGCTGTAGCGGGCAGCGCCGGAACTGACACTCCGCAGGCTCGCCGCCCCGGATGGCTCGCATTCGCGTGCCGACCCGCTCGCCCTTCGTTGCCCGGACGTTTCAGTCCAACGCGCGGTCGTTCGGATGCGCAAACAGGGCGCGGTTCTGATCCGACATCGGAAAGTTCAGATTGATGCCATGCGGCGGGATGGGCTGGGTGAACCACTGTTTATAGAGACGCTCGGCGTCGCCCGACGTCTGGCCGCGAGCAATCACGCGATTCACCAGGTTGCGCAGCGGCTCGTCGCCCTTGCGGAACATGCAGGCGTAGACCTCGTAGCCAAGCGGCGTGCCGGTGACGATGAAGTCATCCGGGCGCGGATCGGTCGACTTGAAGCCGTACACGATCGGCTCGTCCATGACGAAGGCAGCGGCGCGGTCTTCCTTGACCGCGCTGAATGCTTCCGGATGATCGCGCGCAGCCGTGATGCGCATGTTCAGATGCTTGTCGGTATTAAGCCGCCGCAGCAAACGTTCGTCCGAAGTGCCCGCCGTCGTCACGACCGTCTTGCCCGCCAGATCCGCGAAGTCGTTGATGCCGCTGCTCCTGCGCGTGATCATCCGCACCGCGTACTGGAAGATGCTGTCCGAAAACGCGGCGACGCTTTCGCGCTCAGCCGTATGGGTAGTCGAGCCGCATTCCAGGTCGATCTGATTGTTGAGCAGCATGGGCGTGCGGTTCGACGAAGTGACGGTGACTTCGTGAACCTTCAGTTGCGGCATGCCAAGCGTTTTCTTGATCTCGTCGACAATCTGCAGCGCGATGGCCTGCGAATAGCCGACGGTGTTCTTGCCGTCGAAATAGGAAAACGGAATCGAGGCTTCGCGCACACCGAGCACGACCACGCCGTCGTCGTGGATTTTTTTCAGCGTGCCCGTTAATTCGTCCGCGTTCGCGGGGCAGGTGAGCGACGCGACGCCGAAGGCGGCTGCGATGACCGCGAAGCGTGCGCGGTGCAGGCAGGTGGCAAGAGCCGGTGCCCGTTCGCTGCGGCGTGTCTGCGCAGCCCGCATGGCAAGCCTCGCGCCTGGGCGTTCAGCCGTGCTCCCGGTGCCCTGAATAGCCACCCCGCGGCGGCTTGCCACTTTCATCGAACCTCCCGGACCGGCGCGTGCAGTTGCCGCGCTCTCACTGTCGATGGAACATTGTGTGATACGACGGCATGCATCTCGCGAGCAAGAGGCACGCCGTGGTCAACTTCAGGCACGCTGCAACGATGGTGGGTGTGCAATCAGTCGAGCTTACGCCGGCTTGCCCCAACTGTCGCGCAAACTCACGATCCGGTTGAAGACGGGTTTGCCCGGCTGCGAGTCGACGCGGTCGGCGACAAAGTAGCCGTGGCGCTCGAACTGATAGCGCTGTTCCGGCAGCGCGTCGCGTGCACCCGGTTCGAGGTAGGCATTGACCACGCGCTTCGAATCGGGGTTCAGCGCTTCGAGGAAGTCGCGGCCGCCGGCGTCCGGTTGCGGCTCCCGGAACAGGCGGTCGTAAATACGCACTTCGGCCGGGCAGGCGGCGGCCGCGCTGACCCAGTGAATATTGCCCTTGACCTTGTAATTGTTCGCGCCTTCCGTGCCCGACTTGCTGTCCGGGAAGTAGTTGCAATGAACGGCGACGACGTTGCCGTTTTCGTCCTTCTGCGCGCCCGTGCATTCGATCACGAAGCCATAGCGCAGGCGCACCTTGTTGCCCGGGAACAGGCGGAAATAGCCCTTCGGCGGCGTTTCGGTGTAGTCGTCGCGTTCGATCCAGAGTTCGCGCGAAATCGGGAATTCGCGCAGGCCCATTTCCGGATGATGCGGATGAACCGGCGCGCTGCACGGCTCGCTCACGCCTTCCGGAAAGTTGTCGATGATCAGCTTGACCGGGTCGAGCACCGCGGCGATACGCGGCGCCTTTTCGTCCAGATCGTCGCGCAGCGCGCCTTCGAACACGCTCATGTCGATCCAGGAATCGACCTTGGTCACGCCGATACGCTCGCAGAACAGCTGGATGGCTTCCGGCGTGAAACCGCGGCGACGCACGCCGACGATGGTCGGCATGCGCGGATCGTCCCAGCCTTCCACGTGGCCTTCGTTGACCAGTTGCAACAGCTTGCGCTTGCTGGTGATCGCGTAGGTCAGGTTCAGACGTGAGAATTCAATCTGTTGCGGCAGCGGACGCGTGAAGACGCCCGCTTCAGCCAGCTCGTTCAGGATCCAGTCGTACAGCGGGCGGTGGTCTTCGAATTCGAGGGTGCACAGCGAATGCGTGATGTTCTCAAGCGCGTCCGAAATGCAGTGCGTGTAGTCGTACATCGGGTACACGCACCACTTGTCGCCGGTACGGTAGTGATGGGCGAAACGAATCCGGTAGATCACCGGGTCGCGCATGTTGAAGTTCGGCGACGACATGTCGATCTTCGCGCGCAACACATGCTCGCCTTCCTTGAATTCGCCGGCTTTCATGCGGCGGAACAGATCGAGGTTTTCCTGCACCGAACGCTCGCGGAATGGCGACGGCGTGCCGACCTCGGTCGCCGAGCCGCGATTGGCGCGCATTTCTTCGGCCGACTGGCTGTCTACATAAGCCTTGCCGCGCTCGATCAGCAGTTCGGCGAATTCGTATAGCTTGTCGTAGTAGTCGCTTGCGTAGTAAAGCTCTTCCTTGCCGTCTTTTTTCCATTCGAAGCCGAGCCAGCGCACGGCGTCGATGATCGAGTCGACGTATTCGACACTTTCCTTTTCCGGATTGGTGTCGTCAAAGCGCAAATGGCACACGCCGCCGTAGCTGCGCGCCACGCCGAAGTTCAGGCAGATGCTCTTGGCATGGCCAATGTGCAGATAGCCATTCGGTTCCGGCGGGAAACGCGTTTCCACCCGCTGGCCCCATTTGCCGCTGCGGTTGTCTTCGTCAATGATGTTGCGGATGAAATTGGATGCCGCTGGCGCGTCGTTGCGTTCGGTATTCATGCGTGAAGGTGAAAGTCGGTCGGGGGCGCGCAATGCGTCCTCTTATCCGACAATTCTACCTGACGACTCCCTTTGCGACAGGCGAGTGCGGCGTCGTGCCAACGGTTGGGCGGTTTCTCGGCCGTCGTGTCGCATCGCGCGCCGCGAGCCTGAATGTGCTCGCGGCACGCAAGTCGTGCTGTAACAGGAGGTAAAACGGTTTGTTCACACGAGCGCGCCAGTTTTAGGATGCGAGCGGCGCGAGGCCAGCCGGCCTTGCACGGTGATGCCGTGTTCGTGGTCTGCACGCTATCGCTTGGTGCGTCTTTGCGTGATCGGGCGCAAAGCGCTGCGGCGGTACGCGCACGAGGCATCGCCCACCGTCGCTTTTCAGGTCGTCTTGCATGAACGCGGGTCCTTCATGCACCATGGCGCCCCAGCTTCCCGGAGTTTTTCGGATGTCTATCCCGATGCACAGTGCATCCCGCACGCCTTTCGCCTCACTTACTGCTGCACGCGTGCTAAGCGCTGCAACACTGTTCGTCTCGCTGACAGGCAGCCTCGTCGCGCCGCTCCCCGCGCTTGCCAAAACTGCGCCGCCCAAGCCCGTGCTGGACGCGTCTGCGGTCGCCACGCCGGATCGCTACAGCGCCGACGCCGCGCAACAGATATTCGCGGCCGGCGGCAATGCAGTGGACGCGGCCGTCGCGATTGCGTTCACGCTTGCCGTGACGCGTCCCGACGCCGGCAACCTCGGCGGAGGCGGCTTTATGACGGTATTCATGGACGGCAAACCGTACTTCCTCGACTACCGCGAGCGCGCGCCCCAACAGGCGACCCGCGACATGTATCTCGACGACAAGGGCAATCCGGTGCCGGGCATGAGCACGGTCGGTCATCGGGCGGTCGGCGTGCCGGGCACGGTCGACGGCATGTGGGAAGCGCAGCAGCGCTTTGGCAAGCTCAAGTGGAAGCAGGTGCTCGCGCCCGCGATCCGCTACGCAACCGAAGGTTTTCAGGTCGAGCCCTGGCTGCAGCAGCGTCGCGATGCAGCGGCGAAGAACTTTGCCGGCAAGACCAATTTCGACGCCTATTTCTCGACCTTGAAGGCAGGCACGACCTACCGCCAGCCCGAACTCGCGCAGACCCTGTCGCGTATTGCCGGCGACGGCGGCCGCGAGTTCTACGAAGGCCGCACCGCGGACATGATCGCGCAACAGATGTACGGCCACGGTCTCGTGACGAAACAGGACCTGATTCAGTACAGGGCGGTGTGGCGCCAGCCGCTTGCCGCCGACTGGAACGGCTATCAGGTGATCACCGCGCCGCCGCCGAGTTCGGGTGGTGTCGGGCTGATCCAGATGCTCAAGATGAAGGCCGATCTGAAGCAGGCGTTCGACGGCCTCGACCTCAACTCGGAACCCTATATGCACCTGATCGCGCAGATCGAGGACCGCGTGTTCGCGGACCGTCAGCAATACCTTGGCGACCCTGACGCTTACAAGGTGCCCACCGCCAGGCTGCTCGACGATGCCTACCTTGCGCAGCGCGCCGACGAGGTGAAACCCGACGAAGTGCCGGGCGCCGCGCCGGTAAAGCCGGGTCTGGGCGACGTCGCACCGGAAAAAGCGCAGACCACGCATTTCTCGGTGGTCGACAAATGGGGCAATGCCGTCTCGAATACCTACACGCTAAACGGCGATTTCGGCTCGGGTGTGGTGGTGGATAACGCCGGTTTCCTCCTCAACGATGCGATGGACAACTTCGTCACCCGGCCCGAAAACGCAGGGCAACCCGGCAGCAGCGACGAAGTCAACACGGTGGCACCTGGCCGTCGCCCGCTTTCGTCGATGACGCCGACGTTGCTGCTCAAGGACAACAAGGTGGCGCTCGTCATTGGCACGCCGGGCGGCTCGCGCATCCTGACGACGATTTTCCAGGTGATCACCGACCTGTACGACTTCAACATGCCGCCGGGCGATGCGCTGGCCGCAATGCGTTTCCACCACCAGTTGCTGCCGCAGAAGACCATCTACTTCGAGCCGTATCACCCGATCACCGGCGAGTTGGCCGATCAGTTGAAAGCACGCGGCTATGCGGTGGAAGGGCAGTCGTTCAATGGCGACGTGCAGATGATCCGCGTCGAGGGCACGACGCCCGAACCGGCGGCAGACCCGCGCGGCGCGGGCGTGGGCCGTGTGATTCGTTGATGCGGTAAGCTCGCGTGAGTCAAAACGCCGACAGGCCACGCGAATCAGCGCACGGACGCGCATCGACATGGCGGCGTCAATACAGCAGCAGCTACTCGAATTCGGACGGAAACCACGATGAGCGAACCCACACCGGCGGTACTCGTGCTGCCGGGCTACATGAACTCCGGCGACGGGCATTGGCAGACACTTTGGGAAGCGCAAAGCCCCGCGTTGTCCCGCGTCCAGATGCCTGACTGGGACCACCCGGTGCGCGACGCATGGTGCCGTACGCTCGATGCCGCGGTCGCCGCTGCACGCGCGCCGGTGCTGTTCGCCGCGCATAGCCTGGGTTGTCTGACGGTGGCTTTCTGGGCATCGCAGTATGCGAGCGCCGAGCAACTGGCAAAGGTCGCGGGTGCGTTGCTTGTCGCCGTGCCCGACCCCGACGGCGCGCATTTCCCACGGGACGACATCCGCGGTTTCGCACCGGTGCCGCACACGCGGCTGCCGTTCGAGAGCATCGTGGTGGCGAGCAGCGACGACCCTTACGGCGGCGTGCCGTTCTCCCAGCGCTGCGCCAACGCGTGGGGCAGCAAGTGGATCGGCGTGGGTCCGCGCGGGCACATCAACGCCGACAGCGGACTCGGCGAGTGGGAGGAAGGACGCGGCTGGCTGGCCTCCCTGGGCGGTCCGGCGCGCTGACGCTTTCGCGACGGGCGCTGGAAGACCTCCGAGCAAAAGCCTCGAACGCGCGTTGACGCCCACGCGCCCAGCCCACGCGGGCGCTATCACGTCAAATGACCGACTGCGCCCTCAGTGCCGCGATGCGCGCGGCGTCATAGCCGAGCACGTCGCGCAGAACATCGTCGGTGTGTTCGCCGAGCGTTGGCGGATGCGCGAGCGCTTGCGGCGGCGTGACGGTCATGTTGATCGGATTGCGCACCAGCTTGACCGTGCCGCCCGACGGATGCGCCAGGTCGACCTGCATGCCGCGTGCGACGACCTGCTCGTTCTCGAATACCTCGCCGAGATCGTTGATCGGCCCGCACGGCACGCCCGCCGCTTCGAGTGCGGAAATCCATTGCTGTTTGCCCTGCAAACGGACCATGTCGGCGAGGATGGGCACCAGAATGTCACGATGACGCACGCGCGACGGGTTTTTCGCAAAGCGCTCGTCGTCGGCCAGCTCCGTACGGCCGCCCACTTCGACGAACTTGCGGAACTGACCGTCGTTGCCGACGGCGACGATGATCCAGCCGTCGCTCGTCTGGAAGGTCTGGTAGGGCACGATGTTCGGATGTGCATTGCCCCAGCGCACCGGCGGCTGGCCGCTTGCCAGATAGTTCGAGTTCATGTTGGCGAGCATGGCCACCTGGACATCGAGGAGCGCCATGTCGATGTACTGGCCCTCGCCGGTTCGGTCGCGATGCGTAAGCGCGGTGAGCACCGCGATGGTCGAATACATGCCGGTCATCAGATCGGCAATCGCGACGCCGGCCTTTTGCGGACCGCCGCCCGGCTGGCCGTCGCGCTCGCCGGTGATGCTCATGAAACCGCCAATGCCTTGCACGATGAAGTCGTAACCGGCACGCTGCGCATACGGCCCGGTCTGCCCGAAGCCGGTAACGGAGCAGTAGATGAGGTCGGGCTTCACTTCCTTGAGCGACGCATAGTCGAGGCCGTATTTTTTCAGCTGCCCGACCTTGTAGTTCTCCAGCACGACGTCGCTTTGCGCCGCCAGTTCGCGGATGATCCGCTGACCCTCGGGCGAAGCGATATCCACGGTGACGGAGCGCTTGTTGCGGTTTGCCGCGAGGTAGTAGGCAGCTTCGCGCGTGTCATCGCCTTCAGGGGTTCTCAGGTACGGCGGCCCCCAGTGACGCGTGTCGTCGCCCACCTCCGGACGTTCGATCTTGATCACGTCGGCGCCGAAATCGGCGAGCGTTTGCGCGCACCAGGGGCCGGCGAGCACGCGGGTGAGATCCAGCACGCGGATATGACTGAGTGCGCCCATATTCGTCGAAGTCTCCTATATTTGCAGAGCAGGCGCCTCGCGCCGCGGATGGAGGCAATCTTAAGCGATTCCCGCGCGCCGGCGCACTCAGCCAAACGTCATAGGACGATCAATGCACGTTGCGATGCGTCACGCGTCCGAAGGAAACCCGGCCAGACGGCCAACGCGGCGGTGCGCGCCGCCGCGCCCGGGCGCCGATCCCGTATAATCAGTCGTTTAAGAAACAACTAGTTGGCGCATCGCACGATGCCGCCGGAAAACAGTCAGGACCGTCCCCCGCACGCTATGAAAGCCGCCGAAATCCGCGAGAAATTCCTCAAGTTCTTCGAATCGAAGGGCCATACGATCGTCCGCTCGTCGAGCCTTGTGCCCGGCAACGACCCGACGCTGCTCTTCACCAATTCGGGAATGGTGCAGTTCAAAGATGTGTTCCTCGGCGCGGAGTCGCGTCCCTACTCGCGCGCAACCACTGCGCAGCGCAGCGTGCGCGCGGGCGGCAAGCATAACGATCTGGAGAACGTCGGCTACACCGCGCGTCACCACACGTTCTTCGAAATGCTGGGCAACTTCTCGTTCGGCGACTATTTCAAGCGTGACGCGATCCACTACGCGTGGGAATTGCTGACCGGCGTGTACCAGTTGCCCAAAGACAAGCTGTGGGTGACCGTTTATCACGAAGACGACGAGGCGCACGACATCTGGGCGAAAGAGGTCGGCGTGCCGGTCGAGCGGATCATCCGGATCGGCGACAACAAGGGTGCGCGCTACGCGTCGGACAACTTCTGGCAGATGGCCGACACCGGCCCGTGCGGTCCGTGCTCGGAGATTTTCTACGACCACGGTCCGGACGTGTGGGGCGGCCCTCCGGGATCGCCGGAAGAAGACGGCGACCGCTACATCGAGATCTGGAATCTCGTGTTCATGCAGTTCAACCGTGACGCGCAAGGCAACATGACGCCGCTGCCCAAGCAGTGCGTCGACACCGGCATGGGTCTCGAGCGAATCGCGGCGGTACTGCAACACGTTCATAGCAACTACGAGATCGACCTGTTTCAGGCGCTCATCAAGGCGGCTGCGCGTGAAACCGGCGTCAGCGATCTGACCAACAATTCGCTGAAGGTGATTGCGGACCACATTCGTGCCTGCTCGTTCCTGATTGTCGACGGCGTCATTCCCGGCAACGAAGGCCGCGGCTACGTGCTGCGCCGGATCGTGCGCCGCGCGATCCGTCACGGCTACAAGCTGGGCAAGAAAGGTTCGTTCTTCCATCGCATGGTGCCCGACCTCGTCGAGCAGATGGGCGGCGCTTATCCGGAACTGAAGGACGCCGAACAACGCGTGACGGACGTGCTGCGGCAGGAAGAAGAGCGCTTCTTCGAGACGATCGAGCACGGCATGTCGATCCTGGAGAGCGCGCTGGCCGCCCTCGAAGCCGCAAGCGCCAAAACCGGCGTCAAGACGCTCGACGGCGAACTTGCATTCAAACTGCACGACACCTATGGCTTCCCGCTGGATCTGACCGCCGACGTGTGTCGCGAACGTGGAGTCACGGTCGACGAAGCCGCTTTCGACGAAGCCATGGCGCGTCAGCGCGAGCAGGCGCGTGCAGCCGGCAAATTCAAGATGGCGCAGGGTCTCGAATACTCGGGCGCCAAGACCACGTTCCACGGCTACAACGACATCGTTTTCGACGACGCCAAGGTGATCGCGCTCTATGTGGACGGCGCGTCGGTACAGGAAGTGAAGGACGGCCAGCAGGCGGTCGTCGTGCTGGATCACACGCCGTTCTATGCGGAATCGGGCGGTCAGGTCGGCGACCAGGGCGTGCTGGCCAACGCAAGCATCCGTTTCGCGGTGGCGGACACGCTGAAGGTTCAGGCAGACGTGGTCGGCCACCACGGCACGCTGGAGCAGGGCACGCTGAAGGTGGGCGACGTCGTCAAGGCGGAAATCGACACGGTGCGCCGCGCCCGCACAGCACGCAATCACTCGGCCACGCATTTGATGCATAAGGCGCTGCGCGAAGTGCTCGGTTCGCACGTTCAGCAAAAGGGCTCGCTCGTCGACGCGGAGAAGACCCGTTTCGACTTCGCGCACAACGCGCCCATGACCGACGAGCAGATCCGTCGCGTCGAAGAAATCGTCAACGCGCAAGTGCTGGCCAACGCGCCGGGTGTGGTGCGCGTGATGTCGTTCGACGAAGCGGTGAAGGGCGGCGCAATGGCCCTCTTCGGCGAAAAATACGGCGACGAAGTGCGCGTGCTCGACCTCGGTTTTTCGCGTGAGCTGTGCGGCGGTACACACGTGCAGCGCACCGGCGACATCGGCCTCTTCAAGATCGTGATGGAAGGTGGCGTAGCGGCGGGTATTCGTCGCGTGGAAGCGATCACGGGCGACAACGCGGTGCGTTTCGTGCAGGATCTCGACGCGCGCATCAACGCGGCGGCTGCCGTGCTGAAGGCACAGCCGTCGGAACTCACGCAGCGCATTGTGCAGGTTCAGGATCAGGTCAGGTCGCTCGAGAAAGAGTTGAGCGCGCTGAAGTCGAAGATGGCGTCGAGCCAGGGCGACGAACTCGCGGGCCAGGCTATCGAAGTCGCAGGCGTGCACGTGCTGGCGGCCACGCTCGAAGGCGCGGACGTCAAGACGTTGCGCGAAACGGTCGACAAGCTGAAAGACAAGCTCAAGAGTGCGGCAATCGTGCTGGCTTCGGTCGACGGCGGCAAGGTAAGCCTGATCGCGGGTGTCACCGCTGACGCAAGCAAGAAGGTCAAGGCCGGCGAGCTGGTCAACTTCGTCGCGCAGCAGGTGGGCGGCAAGGGCGGTGGCCGCCCGGACATGGCACAAGCGGGCGGCACCGAGCCTGCGAACCTGCCCGGCGCGCTGGCAGGGGTCAAAGGCTGGGTCGAAACGCAGCTTTAAGATTGAGTCGGGGTGGGGCTTGAGTCGAGCGTGTCCCGCATCGTTTCCTGTCCCATCGAATACCGGTTGCAAACCAACCGGTCATTTTCTCTTCACCGCGCACGCCGCCTTTTCAGACGGCGTCCACATTCCCGGCGACGAGTGCTTCCACGTTGCCCGGCAAATCGCCCGCATCGTCCGCTGACACGAGCGTGCGCCGCAGCGCGTTGAGCGCTGACGAGAAGTGTCCACGCCGCCAGACCAGCAGGGTTTCGATTGAGCCGATCTCGGGCAATTCATGAACCGCGATATTGCTCGCGTCGGCCTGCAGTTCGAGCACCGATCGCGGCGCGACGGCCACACCCGCGCCGGCGGCAACACATGCGACGATCGCGTGATATGAGCCGAGCTCCAGCACGCGCGCCGGCCGCACGCCATGCTCCAGATACCACTTTTCGATATAGCTGCGGTATGCACAGCCGCGCTCGAACGCTACCAGCGTCGATAACGCGATATCCCGCACCTCACGAATCGGCCGATGCCCGCGCGGCGTCAACATGACCAGTTCCTCAGTGAACACGGGCACCGATTCGAACAGTTCGCCCAGCGCAGAGGAATCGAGCGGTGTGGCGACCAGCGCAGCGTCCACTTCGAACTCCCGCACGCGCTCGATCAGCTTGCCGGTCGTGCCGGTTTCCAGTTCGAGCGCGACGTCCGGCCATTGCTGGTGATAGCGGGCAAGCAGCCCGGGTAAACGTGTGGCCGCGACGCTCTCCATGGTGCCCAGGCGCAATCGTCCGCTTGGACGATCTTCGCGGACCGCGTGGCGCGCCTCGTCTGCGAGCGCTAACAGGCGCTCGGCATACGGCAGCAGCGTTTCACCCGCGGGCGTCAGCACGAGCCGGCGGCCGTCGCGGATAAACAGGTCGGTGCCAAGCTGCTCTTCGAGTTGCTTGATGCGCGTCGTCACGTTCGACTGCACGCGATTGAGCTTGGCAGCGGCGCGCGTCACACCGTTTTCACGGACGACCGCGCGAAAAATGGTCAGGGCGGCCAGATCCATTGATCTCTCCTGGCGATGGGTAACATCAAGATTATTCATTTTCCATGATTGAAACGTCAAGCTAAGATGCAATGGTCGAATGGGAAACACTTCCGCCCAACGCCTGCCGCCCTTGGATCGATCTCTATCACGACCATGAACGATTTTGCTTCCTCGCCTGCCCAACTGGTCGCCAACGACCGCCACGCTGCCCGTCGGGCCGCCCTCGCCTGCATGGTGACGCTCGCAGTCGCGCTCGGCATCGGCCGGTTTGCGTTCACGCCGCTGTTGCCGCTGATGCTTCACGGCGCCGCGCTCGGCCAGCCGCAGATCGACATCCAGCACGGCGGCTGGCTCGCGTCGTTCAACTATGCGGGCTATTTCCTCGGCGCGGTGGGCTGCGCGGCGGTGCGTGTCGAACCCGGCCGGATGGTGCGGCTCGGCCTGATCGGCACGGCGCTGCTGACGCTCGCGATGGGCGTCACCAACGCGTTCTGGGTCTGGGCGCTGGTGCGCCTCGTCGCGGGCGCGGTCAGTGCGTGGACCTTCGTGTTCGCGTCGCAGTGGGGCCTGAGGCGGCTTGCCGAACTCGGCGCGCACGGCTGGAGTGGCGTAATCTACACCGGACCGGGCGTCGGCATCGTCGGCACCGGGCTGCTGGTAAGCGCGGCGGGCGGCTACGGCGCGACGGCTGGCTGGATCGGCTTCGGCGTGATCGGCGCGGTGCTGGCCGCGCTTGTCTGGCCGGTATTCGGGCGGCGCGAGGACCGTCCGATTGGACAAACTATTGGCCTGAGCGCAGCGACGCAACAGGCAAGCCGCAGCCACGCCGCTGCGAGCGGGGCCGCCAGCGAAAGAAGCAGGCAGGGCGACGCATTCTGGCTCGTGCTCCTGTATGGCGTCCCCGGCTTCGGCTACATCATTACGGCCACCTTTTTGCCGGTCATTGCGCGGCACGCATTGCCGGGATCGCCGTGGCCCGATCTGTTCTGGCCGATGTTCGGCGCGGCGCTGATCGTCGGCGCGCTGCTGGCGGCGCGCCTGCCGCTGCACTGGGACAACCGCACGTTGCTCGCCGGTTCCTATGTGCTGCAGGCGGCCGGGATCGCACTCGGCATCATCTGGCCGACGGCGGGCGGTTTTTCGCTGGGCAGCATGCTGATCGGCTTGCCGTTCACTGCGATCACGCTGTTCGCCATGCGTGAGGCGCGGCGTCTGCGGGGCGACCACGCGGCCGGCTTGATGGGCTATGCGACGGCGGCTTACGGCATCGGTCAGATTGTCGGCCCGCTGGTCGCCGCGCCGATCGCCGCGCGCACCGGGTCGTTTTCTCCGGCGCTGTGGCTTGCGGCGGGCGCGCTGCTGCTCGGTGCGGCGGGTCTCGTCGTCGTGGCGCGCAAGCCGCGCGCGCGTTCACGCATGCCCGATTGCGGCTGCAGTTGAACCACACGCGGAAACACACAACGCATTGGCGCACTAAAATGACCGCTTTCCGTCATTTCCAGCGCGCCTGTTGCCGGGCGCGCCGCCAGCCATGCAACATTTCGCGTCCGACAACTACGCCGGCATCTGTCCCGAAGCGCTCGCCGCGCTGATTGCCGCCAACAATAGCGGTCATGAACCGGCCTACGGCGACGACTCATGGACCCACCAGGTCTGCGACCGTCTGCGCGACCTGTTTCAGACCGACTGCGAAGTGTTCTTCGTCTTCAACGGCACGGCCGCCAATTCGCTCGCGCTCGCGTCGCTTTGCCAGTCGTATCACTCGGTGATCTGCCACGAACTCGCGCACATCGAAACGGACGAGTGCGGCGGCCCCGAGTTCTTCTCGGGCGGCTCGAAGCTGCTGACCGCGCCGGGCGTCGGCGGCAAGCTCACGCCGGACGCGATCGAAGCAGTCGTCACGCGCCGCGCCGACATTCATTACCCGAAGCCGAAAGTCGTCACGCTCACCCAGTCGACGGAAGTCGGCACCGTCTACAGCGTCGAGGAAGTGCGCGCGATCGCCGCGATCGCAAAACGGCGTCATCTGAAAGTGCATATGGACGGCGCGCGTTTCGCGAATGCAGTGGCCGCGCTCAACGTGCATCCGTCGGAGATCACGTGGCGTGCGGGCGTCGACGTGCTCTGTTTCGGCGGTACGAAAAACGGCTTGCCGGTCGGCGAAGCGGTGGTGTTCTTCGACCGCGCGCTGGCCGACGATTTCGCTTATCGCCTGAAGCAGGCCGGCCAGCTCGCGTCGAAGATGCGCTTCATCTCCGCGCCGTGGCTCGGCTTGCTCGACAACGACGTGTGGCTGCGCAATGCGCGTCACGCCAACGCGATGGCGCAATTGCTGCAATCGCGGTTGCAGGATATTCCTGGCGTCAGCATCATGTTTCCGAGCGAATCGAACGCTGTCTTCGCGCAGTTGCCCACCCAGGCAGCGAAGGCGATGCGGGCGCGTGGCTGGAAGTTCTATGAGTTCATCGGCGCGGGCGGCTGCCGCCTGATGTGCGCGTGGGACACGCAGCCGGAAACGGTCGAACGTTTCGCGGCGGAAGTGCGCGAGCTGTGCGCGGCGTGAAGGCGCGCCAACCCATCACCAACACGCTACGAACAGCCCGCGAACACCCTGCGAACACCCCGCGAACACACAAGATAAAGAGATTCGTCACGCCATGACCGAATACCAATACTGTCCGCGCTGCGCGGCGCCATTGACAGAACGCGCCGACGCGCTGCACGAAGGTGGTCGCGTTCGCCGCACCTGTCCTGACACGGAGTGTGGCTACGTCCACTGGAACAATCCGCTGCCGGTGGTCGCGGCGATCGTCGAATACGAGGGCAAGATTCTGCTGGCGCGCAACGCCGCGTGGCCGGAAGGCATGTTCGCGCTGATCACGGGCTTCCTCGAAAACGGCGAGACGCCGGAAGAGGGCATTGCGCGAGAAGTGCTGGAGGAGACCTCGTTACAGGCGGACTCGGTCGAGCTGGTCGGTGTGTACGAGTTCATCCGCAAAAACGAGCTGATCATTGCGTATCACGTCAAAGCGCATGGCACGATAGCGTTGTCGCCGGAACTGCTCGAATACCGGCTCGTCGAGCCCGCGAAATTGCGGCCGTGGCGTGCGGGCACCGGCCAGGCGCTCGGCGACTGGATGCGCCGGCGCGGCTTGCCGTTCGAGTTCGTCGAAAGACCCGGGCAGTGACGTACAGCAGTTTGTCTCCCACGTTCGCGCACACTGATCACGACCCCAGAAAACATACCTTCACGCCACGATGAACAAACCCGCTCCCGCCGCGCGCGCCTCGTATCCGCACTTCCTGCCGATTACCACCCGCTGGATGGACAACGACGTCTATGGCCACGTGAATAACGTCGTCTACTACAGCTACTTCGACACTGTCGTGAACGAGTATCTGATTCGCGCCGGCGTGCTCGATATCGGGCAGGGCGCGACGATCGGCCTCGTGGTCGAAACGCACTGCAACTACTTTGCGCCGCTGGTGTTCCCCGAGCGGATCGAGGCCGGCTTGCGCGTGGTGCGGCTGGGCACGTCGAGCGTGCGCTATGAAGTCGGACTTTTCCGGGAAGGCGAAGACCAGCCAGCTGCGCAAGGGCACTTCGTGCATGTGTACGTGGATCGCGTCACGCGTCGTCCGGTGAACCTGCCTGCCGATCTGCGGGCGGCGCTCGAGCCGTTGGCCGTCGAAATGCAGTCGGAATAAGCGGGCCCCGCCGTGCAGTCGTTCGTCATCAATCTGCTGAACGGCGTCAGTTACGGCCTGCTGCTGTTCATGCTGTCGGCCGGACTGACACTGATTTTCAGCATGCTCGGCGTGCTCAATTTCGCGCACGCCAGCTTTTACATGCTGGGCGCTTACGTCGGTTTTTCGGTCGCGGCGCGCGCGGGGTTCTGGAGCGCGCTCGTGATCGCGCCCGTGATCGTTGGAATGATCGGCGCGTTCGTCGAGCGTTGGTTATTGCGCCGCGTGCGTCCGCACGGCCACCTCGCCGAACTGCTACTGACCTTCGGCGCAGCCTACCTGATCGGCGAACTGGTCAAGCTCGGCTGGGGGTTGAACCCGCTCGCCGCGAGCGTGCCCGTCGTCCTCGACGGTCCGCTTTTCACACTTTACGGCGCGGTGTTCACACGTTATCGCGCGTTCATGATGGCGGTGTCGCTGGTGATGCTGGCCTTGCTGTATGCGGTGCTGCGCGTGTCGAAAGCTGGCCTGATCGTGCGCGCGGCGCTTTCGCATGCCAGCGCCGTCGAGGCGCTCGGCCACAACGTGCCGCGCGTCTTTACCGGCGTATTTGCCGCCGGCACGGCGCTCGCCGCGCTCGCCGGCGTCATCGGCGCGCCGCTTTCGGTGATCGAACCGGGCATGGCGCAGTCGTTGGGATCGATCGTGTTCGTCGTCGTGGTGATTGGCGGGCTGGGGTCGTTGAGCGGTGCGTTGGCGGCGTCATTGCTGATTGGCTGCACCCAGACGCTGGCGGTGGCGAGCAATGTCGCACTCGGCGACGTGCTGGCCCCACTGGGGGCGTCGTTACCGGCGCGGTGGGACAGCCTGACGCTCGCGCAACTCGCGCCGCTGCTTCCGTACGTGCTGCTGATTGCGATGCTCGTGTTGCGCCCACAAGGCCTTTTCGGACGACGCGACGACCATGCGTGAGCGTGCGCGATCCTCCACGTTGCCCAGCGCGGCGCGACGAAGCAGGTGGCGCACCGCCGCGCCGTGGCTTGCCCTGGTGGGGTTCCTCGCGGCGCCCCCATTTATCTGCACGCAAAGCTGGCTGCTCGCCTATCTCGCGCAGACCGCCACGCTGATCGTATTCGCGCTGTCGTACAACCTGCTGCTCGGCGAAACAGGACTGCTGTCGTTCGGGCATGCCGCGTATTACGGACTCGGCGCATTGATCGCGGCGCACGTGTTCAATCATGTCGGTGTGCCACTGGTGCTGCTGCCGCTGGTTGGCGGAATCGGCGGTTCGCTGTGCGGCGCGCTGCTCGGGTTCGTGTCCACGCGTCGCGCCGGAACGGCCTACGCGATGATCACGCTTGGAATCGGCGAGCTCGTCGCGGCGGCGGCCTGGACGTTGCCCGACTGGTTCGGCGGCGAAGCGGGTGTCGCGATCGACCGTGCGAGCGGGCCGCTCGTCGCGGGCTGGAGCTTCGGGCCGGCTCGCGAAGCGTACGCGCTGATCGCGCTGTGGTGCCTGATTGCGAGCGCCGCGCTTTTCGCGTTATCGCGCACGCCGTTCATGCGGCTTGCCAATGCAGTGCGCGACAATCCGGCGCGGGCCGCCGCGATCGGCTGCTATCCGCGCCGCGTCCGCTACGGCGTGGCGATCGGCTCGGCGTTTTTCGCGGGTATCGCCGGGACGCTCGGCTTGATCAACGTCGAACTGGTTTCGACTGAAAGCGTCGGCATGGCCCGCTCGGGAGAGGTGCTGCTCGCGACGGTCATCGGCGGCACGGGCGCGTTCTTTGGGCCGGTGCTGGGCGCTATCGTGCTGACGCTCTTCAGTGTGGCGGTCGCGAGTGTCACGCGGGCGTGGCTGTTTTATCTCGGGCTGCTATTCATCACGATCGTGATCGTGTCGCCAGATGGCGTCGCCGGCTTCATGCAGCGTCACGCTGCGCGTGTCGTGTTGCACGGCTGGCGCCAGTGTCGGGCACGGTATCTGTGGAGCGGCGTCGCCGTACTGGCATGGACGCTCGCCGTCGTGCTCGCCGTGCAATGGGCATACGCCGCGCAATTCGGCGTAGACGACGGTGCGGCGTTCAGCGCAATCGGAGCGCTGTGGGGCAGCGGCAGCGCATCGTCGGCATGGTGGCGGGGCTTCGCGGTGTGCATGCTCGCTGCGCTCGGCGCGTTCACGGCGCACCGCGCGGCGCGCGCCCGGGCTCCCGTCGAAAAACGCGTGGCGCACAGCGGCGCACCGGCGGGAGAGGGTTCATGATCCCCGCGCTCGCGCTGTACGGCGTTGAAAAACGCTTCGGGTCCACCCGCATCTTGCGCGGTGTCGATCTCGCGGTCGAACCCGGCGAGCGTCACGCATTGATCGGCCCGAACGGCGCGGGCAAGTCCACCCTGTTCAATCTGATTGCGGGCGGCGCACGGCCGCACGCCGGGCGCATCGATCTGTTCGGCACCGAGATCACGCGCCTTGCGCCTGCGGCGATCGCGCGTCGAGGTCTCGCGCGAAGTTTCCAGACCACGAGCGTATTCGCGCGGCTGAGCGTGTTCGACAACCTGCGCTGTGCCGCGCTGCTCGCCGAGCGCGACCGCCTGCGCTGGTGGCAGCGCTTCAGCGGTTCGCGTACCGTCGACGCGCGCGCCGCCGAGGTGCTCGAAGCCGTCGGTCTCGCGGCGCGCGCCGATATGGCCGCCGGCACGCTGAGCTATGCGGAGCAACGTGCGCTCGATCTGGGCCTCGCGCTCGCGAGCGGCGCACATACTTTGCTGCTCGACGAACCGACCGCCGGCATGAACCGCGCGGAGGCCGCGCGCGCGGTCGAGCTGATTCGCGAAGCGACGGCGGGCCGCACGCTGCTGATGGTCGAGCATGATATGGACGCGGTATTCGCGATTGCCGATCGCATCTCGGTACTGGTGCAAGGGCGCGTGATCGCGTCAGGCACGCCGGCGGCGATACGCGCGGATGCCGCGGTGCGCGCCGTGTACCTCGGAGACGAGTTCGGCGATAAGTATGGCGATAAGGGCGGCGACGGCTCTCAAAACGGCTTCAACAAAGGCTCTCAAAACGGCTTCAAAAACGGCTTCAACAACGGCTCCCACAACGGCTCCCACAACAGCGCCAACAACAGCTCCAACAACAGCTCCAGCAACAGCGCCAACAACGGCTTCGGCGCATGACGACGCTACTCGACATCCGCGGCCTGAACGCGTGGTATGGCGCGAGCCACGCGCTGCACGGCGTGACATTGCAAATCCGGTCCGGCGAAGTGCTCGCGCTGGTTGGCCGCAACGGCTCGGGTCGTTCTACTCTGGCGCGCGCGATCATGGGCCTCGTGCGCAGCGAGGGCGAACTGCGATTCGCCGGGCAAGCGCTTGCGGGCCTGCGCACGTTTGAAATCGCGCGCCTCGGCGTAGGCTATGTACCGGAGCATCGCGACGTTTTTCCGACGCTGAACGTCCACGAAAATCTGCAGCTCGGCATCGCGCCGCAAGCTCGCGGCCGTGCACCGCGCTTCACCTTCGACGACGCGTACACGCTTTTTCCAGTGCTGCACGAACGCAAGCGCACGCGCGCAGGCGCGTTATCGGGCGGCGAGCAGCAGATGCTGACGCTCGCTCGTGCATTGCTGGGCGACCCTGACCTGCTGGTGATCGATGAACCCGGCGAAGGCCTCGCAAGCATGGTGATGATGCAGGTCGCGCAAGCGTTGCGCACGCTGCGCGATCGAGGACTTGCGATGCTGCTGATCGAACAGCGCCTCGTGATGGCGCGCGACATCGCGAACCGCGTCGCGGTCATGGGGCACGGCGAGATCGTATTCGAAGGCGACCTCGCGGTTTTCGCGCAGCGTACCGACGTGATGCGCGAATGGCTCGGCGTAGGTTGAGCCAACGCGTTGGCCGCGCAGCTGATTGCGATAAGGCGCGGCGCCCCGGCTTGCATGGCCATCGCGTTGACCGCTCGACATGAGATAGCGCACGCGTTGGCGTTTGAATCCGCTAGCCCCACACTCCGGACGGCGCGCTGAGCGTGGACCTTGCTGCGCGCAAGTGAGCGCACGTGAATTCTCCCACGGCCATGCGAGTCAGACAACGCATGGCCAGGCGACACTCAGGCGTCCTTGTTGATGATCCATTCGTGTGCGGGGTCGTTGCGGAAATGCCAGACCCGCTGCGAGCCGGCCATCACGTTCAGATAGTACGAGTCGTAGCCATACGGCACCACGACCGGGTGATAGCCGCGCGGCACCATGACCACGTCGTGATTCTCGACGGCGAGCGATTCGTCGATGTCGCGCAGATCCGTGTACACCCGTTGGAACGCAAATCCTTGCGGCGGGTCGAGACGATGGTAGTACGTCTCTTCGAGCGAGCTCTCGTGCGGCACGTTATCGGTATCGTGCTTGTGCGGCGGGTAGCTCGACGCATGACCGCCGGGCGTGCGCACCTCGACGACCAGTAGCGACTCGGCCGCTTCGGTCTGCGGAAGAATGTCGCATACGTAGCGCGTGTTCAGCCCTTTGCCGCGCGTCGAGCGCTTCATCGAACCCGGTTCGATCAGACGCGCGGGGAACTCGCCTTTGGCCGGCGCGCTCGCGACGCCAATTTCGGCATTGCGCCGGGCACGCACCGTGGCGCGCACGCCGGGTGGCAGATACAGCGCATACGGCGCGGCGTCTTCGAAGACGCTGTCGCGCGAACCCAGCGAACTCCACGTATTGTCCGCCGTTTCAATGTCCACCGCGCCCGTGAGCACCACGATACACACTTCGCGTGATGCTTCGAACACGTGCACCACTTCCTTTTCGCCCAGGCGATAGGCGGCAAATCCCACGTAGCGCCAGCAGGCCGACGCCGGCGTGACGCGCGCGATTGTCTGGCCTTCGCGCTGTGCCTTGACCAGTAAGCTCATGCTGCCTCCTGCGAATCTGCGTCGGTGTTGGCGTTCGCTATTGCGTCCGCTATGACGTCTGCTTTTGCGCTTGAATTTGCTTCAGAACCTGTACGCTGGGTCGCTGCGTCACTAGCACCGAACGGTGCGTCGACCAGCGCACGCAACGTGTCGAATCCCTTTCTGGCGTAGTCGAACGAGGGCGCCACGGTCGGGTCCTGCTCGGCTTCGACCACGAGCCAGCCCTGATAACCGTGCCGCTTCAGACGCTCGATGATCGCCGGAAAATCGACCGCGCCGTCGCCTGGCACGGTGAACGCGCCCGCCATGACGGCATCGAGAAAACTCCAGTTGCGATTGCGTGCGAGCTTCGCCACGGCTGGGCGCACGTCCTTGCAATGCACATGACACACCCTGCCGATATGTTTGTCGAGCATCGCGAGCGGATCGCCGCCGGCGAATGTGATGTGTCCAGCGTCGAACAGCAGGCCGACCGCGTCGCCGGTGCGCGCCATCAGCTGATCGACGTCCGCCGCCGTTTCGACATATGCGCCCATATGGTGATGGTAAGCCAGCCGCACGCCGCGGCTTAATGTGTAGCGCGCGAATTCGTCGACGCGCTCCGCATAGGCGGCCCACTGCGCGTCGTTGAAAAAACGCGGACGCTGGTAGAGCGGTTCAGGCGTGCCCTGAATCGAGTCGGCGACCTCTCCGTAGACCATCACCGTCGCGCGGTTCTGCGCGAGCAAGTCGAGATGCGGACCGACTTCCGCGATTTCTTCCTGCACGCTGCGCCGCGCGAGACGGCCCGAATACCAGCCGGAAACGAGCGCAAGATCGTATTGAGCGAGGAGCGTCCTTAGCGCCTGCGGCTCGCGTGGAAACTTGTTGCCGAGCTCGAAGCCCTGATAGCCGATTTCGCGGCCCTCCGTCAGCGCAACGGCAAGCGGCGTCTCGCCGCCTAGCGAGGGCAGATCGTCGTTCATCCACGATAGCGGATTGATGCCGATACGTACGTCGAAAGCAGTCATGCGGACGTCCTCATTCGTTGTTCGCGGTGGGGCCTGTGGCGTTCGCGGAATCGCGTAAATCGCCTGAAGCGCCTGAAGCGCCTGAAGCGCCTGAATCGCTTGAAGCGGCAGCACCGGTAGAACCAGCGGAACCGCTCTCGCGGAAAGGGATGGAACCAGCGCGAGCCACAAGTTGCGCGTCGTATTGCGCACGCGCGGCACGCACCGTTTCGCGCGACGAGACTTCGGGCACGGCCACTTCCCACCACCAGCCGCCGTCGTCGGTGGTGCGGGCGGGATCGGTGTCGATCGTGATTACGTAAGTGCGATCGGCGGCGCGTGCGCGTTGCATCGCGGTTTCGAGTTCAGCGACGTTGGCGACGTGTTCGGCCTGCGCGCCGAGCGCACGCGCGTGCGCCGCGAAATCGATCTGCGGCGCGCCGAGCGGCCCTTGCCGGCAGTCCTGCAGCAGGTTGTTGAACGGCGCACCGCCGCATGCCTGCTGCAGCCGATTGATGCAGCCGTAACCGCGATTGTCGAGCACCACGATGATCAGCTTCGCGCCGATCATCACGGAGGTCGCGATCTCGCTGTTCATCATCAGATAGCTGCCGTCGCCGAGCATCACGATCACTTCACGCGACGGTTGCGCCAGTTTCACGCCCAGACCGCCGGCGATTTCATAGCCCATGCACGAATAGCCGTACTCGACGTGGTACGCGCCGGGCTTGCCCGCGCGCCACAATTTGTGCAACTCGGCGGGCAGCGTGCCGGCCGCGCACACGACGATATCGTCCGTGGGCGAATGCGCGCTGGAGCGCTGCACCGCGCCGATCACGTCGCCTTCATAAGGCAGCATGGCGTCGCGTTCAGGCGCATGCGTGAGCGTGCTGACGGTGTCACGCCAGCTCGCCGCGAGGTGGTGCGCCCGCGCGGTCCATGCGCGGTCGGCGTGCCAGTCCTGCAGCGGTTCGGCGAGCGCGTCGAGGGCAAGACGCGCGTCCGCTTCGATCACTTGCGCGCGGTGCTTGAGGCCGTCGAACGCATTGGCGTTGATTGCGATCACGGCGGCTTGCGTGAAGAGCGTATTTGAGCCCGTCGTGAAATCCTGCAAGCGCGTGCCAATCGCGAGCACGCAATCGGCGTCGCTCGCGAGCGCGTTGGCGGCCGGTGAACCGGTCACGCCCAGCGCGCCCGCGTTCAGCGGATCGTTCCACGCGAGCGAACCCTTGCCGGCCTGCGTCTCGGCAACGGGAATGCCGTGCGCGGTCGCAAAGCGCTGCAACGTCTGCGTCGCGCCGCTATAGAGCACGCCGCCGCCTGCCACGATCAGCGGACGTTGCGCGTTCCGCAAGCGCGCGACTGCGGCGTCGATCTCGTCGGCGTGCGGGGCGGGCGCATGAAACGTGACGACGCGCGGCGCAAAAAAGTCCGCGGGGAAATCCCATGCCTGCGCCTGGACGTCTTGCGGCAACGCGAGCGTGACAGGGCCGCACAATGCGGCGTCGGTCAACACGCGCAGTGCGCGTGGCAGCGCGCTGAGCAGTTGCGCGGGATGCATGATGCGGTCGAAGTAGCGCGACACGGGCCTGAGCGCATCGTTGGCCGACACGCCGCCGTCGTGGAAATCCTCGACCTGCTGCAGCACGGGATCCGGCGCGCGCGAAACGAAGATATCGCCGGGCAGCAGCAGCACCGGCAAGCGGTTCACGTGCGCAAGCGCAGCGGCGGTCACGAGGTTCGTGGCGCCGGGACCGATCGACGTGGTGACTGCCATCATGCGGCGACGGAAATGCGCCTTTGCATACGCGATTGCGCTATGTGCCATCGCCTGTTCGTTATGCGCGCGCAGCGTGGGCAATTCGTCGCGATGCTGATGCAACGCTTCACCCATGCCCGCCACGTTGCCATGCCCGAAGATCGCGAACACGCCGCCGAAGAGCGGCTCGGCGCCGGGGCCGCCGCCGTCGCCGTCGCGACTCGACACGCGCTGGGCGGCGAGATAGCGCACGAGCGCCTGAGCCGTCGTCAGCCGGATGGTGTTGCCGGTCACCGCATGCGGGGCGCCCGCGCCCGCTGCTGGATCGTGAGGATGATGCAAAGCGCGCTGGTTCATGCTGCCTGCTCCTGATGAACCTGATCCGGTGCGTGCCCGTGCGTGGCTTGCGTGCCGCGCGTCGCGCGCCATGATGCGATCAGCGTTTCGAAAGTACGGCGCACGCGGGCGATCAGTTCGTCGTCGCCAATCTCGCCGGCGAGCCACGCTTGGCTGGGCTCGTGAAAGATCGTGCGGCCCACGGTAAAGCCGCGGCACGTAGCCGATTGGGCCGCCGCGCGAAAGCCGTCACTCAACTGCTCGACTGCCGCTGACAAGCCGAGCAGCACCACGCCGCGGCAATACGGATCGCGCTCGGCGATCAGCGCGTCGACCGCTTGCCATTGCGCGGCGTTCATCGGTTCGAGCTTCCACCACTCGGGATAGATGCCGATGTTGTACAGCCGCTTTAACGCGCGGTACACGGTGTCGGGCGCTTGCGGCAGCGTCGCGTTCTTCGGCGGAATCACTTCGAGCAACAGTTCATGGCCGCTTGCCTGCGTCGCGTCGTACAGCGCACGCAGTTGCGCTTCCTGTTCGAGGCGCTGCTCGACGGGCTCGTCAGGATGAAACTGCACGAGGCACTTCACCACATGCTTCTGCGGCCACGCAATCAGTGACGTGCCGATCGAGCGCCCGTGGTCGAACACGAGCGGCAGCGAACCCGGCAACTCGACCGGCCGGCCGATCCACCAGCCACGGCCCGTCGCCGCGTTCAACGCGTCCTGACCATAACGGTCGTCGATCAGCACGCCGATGCGGCCTTGTAGACCCAGTGCTGTTTCCGTCTGCGCGACGGCCGTGACGAACAGACCCTTCAGGTACGCAATGCGTGCGTCGTCCGCGCCGGTTTGCTGCGCCAGCTCGAAGAACTGGTTGCGGTGGTCGAACGCGAAGCCGAGCACTTCTTCCCATTGCCTGCGTGCGGGAGAGACGCGATGCAGACGTGCGAGCGTCGCATCCCGATCCGGGCGGCGCATACGCTGCGGGTCGGCTTTCGCCTCGCGCAGAAAATAGTCCAGTTCAGCGGGCGTCGGCATGGCGGGCGCGCAGCCGTGCCGGGAGACGACGAGCGCGCCGCTCGCGTTTGCCGTGCGCGCGCATTCTTCGAGCGGTTGATCGCGCAACCATCCCGAGAGAAAGCCTGATGCGAACGCGTCGCCCGCGCCGAGCACATTCAGGACTTCGACTTCCACGCCGCCATGAACGGGCAGATCGTCGAGCGAGGCGGGCACGTGGCCGTCGATGATCTGGCAGCCCATGGGCCCGCGTTTCAGCACGAGCGTGGCGGGCGTCACGGCGCGCACCATCGTGAGTGCATCGACCAGTTCGGTCTTGCCGCCGGCAATGCGGAACTCCTCCTCGGTGCCGATCACCAGATCGAACAGCGGCAGAATGCGCTGCAAGTGCGCGGTCACGCCTTCGCTCGCGACGAACCGGGTTTCGCCGTCCGCTTTACCCGTCAGGCCCCACAGCACGGGCCGGTAGTCGATGTCGAGAATCGTGCGCACCTGGTGGCGCCGCGCGTCATCGAGCGCACGGCGGCTCGTGCGGTTCACCTGCTCCGTCGAAAAATGCGTACCCGTGATCAGCAGGGATTTCGACGAAGCAATGAACGCCTCGTCGAAATCCGCTTCGTCCACGGCCATGTCCGCGCAGTTCTCGCGATAAAAAATCAGCGGGAACGTATCGCGGTCTTTCAGGCCGAGCAATACGAGCGCGGTCAGTCGTTCCTGATCCACGCGAACATGGCTGACGTCGCAGCCTTCCTTGCTTAGCGTTTCCGTGAGAAAGCGGCCCATGTGATCGTTGCCGACGCGCGCCAGCATCGCGGACGCCAGCCCGAGCCGCGCGCAACCGAATGCGATGTTCGCCGACGATCCGCCGAGGTATTTGGCGAAGCTCGACACGTCTTCGAGCCGTGCGCCGACCTGCTGCGCGTACAGGTCGACTGCGAGACGGCCAAGGCAGATGATGTCGCGGCTTCGTCCGGGCGCGAACCGGCTGGACGCGGGTGGGGATGCGGGCGCCGAGGCAAGACCCGTGTCGTTCAGTGTGCTGGAGTGATCCATGAATAGTCCTGAATGGCTGAACACGGTCGTCCGCGTTGCGTGGCGGGCGATAGCCGCCGGCTCGCTTCGCGTCGCACCGTGCATATCGATCAGATTTCCGCGCCTTCGAGCTCGCCGATCATTTTCTGCATTTCGGCGCCGCCGGCCATCATGTCGAGCACTTCGTCCTTGCTGATCGTGTCTTTGGTAAATGTACCGAGCGATTTCCCCCGATTGAGCAGCGTGAACGAATCGCCGATCGGATACGCGTGGTGGACGTTGTGCGTAATGAAGATGACCGAGATGCCTTTGGCGCGCGCTTTATGAATCAGCTTCAGCACATTAAAACTCTGCTTCACGCCGAGTGCGGCGGTGGGTTCGTCCAGAATCAGCACGCGCGCGCCGAAGTGGATCGCTCGTGCAATTGCGAGGCATTGCTTTTCGCCGCCGGACATCGTGCCGATCGGTTGATGCGGGTCGCGCACGTTGATGCCCATTTCCGCCAGCTTGTCACGGGCAGTCGTCGCGCTGGTTTCCAGGTCCATTACAGTGAGGAAACCGAACATTTTCTTTTGCGGCTCACGCCCCATGAAAAAATTGCGGGCGACGGAGAGCAGCGGCACGAGCGCGAGATCCTGATAGACGGTTGCGATGCCGAGATCGAGTGCGTCTTTCGGCGATTCGAACAGCACCGGTTTTCCATCGACCAGATACTGGCCGGAGGAGGGCTGGTGCACACCCGCGAGTGTCTTGATCAGCGTCGACTTGCCCGCGCCGTTGTCGCCGAGCAGGCAATGCACTTCGCCGCGCCTGAGTCGCAAGGTCACGCCGCTCAGCGCAATGACCTTGCCAAAGAACTTGTTGACGTTTTCGAGCGCGAGGATCACGTCTTCCTCGGGCGCGGCTCCCGATGCGGGCATGCCTGCCGTGTTCGCGGCGCTATTAGTGTTCATGTCGGACATGGTCGTCTCCCCGTTACGATTGCGCGACGCGGCGGCGCACGTAGTGATTGAACAGCACGGCGATCAGCAGCATTACGCCGAGGAACACGCGAAACCAGTCGGAACTCACGTTCGTGTAAGTGATGCCGATCTGCACGACACCGAAGATCAGCGCGCCGAAACAGGCGCCGATGACCGAGCCATAGCCGCCGGTGAGCAGTGTCCCGCCGATCACCGCGGCGATGATCGCTTCGAATTCCTTTTGCAAACCCCGGTCGGCGGCAGCGGAGCCGATGTCGCAGACCTGCAGCACCGCGAACAGGCACGAGCAGAACGCGGTGAGCACGAACAGCAGGATCTTTACGCGGCGTACCGGTACGCCTACATTTTTCGCGGCATTCGCGTCGCCGCCCACCGCGAGAATCCAGTTGCCGGCACGTGTTTTGGCCAGCACGAAAGCACAGATCGCCGCAAGCGCGAGCCACCAGAGAATGACTTTCGGAATGCCCGGCACGAGCGCATGGCCGTTGTCGAGCAACGTGCCGACGCCGTGATGCGCAAGAGTCAGAAACAGGCCGCGGAACGCTACCCCATGAAAAAGCGTGTCCGCGAGCCAGTCCTGCTGCGCGAGATCGCCCACGCCCGAGACGATGGTGCGGTCGGCGAACATGATCGACAGCGCGAGCGTAAGTCCGCGCAGAATGAACAGGAATGCGAGCGTGACAATGAACGACGGCAAGCGCGTTCGCATGACCAGATAGCCGTTGAGCGCGCCCAGCAGCATCGACCCGACGAATGCGAAGAGGATGGCGAGTGAGATCGGCCAGTGGAAGTACACCGAAGGAATCGCGACCATCATGCCGGCGAAGCCGATCATCGATCCAATGGAAAGGTCGAACTCACCGGCGATCATCAGCAGGCACGCACCAACGGACAGAATGCCGAGATACGCGGACACCTGCGACCAGTTCATCACGCCGTCGAGGTTGAACATGCCGGAGTTGCCGGCGGTCAGCGCGAAAACCAGGAACACCAGCACGGCGCCGGAGATTGCCGCGAACTCGGGGCGGTTCAGCAAATGCCCGAACCAGGATTCCTTGCGCACACGTTCGTCCGACTCGGGTACGGAGGGCGCCTCCGCGCCGGTCGTCTTGACGTGTGGTGGAAAGTGTTTGCCGGCTACACCCATGATGTCTCCTTGGAACCCGGTTGCGTGTCTGACAAGGCGAAATACCTTGCAACGCGCACTGCCGGTAAAGATGCGCGAGAGTGGCGGGCGGCGCGCTTCGTGTGGAAGCGGCGGCCGCCTCGCGCGTGACTGGCTGGAAGAACGAATCAGCGATACTGGCCTGCGTACTTGATGACCTTGTCGAGGTTTTCCTTCGTGATGAAGCCCGGGCCCGAGCGGATGTTCTTCGGCCCATACGAAGGCGCGAGACCGTACGTGGCGAGCCTTTCCTTGAACTTCGGATTGGCTTCGAGAATCTGGCGGATCTTCGCCGGGTCGGTGGTGTGCTCCTTCTTCACGATGGCCAGCACCGCGACCGGGATATAGCCCTGCAGATACGGCTGCTGGTCGATGGCGAACTGGATCGTGCCGTTCTGAATGGCTTTGGCGATGTCGTCGGAGAAGTCGAACGTGCAGAAATAGATCTTGCCGTTCAGTCCCATCTGCTGAACCGCTTTCAGCGTGGCCGATGCCGGGGTCGGTCCGAGTGTGAGGATCGCGCCGGTGTTCGGGTGGTTGCGCAGATACGCGCTCACTTTCGACTGGATTTCAGTGGGGTCCTGACCGGAGTCGATGGTGGATGTTTTGTAGTCGACGCCGATCGCTTCCGCGAAGCCCCGGCACCGGTCAAAAGAAACAGTGTTGGTGGCGAGGTGATTCACACACAGGAACGACTTCACGCCAGCAGCCTTGGCCTTTTCGCCGGCGGCCTTGCCCGCAACGTATTCCGGCTGTCCCACGTGCATGATCGCGCCCAGTTGCGCGCTCTGTTCTTCGGTGCCCGAATTGATCGTGACGAGCGGAATCTTTTTAGCCGTGACCTTGCCGATCGCACTCTTCAGTACGTCGAAATCCGCGATGGTGACGATCACGCCGTCGTAATTGCGGGCAGCAGCCTGTTCGACCAGACGCGCCATGTCGGCAATGTCGCCGTTCGGCGGATTGCGATAGTCGGTCTCGACGTTGAAGTCCTCGTCGGCCTGCTTGATTGCGTTCTTGATGGTGTTCCACCACGAGTCCGAATCCGGCGCGTGGCTGATCAGTACGAAGTGAGCGTCGGCTGCGCGGGCGGCGGAGGCCGCGCCGAATCCCGTCGTCAACGCCAAAGCCGTCACAAGAATCCTGAGCGTAGCCCTGCCCTTGCAAAGTCTCATTGTCTCCACCTTTCTCGGTCTGTCGTTATTGAAGGGAGCGTCTGGCGGCGTTCGGCTGGTGACTTCGCAGCGCGTCAAACTGTCTGCCCGCGCCGAAGCGCCATCGCTCACGACCAAGATTAGGCGGTTTTCAAACGACGTGCAATGAAAATTTCATTGAAAATAAAAATGGAAAATGCGTTCCATTTGGCGGTGTGGCTACTTATAATTCGCAACGTCAGAACGGTGTGCGGCGACGCGTGTCAAGCGCTCTCGCACTGCAATAAAGCATCCGAGAGAAAGCCATGGCGGAAGAGAGCACCGAGGAACTGGAAAGCGTAGAAGAATTGATGCACCGCATTGCGGAGAACTACGAGGCACTGCCGCGGCAGTTAAAGAGCGTGGCCACGTATATCGAGCAGCATCGCTCAACGGTCATGGTGGATCGCACGAGCGATATTGCGGCGAGTTGCGGCGTTCATCCGTCGGCCGTGGTCCGCTTTGCGCAACGCTTCGGGTTTTCCGGATTTTCCGATCTGCAGGCGGTGTTTCGTCAGGCCTATACGGGGCAGGGCAGTTCGTCGCCGAGTTATCAGCAACGAATCCGTAAGCTCATCGACGAGAAGCCCGGTGCGTTGTCGGGCGGTTCGGTCGCGCGTGAATTCATCGCGGCGTCGCGCGGCGGACTCGAAGAACTCGAAGCGGGACTCGACGACCGGCAATTCGATGCCGCGGTCAAGATGCTGCAACAGGCCGACAACATCTATGTGATCGGCGTGCGGCGCTCGTTCCCGGTGGCGAGCTATATCGTCTACGCGTTGCAGCACACGCCCAAACGCGTGCATCTCGTGTCGGGTTTCGGCGGCATGTACCGCGAACAGATCCGCAGCGTAAAAAAGGGCGACGTAGTGATCGCAATCAGCTTTGCGCCGTACGGCAAGGAAACGCAGTACTGCCTGCGCGTCGCGCATCATCATCAGGCGAGGACGCTGGTTATTACGGACAGCCAACTATCGCCGCTATCACGTTATGCCACGACGCAGCTGTATGTGAAAGAGGGCAGCGCATTCGCATTCCGTTCGCTGACCAGCACGATCTGCTTGTGCCAGGCGTTGTTCATCGCGCTCGCGTACAAGCTCGAACTGAACGTAGAAGAATCCAAAGACTCCGGAGGATACGATGACTGACGCGGTAGGCACGATCGACGTTGCGGTATTGGGCGCTGGGCGGATCGGCAGGATTCATGCGGCGAATCTTGCGCGGCAACCCGGCGTGCGGCTCAAGTACGTGGTCGATGTGAACCACGAGGCCGCGGCCGCGCTTGCCGCGGCGCACGGCGCACAGGTCGTGGATATCGACACGGTCATGGGTGATGCGTCGGTTCGAGCGGCGGTGATCTGTTCGAGCACGGACACCCACGCGGATCTGATCATGAAGTCGGCGGCGCAGCAAAAGCACGTGTTCTGCGAGAAACCCGTGGATTTGACGCTGGAGCGGGCACGCGCATGCGCCGACGCGGTGGAGCGCGCGGGGGTGGTATGCATGATCGGTTTTCAGCGCCGCTTCGATCCAACGTTTTCCGCGCTCAAGGCGCGTATCGACGCAGGCGAGATCGGGACGCCCGAGATGCTGGTGGTGACGAGCCGCGATCCGGGTGCGCCGCCTGTCGAATACATCAAGCATTCGGGCGGCATTTTCAAGGACATGCTGATTCACGACTTCGACATTTTCCGCTGGATCCTCGACGACGAAGCCGACACATTGCATGCGACCGGCAGTTGCCTGTCCGACCCGGCGATCGCCGAAGCTGGCGATATCGACTCGACAGCGGTCACGATTCGCACGAAGCGCGGGCGCCTGTGCCAGATCAATACCGCACGCCGCGCCGCGTATGGCTACGATCAGCGTTTCGAAGTGCTCGGCAGCGAAGGTATGTTGCAGGCGGGTAATGTGCGGCCTACCGAAGTGACCGCGTATTCGAAAACCGCGGTGTCGAGCGACGTGCCCGAGGCATTTTTTCTCGAACGCTATCGCGCGGCGTACGCACTGGAAATTGCGCATTTCTTCGAAGCGATCACGCATGGCAAGCCGGTGCGCACGACCGTCGCGGACGGAATGAAAGCGCTCGAACTCGCTGAAGCCGCCACGCGCTCATGGCGCGAAGGCCGCGCAGTGAAACTCGGCGAGGCATCGTGATGATCGCGGGGAGAGAGCGGGTTCGCATCGGCGTGGTGGGTCTGGGGCGGCTCGGCAAGCGCCATGCGGAGAACCTCGCTTACCGTGTGCCGGGCGCGGCGCTGGTGGCCGCATGCAGTCCGCTCGAAGACGAGCGGGCCTGGGCGCGCAATACGTTGCCCGAGCCGCGCCTTTACCACGACTATGCGGACCTGCTGGCGGATCGCGACGTGGACGCGGTGTGGCTCGTGACACCGTCTTCGTTGCACGCGCAACAGATTGTCGACGCATTGCGAGCGGGCAAGCATGTGTTCTGCGAGAAGCCGCTATCGCTCGATCTGGCCGAGTGTGAACGCGTATTGGCCGAGGCAGAGCGTTATCCGCATCTGCGGGCCACGATCGGCTTCATGCGGCGCTTCGATCCCAGCTACAGGGATGCTTTCGACAAGATCGCCGACGGCAGGATTGGCCGGCCATTTCTGGTGCGTTCACAGACTGCGGATCAGAACGACACCGAAGGATTTTTCGTGCGGTTTGCGGGGACGTCCGGCGGTATCTTTCTGGACTGCACCGTGCACGATATCGACGTCGCGAGGTGGCTGTTGGGGCGGCCGCGCGCGACGCGCGTGTTTGCTGCGGGCGCGATTGCACTGCATGACGGTTTGCGGGAATTCGGCGATGTCGACAATGGTGTCGCCATCTGCGAGTTCGAAGGCGGCAAGCTTGCAATGTTTTACGCGTCGCGGACTCAGGCGCATGGCAATGATACGCATAGCGAAGTGATCGGCACCGCGGGTGCGTTGGCGATCGGGCACAACCCTCGGTTAAATCGCGTCGAGATTTACGATGCCGGCGGCGTGCGTAATGAGTGCACGGCCAGCTTTTTCGACCGGTTCGAGGACGCGTTTCTGTTCGAGGCACGGGCGTTCGTTGCCGACGTTCAGGATGGGGTTGCCCGTGCGGGCGATGGGGCTACGCTTGCCGATGCGCTGGAGGCGACGCGGATTGCAAGCGCGATGAGGGTTTCGTTGGAAACGGGCGAGGCGGTGGTGTTGGGCTAGGGAGGCCAGAACCCGGCCGTTGAACAACGGCCACCCGCCGCCTGCGGTAAAATTCCAACCTTCGTCCAGGCGTCGCAAGCACGCCACCCCTCCCATCTGGAAGGCGCCCCCCATGCAGATTCAGGTTCACAAGGAAGTCGACGCACGCGGCCTGATGTGCCCGTTGCCCATTTTGCGTGCAAAGAAAGCACTCGCCGACATGGAAAGCGGCCAGATTCTGAAGGTGTTGGCTACCGACCCCGGCTCGCAGCGTGATTTCGCGGCATTCGCCAAGCAAACCGGCAACGAGATTGTCGAAAGCTCGGCGCACGACAAAGTGTTCACGTTCCTGATGAAACGTCGCTGAGCCCGTAAGGCAGGCCGCGCAAATAAAAAGGCGCTGCGTCCTCCGCGAGGAGGACACAGCGCTTTTTTTTACGTCACGCCAAGCTTGCAGCGGGTCATGCGCCGCGCAGTTTGGCGAACGAAAACTCAACGCAACCAGCGCTCACGCGCCGGCCGCCCGCTCAACCTTCCAGCACCGGCGAACGCGTACGCAGATACTCCTCGAAATCTGCCGCGACTTCCGGATGGCGCAGCGCAAATTCCACCGTCGCCTTCAGATAGCCCAACTTGCTGCCGCAGTCAAAGCGGGTGCCGTGATACTTGTACGCGAGCACCTGTTCGTCGGCGAGCAACGACTGGATCGCGTCCGTCAATTGCAGTTCGCCACCCGCGCCGGGCTTGATGGAGCGGATATGATCGAAAATCCGCGGCTTCAGCACGTAACGGCCGACCACGCCAAGGTTCGACGGCGCCACGTTCGGCTCCGGCTTCTCGACGATGCCTGACATCTTGATGATCGAAGCTTCCCATTCCTTGCCATCGACAATCCCGTACGACTTGGTTTCCTGGGCCGGAATTTCTTCGACGCCAATCACCGAGCTGTGGTAGTGATCGAATACTTCGATCATCTGCGTCATGACCGGCGGCGTGCCGTACAGCAGGTCGTCCGCGAGAATCACGGCGAATGGGTTGTCGCCCAC
Source organism: Paraburkholderia sp. PREW-6R (assembly GCF_039621805.1). Lineage (NCBI taxonomy): Bacteria > Pseudomonadati > Pseudomonadota > Betaproteobacteria > Burkholderiales > Burkholderiaceae > Paraburkholderia > Paraburkholderia sp. PREW-6R. The sequence continues at coordinate 2,291,044 of NZ_CP155073.1, read as the reverse complement.
CAGTTTCTCCGCGCATAGCACCGCGTGGCCGAGCCCCAGCGCTTCGGGCTGACGCACGTAAAAGCAGTCGACGTGGCTAGGCTTGATGCTGCGCACGAGCTCGAGCAGCTTGTCTTTGCCACGCGCTTCCAGTTCGGCTTCGATTTCGTATGACTTATCGAAATGGTCTTCGATCGCACGTTTGCTGCGGCCGGTGACGAAGATCATTTCGGTGATACCCGCCGCCATGGCTTCTTCAACCGCATACTGGATCAGCGGTTTGTCGACGATCGGGAGCATTTCCTTCGGGCTCGCTTTCGTGGCAGGGAGGAACCGGGTGCCCAGACCTGCTACCGGAAAAACTGCTTTTGTAACTTTTAGCATGTGATTACCCTGAATCCTCGGATGTAGATTTCGATCCTTGCCCGCGGCGCGATACGCGTGGCGGGCACGGAGCGTCGATCAAACCGGCAAGCGCGCGAGTTGAGCTTTCAGTTTGCCCAACGTGGCTTCGAATTCTGCCAGCCTTTTCTGCTCCTGCTCAACGACTGCCGGCGGTGCCTTTGCAACGAAACTTTCGTTCTGCAATTTGGCATTGCACTTCGTCACTTCCGTGCTCAACCGCGCAATCTCCTTCGACAACCGCTCGCGCTCCACGGCGACGTCGATTTCCACCTTTAGCACAAGCTTGTCGTTACCGACAATAGCAATTGGCGCGCCATCTGCCTGCGCATCGAGGGTGGCCTCGTCGGCGATGATCTGCACTTCGGACAAACGGGCGAGTGCCTGGACGTACGGCGCGAAAGTGCGCAGGCGCTCTGCGTTGCCGCTGGCGAGCAACGGCACCTTGACCGCGGGCGACAGATTCATTTCGCCACGCAGATTCCGGCATGCATCGATCACCGCTTTCAGGTCGGCCGCCCACTGTTCCGCGCTTTCGTCGATCTTCGAAGGCTCGGCAACAGGGTAAGGTTGCACCATGATGGACGCCTCGCCCTCATGCATGCCTGCGGGGTAGCGTCCGGCGAGCGGCGCCACTTTCTGCCATAGCGCTTCGGTGATGAAAGGAATCACCGGATGCGCGAGGCGCAGCACCGTCTCGAGCACGCGCAGCAGCGTGCGACGCGTTGCGCGCTGCTGATTCGGCAGACCCGTCTGGATCTGCACCTTCGCGAGTTCGAGATACCAGTCACAGTATTCGTCCCACACGAACTTGTATAGGGCGTTGGCCACATTATCAAAACGATAGTCGGCAAAACCCTTGGCGACTTCGAGTTCCACGCGTTGCAGGTGTGACACGATCCAGCGGTCGGCCGGCGAAAAGTTCAGGTGCCCGTCGGGCCCGCATTCGCCGCATTGCTCTGGTTTGCCGAAGCCGCAATCGTGCCCTTCGCAGTTCATCAGCACGAAACGGGTGGCGTTCCATAGCTTGTTGCAGAAGTTGCGGTAGCCCTCGCAGCGTGCCAGATCGAAGTTGACGTTGCGGCCGAGCGTGGCCATCGACGCCATCGTGAAGCGCAGTGCGTCCGTGCCGAAAGCGGGAATGCCGTTCGGAAACTCCTTGCGGGTTTTTTTCTCGATCGACGCAGCCTGCTTCGGATTCATGAGGCCCGTGGTGCGCTTGGCGACGAGCGAGTCGACGTCGATGCCGTCGACGATATCGATCGGGTCGAGCGTATTGCCCTTGCTCTTCGACATCTTCTGGCCCTCTGCGTCGCGCACGAGACCGTGCACGTACACCGTGTCGAACGGGACCTTGCCGGTGAAGTGCGTGGTCATCATGACCATGCGCGCGACCCAGAAGAAAATGATGTCGAAGCCGGTGACGAGCACCGACGACGGCAGGAAGTGCCTGAGTTCCGGCGTTTCATTTGGCCAGCCGAGCGACGAGAACGGCACCAGCGCGGACGAAAACCACGTGTCGAGCACATCTTCATCGCGCTTGAGCGAACCCGTGTAGCCGGCGGCGCCCGCCTTGGCGCGCGCGTCTTCTTCGGTTTTCGCGACGAAGATTTCGCCGTTTTCGCCGTACCACGCCGGAATCTGATGGCCCCACCACAACTGACGCGAGATGCACCAGTCCTGAATGTTTTCGAGCCACTGGTAGTAGGTGGTCGACCAGTTTTCCGGCACGAATCTGATCTGGCCGCTGCGCACCACGTCGAGCGCCGTCTCCGCGATCGATTTGCCCGGATTGAACGTGCCTTGCGGCGCCGGTTTGCTCATTGCGACGAACCATTGGTCCGTGAGCATCGGCTCGATCACGACGCCCGTGCGGTCGCCGCGCGGCACCATCAGCTTGTGCGGTTTGACCGATTCGAGCGCGCCGAGCGCTTCGAGGTCGGCCACGACCTGCTTGCGCGCCTCGAAGCGATCGAGGCCGCGATATTTTTCCGGCGCATTGTCGTTGATCTTCGCGTCGAGCGTGAGGATTTCGATCATCGGCAGCTTGTGGCGCAGACCGACCTGGTAGTCGTTGAAGTCGTGCGCGGGCGTGACTTTCACGACGCCGGTGCCGAATTCGCGGTCCACGTAGTCGTCGGCGATGATCGGCACTTCGCGGTTGGAGAGCGGCAGCGTGACTGTTTTGCCGATCAGGTGCGCGTAGCGCTCGTCTTCGGGGTGAACCATCACGGCCGTGTCGCCGAGCATGGTTTCCGGCCGCGTGGTGGCGACGGTCAGATGCCCGGAGCCGTCGGTGAGCGGGTACTGGATGTGCCACAGGTGCCCGTTTTCTTCCTCGCTGACCACTTCGAGATCGGACACGGCGGTAAGCAGCACCGGGTCCCAGTTGACGAGGCGCTTGCCGCGGTAGATCAGGCCCTGCTCATACAGACGCACGAAAACGTCGCGCACGGCGGCGGACATCCTGTCGTCCATCGTGAAATATTCGCGCGACCAGTCGATGGACGCGCCGAGGCGCCGCACCTGATTCGTGATGGTCGAGCCCGACTGCTGTTTCCACTCCCACACGCGTTCGACGAATTTTTCACGGCCAAGGTCATGGCGCGAGATGCCTTTCGCGTCCAGCTGGCGTTCGACGACGATCTGCGTCGCAATACCCGCGTGGTCCGTGCCCGGCACCCACAGCGTGTTTTCGCCGAGCATGCGGTGATAGCGGGTCAGGCCGTCCATGATTGTCTGGTTGAACGCATGGCCCATGTGCAGCGTGCCGGTGACGTTCGGCGGCGGCAACTGGATCGAAAAGTCCTTCCTGTTTTCGTCGATGACCGGCGTGGCGTAGCCACGCTTTTCCCATTCGGGGCCCCAGTGGGCTTCAATGGTGTGGGGCTCGAAGCTTTTGGCAAGCGTGGAGGTGGTGTCGCTCGGGGTCTCGCTCATGTGGTGATCTGCTGGTCAATACGGATAATGTTTGATTATAAGCGGCGCCTTGGCACAGGGGATTTTTTGGTTTTTGGGTTGGGTGGCGGCGGCAGGCATCCAGAAAAATCCAGCCGCACGCAAACGTCCGGAACAGAAAAGCCCCACGCCGCAGGGGCATATAATGACGCACGAACTGCCGTCCCCCGAGAAAAATGCCCGATCTGCTAGCCAATCTCAACCCCGAACAACACGCCGCGGTCACGCTTCCGAACGAGCCGGCGCTCATTCTCGCCGGTGCGGGCAGCGGCAAGACCCGCGTCCTCATCACGCGCATCGCGTGGCTCATCCAGAACGGCCTCGCGTCGCCGGCTACCATTCTGGCCGTCACCTTTACCAATAAAGCCGCCCGCGAAATGATGTCGCGCCTCTCGGCGCTTCTGCCCATCGACACGCGCGGCATGTGGATCGGCACGTTCCACGGTCTGTGCAACCGCATGCTCCGCGCGCATCATCGTGACGCGGGGTTGCCGGCCACGTTCCAGATTCTCGACACCGCCGACCAGCTTTCCGCGATCAAGCGGCTGATGAAGGGCCTCAATATCGACGACGAAAAGTATCCGGCGAAAAATCTCCAGTACTTCATCAATAACGCGAAGGAACAGGGGCTGCGCCCGAAAGACGTCGACGCGACCGACAACTTCAATCGCAAGTTCGTCGAACTCTACGAAGCATACGACCAGCAATGCCAGCGTGAAGGCGTCGTCGATTTCCCCGAGCTGCTGCTGCGCTGCTTCGAACTGCTCGCGCACAATCCGCCGCTGCGTGCGCACTATCAGGCGCGCTTCCGGCACATTCTCGTCGACGAGTTTCAGGACACCAACAAGCTGCAATACGCGTGGCTCAAGCTGCTCGCCGGGCAGACCAACGCGATCTTCGCGGTCGGCGACGACGACCAGTCTATCTACGCTTTTCGCGGCGCGAACGTCGGCAACATGCGCGATTTCGAGCATGAGTTCAACGTGCGTCATCTGATCAAGCTGGAGCAGAACTACCGCTCGCACGGCCATATTCTCGATGCCGCCAACCAGCTGATCGCGAACAACTCGCGGCGTCTCGGCAAGAACCTCCGTACCGACGCGGGTCACGGCGAACCCGTGCGCGTGTACGAATCCGCGACCGATTCGCAGGAAGCGGGCTGGATCGTCGAGGAAATCAAGGCGCTGATCAACACCGGCACGTCGCGCAGCGAAATCGCGATCCTGTATCGCAGCAATGCGCAGTCGCGCACGATCGAACACACGCTCGTCAACGCGGGCATCGCGTACCGCGTGTACGGCGGCTTGCGCTTTTTCGAGCGTCAGGAAGTCAAGCACGCGCTCGCCTATCTGCGCCTGATCGATAATCCGAACGACGACACCGCGTTCGCTCGCGTCGTCAACTTCCCGACGCGCGGCATCGGTGCGCGCTCGATCGAGCAACTCGCGGACGCAGCGCGTCTGTATAACTGTTCGATGGCGGCGGCCATTCCGTATGTGGCGGGCAAGGCGGGGTCGAGCCTCGCGGCATTCGCCAATCTGATCGCCAGAATGCGCGCCGAGACGCAGCAGATGAGCCTGCCGGAAACGGTCGAATACGTGGTCCGCACGAGCGGTCTTTCGGACTTCTACCAGAACGAGCGTGAAGGGCAGGACCGGCTGGAAAACCTGCAGGAACTCGTGAACGCGGCGGCGGCCTTCGTCAGCGAAGAGGGTTACGGGATGGACACGCCGGCGCGCTCGATTCCGCTGCGACCGGGCGCGACGGCCGCGCCCGAACTGAGCGTCGCCACCGACGACCCGAACACGGTCGTGCTGGACGCGCCCGGCGTTGCCGATCCCGCCCAGAACCCCGACACCATGACGCCACTCGCCGGGTTCCTGTCGCATGCATCGCTCGAAGCCGGCGACAACCAGGCGCAAGCCGGCCAGGAAGCCGTGCAACTGATGACCGTGCACGCGGCGAAGGGGCTCGAATTCACGGCGGTGTTCATCACCGGCCTGGAGGAAGGGCTGTTCCCGCACGAGAACAGCGCGATGGAGTCGGACGGTCTGGAAGAGGAGCGGCGTCTGATGTACGTGGCGATCACGCGCGCAAAGGAGCGGCTCTATCTGTCGTTTGCGCAAAGCCGGATGCTGCATGGTCAGACGCGCTATAACATCCGCTCGCGTTTTTTCGACGAACTGCCGCAGGATACGCTCAAGTGGCTCACGCCGAAGGTCGAGGCGGGCGCCCGCTGGGGTGGCCGTTCCGATAACGCGGGCTATGGGCGCGACTGGTTCGCGCGGCCGGGGTACACGGGCGCGGCGTCGTCCACGCCGGCAGCGCTGCCGGCCTTCGCGAATGAGCAGCGGGCGGCCGAGAGCGGCTTTCGGGTCGGACAGCAGGTGTTCCACACGAAGTTTGGCGAAGGCACGATTACCGCGCTCGAAGGCGGCGGCACGGACGCAAAAGCGCAGGTCAAATTCAAACGGCACGGGGAGAAGTGGCTGGCGCTCGCTGTCGCCAAATTGCAGGCGGTGGAATGAGCGCGGCCGGCGTGACAACGTCAGGAGCGGACATGCCGGTAGCGAACATGCCGGTAACGGACGTGCCGGTAACGGACATGCCGGTAGCGGACGTGCCGGTAACGGACATGCCGGTACCGGACGTGCCGCTGCCTCACCGGCCGCTCGGTATTCTGGCCGCGTTGCCGCAGGAACTCGGCGACCTGATCGAAGCCATGCGCGCCGAGTCGGGCGTGCGGACCGTCACACACGGCCAGCGCGACTATCACCTGGGCACCGTGCACGGCGCGCCCTGCGTCGTCACGCTCGCACGCATCGGCAAGGTCGCGGCGGCGGCGACGGTCAGCGCACTGATCCATGTGTTCGACGTGCAAGCGGTGATATTCACGGGCGTCGCGGGCGGCGTCGGCGCGCAGGTGCGGGTGGGCGACATCGTCGTCGCGAACGAGTTGGTGCAGCATGATCTCGACGCGTCGCCGCTCTTTCCCCGTTTCGAAGTGCCGCTGCTCGGCGTGTCGCGCTTTGCCGCCAACGCAGCGCTGGCGAATGCGCTCGCGGCGGCCTGCGAGCGTTTCGTAACGGAAGAAGGCGCCGTTGTGGCTGCGCGCTTCGGTACGCGCGAACCGCGAGTGCATCGCGGCTTGATCGTAAGCGGCGACCGGTTCGTGGCGAGCGCCGCGGCCGTCATTGCGTTGCGCGACGCACTGCCCGATGCGCTCGCCGTCGAAATGGAAGGCGCGGCCATCGCGCAGGTCTGTTACGAATATGGGGTGCCGTGCGCGGTCGTGCGCACCATTTCCGATACCGCGGACGACCACGCGCCCGCGTCCTTCGTGTCGTTTCTCACGGAGATCGCGGGCGCGTATTCAAACGCGATCCTGAAGCGGTTCCTCGAAGCGAAACGCGTGAGCTAAACGCGTTGCCTACTTTGTCCCGGTATTGCCGAGCGCATCCCGCACCTGCTGCAGCGCCGCCGGGTCTTCAATGGTCGGCAGATCGCCCGGTTCGCGGCCTTCGGCGAGCGCCGCAATCGCGCGTCGCAACAGTTTGCCGGAGCGCGTTTTCGGCAGCATCGACACGACGACCACGCGCGCCGGCCGCGCAATGGCGCCAAGCTGGCGATCGACGGTCGACGTAAGTTCGGCTTCGAGCTTCGCGCGCGCGTTCTCGTTCGCATACGTCCCGGCGTCACGCACCACGACGAACGCCATCGCCGCCTGGCCTTTCAGCGCGTCGGTCACGCCGACCACCGCCACTTCCGCAACCGCCGCGTGGCTCGACAACGCTTCCTCGATCTCGCGCGTGCCGAGACGGTGGCCGGCGACGTTGATCACGTCGTCGGTACGGCCAAGGATCGTCACGTAGCCGTCTTCGTCCTGAATGCCCCAGTCGAACGTCGAATAGACCTGCTGGTTGGGAATGCTCGACCAGTAGGTGGTGATGAAGCGTTGGTCGTCGCCCCATACCGTCGACATGCAGCCCGGCGGCAACGGATAGTTCAGCGTGAGTACGCCTTTTTCTCCGGCGGCGCAGGGCTCGCCCGTCGCTTCGTTGCGCAACGTGAGGTCGAAGCCCGCCGACGGCACGCCAGGTGAGCCGAGTTTGGTCGGCAACGCGTCGACGCCGCGCGGGATCGCGAGCATGGGCCAGCCGGTTTCGGTCTGCCAGTAATTGTCGATGACCGGCTTGCCGAGTGCATCGGCGATCCATGCGGCGGTGGGCTCGTCGAGCGGTTCGCCGGCGAGAAAGAGTGTGCGCAGGCTCGACAGATCCGCTTTTTTCAGCAGCGCCGGGTCCTGCTTCTTCAGTACGCGCAATGCTGTGGGCGCGGTGAACATGATGTTGATCTTGTGTTGCTCGACGAGGCGCCACCAGATGCCGCCGTCCGGACGGATGGGCGTGCCTTCGTACATCACGGTGGTGAGTCCCGCAATCAGCGGCGCGTAGATGATGTAGCTGTGGCCGACCACCCAACCGACGTCCGACGCAGTGAACATCGTGTCGCCGGGCTTGCCCTGAAAGATATGGTCCATCGACGCGGCGAGCGCGACCGCGTAGCCGCCGACGTCGCGCTGCACGCCCTTCGGCTTGCCGGTCGTGCCCGACGTGTACAGCACATACGAGGGCTCGTTCGATTCGAGCCACACGCATGGCACGTGAGCGTCGAAAAACTGTTCGCGCAGCGGTTCATAGGCGACCAGATAGCTCGCGTTCAGGCGCTCTGGTGCGAGTTGCCGGTCGATCAGCAGCACGTTCGGCGTTTTATGGCTGGCGCGCGCCAGTGCTTCGTCGACGAGCGGCGTGTAGTCGATCACCTTGCCGCCGCGCGCGCCGGCGTCGGCGGTGACGATCAGCACCGGCTTCGCGTCGTCGATGCGTGCGGCGAGATTGGGCGCCGCGAAGCCGCCGAACACCACCGAGTGAATCGCGCCGAGCCGCGCGCATGCGAGCATCGCAAACAGTGCCTCGGGGATCATCGGCAGATAGAGCAGCACGACATCGCCGCGTTTGACGCCGAGCGAACGCATCACGGCCGCCATCCGGTTGATTTCAGCGTGCAGTTCAGCGTACGTGTAACGCCGCTCGATACCGGTTTCCGTCGACACATACACCAGCGCGTTCTGCTGTGCGCGGGCGGCCAGGTGGCGATCCACCGCGTTGTGGCAGAGATTCGTGCGACCGCCGCTGAACCAGCGTGCAAACGGCGGATTCGAGCGGTCCAGCACCGTGTCGAATGGCGTGTCCCAATGAATGCGCTGCGCCTGTTCACGCCAGAATCCTTCTGGATCGTCGATCGAACGGCGGTGGAAATCGCGGTAGCGGGTCATCTGCGACGATCCTTCTGCTGCGTAAGTGGATTGGGGGACGAACGTGGTTCGCACGGCCTTATGAAGAGCGCGAGAGCCGGACGTGCGTAGTGTCAAGCATAGAGCACGCGTGGCTTCGCGGACAACGCGGGTTCACCATGAGCGGGGCGGGGAAAGACAGTGCGGCGCGGCGGGCTGGGGCGTCAGGGCGCCAACACTGGGCGCAGCGCGCAGCGCATAGGGCCACAGGGGAGGGGATACGGCACAGGGCACAAGGCAGGGGCACGAGGCAGGAGCACAAGGCAGGAGCACAAGGCAGGAGCACAAGGCAGGAGCACAAGGCAGGAGCACAAGGCACAGCGCACAGGCCACCAGTCACCAGGCCGCCGCCACAAAAGAATAAAGGCGCCGAAGCGCCTTCATCCGATACCCTACGCAACGACCGGCCATCAAGCCTTCGCGCGCTTGCCCTCGACGTCGGGCAGGAACACCGTCAGCACGCCGATCAGCGGCAGGAACGAGCAGACCTTGTACACATACGTGATGCTGGTCGCATCGGCCAACTGACCCAGCACGGCAGCGCCGATGCCGCCCATGCCGAACGCGAAACCGAAGAACAGGCCCGCGACCATGCCGACCTTGCCGGGAATCAATTCCTGCGCATAGACCAGGATCGCCGAGAACGCCGACGCCAGCACCACACCGATAATCACCGTCAGCACGCCGGTCCAGAACAGGTTGGCATAAGGCAGCAGCAGCGTGAATGGCGCAACGCCGAGAATCGACACCCAGATCACATACTTGCGGCCGATCCTGTCGCCGATCGGGCCGCCGATCACCGTGCCCGCCGCCACTGCCGCGAGGAACACGAACAGATGCACCTGCGCCGCCTGTACCGGCAGATGGAATTTGTCGATCAGATAGAACGTGAAATAGCTGTTCAGGCTCGCGAGATAAAAATACTTGGAGAAGACCAGCAGCATCAGCACGGCCATCGCGAACATCACCTTGTTGCGCGACAGCGTGGCGTGACCCGCCTGGCTGCGCGTCTTTTTGATGGCGGGATGCGCCTTGTACCAGCGGCCGATCTGCGCGAGCACGACGATCGCAACCAGCGCCGCCACCGAGAACCAGGCGATGCTGCGCTGCCCATGCGGAATCACGATCAGCGCGGCCAGCAGCGGTCCGAGCGACGAGCCCGCATTGCCGCCCACCTGGAAAAGCGACTGCGCGAGGCCATGCCGGCCGCCGGACGCCATGCGCGCGACTCGCGACGACTCCGGGTGAAAGACGGACGACCCGCAGCCCACCAGCGCCGCGGCCACCAGCAACACGCCGAAGCTTGGCGCGACCGACATCAGCAGCAGTCCCGACAGCGTGAAGCCCATGCCGACGGGCAGCGAATACGGCTTCGGATGCCGGTCGGTGTACATGCCGACGAGCGGTTGCAGCAGCGACGCGGTGATCTGATAGGTCAGCGTGATCAACCCGATCTCGCCGAACGATAGCGAAAAATTGTCCTTCAGCATGGGGTAGATCGCGAGGATCAACGACTGGATCATGTCGTTGAGCAGATGCGAAAAGCTGATCGCGCCGAGCACCGAATAGACCGTCCGCTGCACCGGGGCGGCGGGCGCGGTCGAGACGCTCGGGGCGCTTGTCGAGGAGCTGGCGGCAGCCAGTCCAGCGGATGCGCCGCCGAGGGCGCTTTTGTCGAGGCTCGTTTCCATACGCTTTAGTGAAAGAGGAGAGAAAGAGTGAAGCTGACCGCGGCGGCCGATACCGGCATCGTGTGAAGCAGCATGCGGCGCTTCGCGCTGTCATCGCGATCCGAACTGATTGCCCAAGTTTAATGTGGCTTGAGCGAATTGTAAGGACAAGTTTTGTTGCGAATCGGACATGCACGGCTGGCTACGAGATCCGTGCGCTCTCACGAGCACAGTCGCGAGCACGCTTCGGATGCGGTCAGCCACTCTTCCCGCAAAACGGGAAAGTGATCCGGTCACTCGTCTGATAAAAGGCATGGACCGATTTTTGACCGTGTATAAAACGGTTCGCAGAGATCAGGTTGCTGGGTGGGCAGAACGTTCGAGCGTGCGGTACGCATGTCGCCGGTTCGTCCGTGAAGCTAAAGATTGCGCGCGTTTGTGCCGTAGACCCCGGGGAAGATCAGCAGCCATGCAAGCGGCTATCGGGCGGCAAGCAAAAGCGGCAATGAGGGGTAACACGCGGAAACGAGCGGCAACACCCGTAGGCAAGCAGCAGTAACGATGCAGCACCGACGCATCAACCGGCATCACGAAGCAGTAACGAGGCAGTAACGAGGCATCAACGAGGCAGCAGTGCCGGAACCGACCTTTCCGGCTGTTCTACACGGGGACCAGAAAATGAAAGCAGTTTCGCTAGGCAGTCAGCCAGGCGCGGGGTTTGTACCGGAAGGGGAAGCGGCCGGCCAGTCGCCGTCGCGTGGCAAGGGCGGCCGCTCGCGGGCGGCGAGGCTTAAGGGTTTGTCGGTAAAGGCGATGTTGCGCGTCGCGTTCGCCGTGCTGCTGGTTGGCACATTGCTGATTGGCGTGTTTTCGCTGACGCAGATCAGTCGTCTCAATGCGTCCGCGCAGTCGATTTACGATCAGGGCCACGTAGCAAGCCGAGCGGCGGAAGAGGCGCGTGGACACATGTTGCGTGCAAGCCGTGCGCAGAAAATGCTGCTCACGGCGACGACGGCGAAGGAGCGCGACGACCTCGGCTCGGACATCGATCATGGTTTGGGCGGCCTGTCGGCCGAACTCAACACGCTGCAACAGTACGTCGATCTGTCAGACGCGAAGGCGGTCGATCAGCAGAAGAAGTTCGCCGCGGCGGTGGCGCTGTGGAGCGGACATCTGCGGGATTTTGTGACGCTCGTGAAGGCGCAGCCGCTCGATCTGTCGCAAATGAACTGGCAGGTCGGCACGCAGGACGTCTCGCTGCTGGTCGAAACCGGCAAGCTCGAAAAGATGGTCGACGAACTCGTTGCACAGCGCGCGACGGCCGCGAAGGCGACCATCAGGACGTCGGGGTTTATCTACCATTCGTCGTTCGTGATGATTGCGGCGATGACGCTCGCACTGATCGTGCTCGCGTTCGGCATCAGCGAGTGGGTCGTACGGCGGCTCGCTCGCCAGCTCGGCGGCGAGCCGGGATACGCGAAGGAGATCGCGAGCCGCATCGCGGCGGGCGATCTGTCGAACCGGATCGCGTTGAGCGGCAAGGACACGTCGAGCATGCTGTTCGCACTGCACGACATGCAGAGCGGGCTTGCGACGACGGTCGCCGATATCGCGTCGAGCGCCGATGCGATCGCTACGGCGTCCGGCGAGATTTCGATGGGCAATCTGGATCTGTCGCAGCGCACCGAGCAACAGGCCGTGGCGCTCGAGCGCACGGCGAGCAGCATGGAGCAGTTGACGTCGACGGTTCGTCAGAACGCTGACAACGCGAAGCAGGCGAGCGCGCTGGCGAACAATGCGTCGGCGATTGCGGAGAAGGGTGGCGAGGTGGTGAGCCGCGTGGTGGCGACGATGAACCAGATCAACGACAGTGCGCGCAGTATTGGCGACATCATCGGCGTGATCGAAGGAATTGCGTTCCAGACGAATATTCTGGCGCTGAATGCGGCGGTGGAAGCGGCGCGAGCGGGTGAAGAGGGGCGCGGGTTCTCGGTCGTTGCGGCGGAAGTGCGCAATCTGGCTCAACGCAGCGCCGCGGCGGCGAAGGAGATCAAGGGGTTGATCAGTGCGTCTGTCGAGCGGGTGGGCAATGGGTCGGTGCTGGCCCAGGATGCGGGGCAGACGATGGACGAGGTGGTCAGGGCCGTGAAGCGTGTGACGGACATCATGGGTGAGATTTCAGCCGCTTCGTCGGAGCAGAGCGCGGGGATCGAGGAGATTAACCTCGCGGTGACGCAGATGGATTCCGGCACGCAGCAGAATGCGGCGTTGGTGGAGCAGGCTACCGCTGCTGCCAGATCTCTGGATGATCAGGCGAGAGGGTTGAAGGCGATGGTCGGGAAGTTCAGGCTTTAATAGCCTTTGGTTTTTTGCCTTTGGCTGGTTTTTTGCCTTTGGCTGGTTTTTTTGGCCTTTCCTTGTTTTGCTTGTGGTTTATTAGCGTCGCCCCTGTGCGGGGCGGCACCTACTTCTCTTTGCCGCCGCAAAGAGAAGTAGGCAAGAGAAAGCGGCTCAAACCGCTAACTCTTAAGCGGGGCCCGCGGGTTGCAAGAGGCAGTGGCCCATCTGGAATCCGTGCCCCCGCACACTCCGCTTCCGTGACAAGGCAGTCATTCTTCCGGCAGCGCTACGCGCGCCCCCGGGTACATCCCCAACCATCGGTTGTCCGCGCGCCCCGCGCAAATCTGGACCATCGGTTTTTTCCGGCGCCTCGCCGGGGTGAAGCCGATGGCTCCGCCGCCGTGTTACCGCACCCTGGTTTCCCTGGCAGATCCGTCCGCGACGCACGCAGTGCGGAGTGGGAGCGGATGATGGCTTTGTCACGGGCGGGGAGGGTGCGAGGGATCGTTCGTAGATCCTTGTTTTGCTTGTGGTCTATTAGCATCGCCCCTGTGCGGGGCGGCACCTACTTCTCTTTGCCGCCGCAAAGAGAAGTAGGCAAGAGAAAGCGGCTCAAACCGCTAATTCTTAAGCGGGTCCCTTGGCTTGCAGGATGCAGTGGCCCATCTGGAATCCGTGCTCCCGCACACTCCGCTCCCGTGACAAGGCAGTCATTCTTCCGGCAGCGCTACGCGCGCCCCCGGGCACATCCCCAACCATCGGTTGTCCGCGCGCCCCGCGCAAATCTGGACCATCGGTTTTTCCGGCGCATCGCCGAGGCGAAGCCGATGGCCCCACCGCCATGTCAGCGCACCCCTAGTTTCCCTGGCAGACCCGTCCGCGACGCACGAAGTGCGGAGTGGGAGCGGATGACGGCTGTGTCACGGGCGTGGAGTGTGCGGGGGATCATTCGTAGATCGAACCAATATGCCCTCCAAGCCGGGGTGCCCGCTTCGTGGCTGGCGGTGTGAGCCGCTTTCTTTGCTTACTTTCTTTGCGGCCGCAAAGAAAGTGAGTGCCGCCCCGCACAGGGGCAACGCCAATAGACCACAAGCGAATCAAGGAAAGGCCAACAGGGAAAGACCAGGATCAAGCAAAGCCAAACCAAAACCAGCCGCCGCAGGCAAAAAACCCACAAAAAAGCCACCTCTTAACCAGGCAACACCACAACAGTACAAGTAATCCCCGCCGCCAGAACAACCCCAGCCGGCACCGCATCGATAGCCACTCTCACAGGCACCCGCTGCGCCAACCTCACCCAGTTAAAAGTAGGATTCACATCAGCCAGCAACTCCCGGCTCTCGGGATTATCCCGATCGTAAATCCCCCGGGAAATACTCTCGACATGCCCCTGCAAGGTGCCACCACTCATCAGCCGCACCTGAGCCTTATCGCCAACGCGAACATGCGGCAACTTGGTTTCCTCGAAGTACCCATAAACCCAGAACGAGTGGCTATCGACAATCGCCAGCTTGGCCGACCCAGCCGTCGCGTAATCACCGCGAAACACGCTCAGATTCGTCACGTAGCCATCCACCGGCGAGACGACCCGCGTGCGCGCCAGGTTCAGCTTGGCGGCGTCGAGCGCGGCGAGCGCCTGCTGATAGGACGCCTCCGCGGCCGACGCCGTATGGGTCGCGTTCTCACGGCTCTCCTTGGACACGACCAGAGCATCCATGTCCGCCCGACGTTGCGCATCGTCACGCTTCATCTGCAACTCGGCCTTGCGCGCGGCAACCGCAGCCTGCGCCTGCTCGACCGCAATCTCATAGTGCGACGGATCGATCTGCATCAACAGGTCGCCCTTCTTCACCAACTGATTGTCTTTCACCGGCAGATCGACCACCGCGCCCGATACGTCCGGCGCGACATTCACGATCTCGGCACGCACGCGCCCATCGCGAGTCCACGGTTCATCCATGTAATGAACCCACAGCACGCGTCCAATCAAAATGGCGACGATGAAAATAACGGCTGTCGCGACGAAGCCCACAAGATTTCGGATAGTCATTTTCGACTCTGATCAACGATAAACGGCGAGACCCAGCACGCCGCACACACACACGAGCAAACTTGCCCGGAACAGGGACGGGTGCCACACCACGCGATACAGGCCGGTTACGGCGATCACGCGATCCAGCGCCCACGTCAGCGCGGCACCCGCAATAAACAGCAGCACGATGGCCGGCACGTAAGCATCGAAAACGGCAATATCACGCGGCATGATGAACTCCTTCTGGCGCGTCGGCACGTCCGCTCATCAACGGTTCGAGCGGTGATTGCGGATCGAGCAGCGCGGTACGAATGAAATGCAGTTGACTGAGAATGCGTTGCAGCCGGTGCCGCTCGTCACGCTGCGGCGTGACGGCTGCCAGCATCTGTTGCATGGCCGCGATCGCGTCGTCCGTCGCGGCGAGCGCGCGCTCGAGGCGGTCGCCGCGCGGCTTGTCGAACAGCGCAATCAGTGCATCGCGCACGGCGCGCAACGCAACGCGCCATGGCGTCGACTTCGCGTAGCGGGCGTCGGCGGGCAGGGCCGCGATCTCCATGCGTAGATCGATCACCGCGTTGCCCACTTCGAGCACCGAAAAGAGCCAGCGCAACGTGTCGCGTTTCAACTCGGGCTCGGTCGGCGCGAGCGCGTTGATCTGGAACATCAGATCGCGCGCGCCGCTCTCGAAGCGCGAACGCACCCGCCGTCGCCCCGCGCGGCTCGCCAGCACCACCTGACGGCGCAGATCGACGAGCAGGCGGTTGCGCAGCCACGGTGTGGATGGCGGCAGCAGCACCGCAAACGCGATCGACGCCACCAGCATCGACAGCACCAGTGCAATCGCGTCGTTGATCGTGCCGCTCGGGTCGTAATGGATCACGTTGTCCGGGCCGGCCAGGAAGCAGAAAAAGATGCAGTAGCCGACTCCGTAACCGGCGAGCGCCGGTCGCGTCGTCATGAACACGCCGAGCAGCAGGAATGGCGTGAGCGCCGCGCACAGCAGCGGAAAGCCGTCGATATGCGGAAACACCCCGTACACCGCGATCATGCCCATGACCGACGCGGCCAGTGTGCCCGCCGCCATCTGGAACGCCGTGCGCTTCGGATTCGGCGACGACGACGCCAGCGCGCACACCGCCGCCGCGTTCAGCGTCAACGTGGAGCCGCTCGGCCAGGCCGTCGCGATCCAGAAAGCGCCCAGCACCATCATGACGAGCGCCGCGCGCACGCCGGACACGCCCGCGGCAATCGCGTTCGTCTTCGGCTCGTAGCGCTCGATCCAGCGCTCGCGCGCGTGCGTGTCGACGGCGAGCGACGCATAGGTCGCCGCATAAGCGTGCAGATCGTCGATGAAGCGATACAGCAGTTCAGCGGCGGTGTCGAAGTCGAGTAGCGGCGCGTCCGGATGCGCTTGCAGGTCCGCGCGGGTCGCACGCACGCGGCCGGGCAGTTCGGCCTTGTAGGCGTCAAGCTGCGCGGCGGCGTGCGCGGCGTCGGCAGCGCTTAACACCGGCTCGCCGGACCGGGCGAGCAGCGGGGCGATTTCCTTGAAGTACGGTTCGAGCGCGTCGACCGCGATCATCGAAGCGCGGTTAGGGGCGCCGCGCAGCCGGTTCATCAGTTGATGCAGCGCATGAAAGCGCGTCGACGCGGTCATGAACTCGCTGTTCAGACGTGCGAGGCGGCCGCCGCGCATCCGCGAATCGGGACCCTCGAACACCGCCACGCTGCGCGCCGCCTCGAAGCCGACGATATCGGCGACGAAGCGCGCGTTGGTCGCCTCGATCTGCGCGCGATCGTTGCGGCCGGCCAGCGACGCCGACACATACTCGACGAACGCGGAGAACCGCGCGCGCACCGTGCTGCGCATCTGCAAGCCGGTCAACTGCGGAAACACGAGGGCGCTTACCGCTCCCGCGCAGACGATACCGACCACGACTTCGGCGACCCGAGTGAGCGCGCTGAGAAAGGCGCCGTCCGGATGCTGCGACGCCGGGATGCCGATTAGCGCGGCCGTGTAGCCGGCCAGCACGAAGCCATAGGAGCGAAAGTTACGATTGCGCGCAGCGCCGGCAGTGCAGATACCGACCCAGATTGCCGTCGTGATGATGAACAGCTCGGGTTGTTGCGAGAACAGGCCGATCAGCGCAAGCATGACGACGAGCCCGACCAGCGTGCCGCAGATCCGGTAAAAGCTTTTGGCGAACACCATGCCGCTTTGCGGCTGCATCACGATGAACACCGTGGTCATGGCGGTGCGCGGCTGCGGCAGGTCGAGCTTCATCGCGACGCCCAGCGCAAGGAAGCACGCGGCGAGCGCCTTGAAGAGATAAATCCACGTGAGGCCGTCGCTGCGCGCCCATTCGGCGATGGCCGGCCAAAGCGCACCGAACGACGCGGGACGCGCGGCAGAGGAGGAGGGAGCTGACATGGCCGGCTTCCTCACTCGGCTGCGACCGCGCGAGCGGGCGAAGGCGCGGCGGAGGGTATGGTTGCTGCCGCCGCTGCGGGTCCGGTTGCGGCGGTTGTCGTCGTCGTTGCGTCTGCTGCGTTCTTTGCGGCGGTTGCCGTCGTTGCGCCAGTTGCGTTCCTGGCGGCTGTTGCCGCGTCGGGTATCGCCGGCGCATGGACCCGGCCTTTTCCGTGCGCAGGCAGCGTGTCGCCCGGCTGAGGACCGTTGGCCGGCTCATCCAGTCCGCCGCCCAGCGCAGTCACGAGCGACGCATGCGCGCCCAGGCGTTCCGCCTGGATCTTCGCGACGCCTTCCTGCGCGCGCAGCAACTGGTTCTGCGCGATCAGCACGTTCAGATAGTCGGTCAGACCGCGCCGGTAGCCTTCGCGCGACAGCTCGTAGTTCTTGCGGGCGGCGGCGACCGAACGGTCGGCGTCGTTGGCCTGAGTCGCGAGCGAACGGATGCGGATCACCTGGTCCGAAATGTCCTTCAGCGCGCCGACGATCGACTGGTTGTAGTTCTCGACTGCCACGTCATAACCCGCCGACGCCGCACCGAGTTCCGAGCGTAAGCGGCCACCGTCGAAAATGGGCAGCGACAGCGCCGGACCCGCGCTCCAGCTATGCGACGGATTCTTCAGGAACTGAAACAGCGGTCCCATTGCCGCGTAGCCGCCGATCGAGGCCAGCAGGTTGATGTCCGGATAGAAATTGGCCTTGGCGACGTCGATGCCACGCGCCTGCGCCGCCACCGTCCAGCGCGCCGCGACCACGTCCGGACGATGGCCGATCAGGTCGGCGGGCAGCGTGCTCGGCAAGCCGGCGGGCGCGGTGAGCGACAGCGTCGGGCGCTGGATCGCGTCGCCCGCGCCCGGGCCCTTGCCTGCAAGCGCCGCGAGCTGGTTGCGGCCGAGGGCGATCTTTTCCTCGATCGCGTCGATCTGGCGCTCGTACTCGGGCAGCGGCGTTTCGGCCTGGCTCACTTCGAGTTGCGTGCCGATACCGCCGTTCAGACGACGGTTGGCAAGATCCACGATCTGTTGCTGCTGTTGCAGCGTCTGTCTGGCGATGTCGAGCAGCGCGTAATTCAGCGACATCTCGATGTAGGTACGCACCACATTGCCTTGCAGTTCGAGCTGCGCGGCGCGTGCATCGGCCGCGCTCGCGTGCGCGGCGTCGAGCGCGCGCTCCGCCGCATTTTTGTCTTTGCCCCAGATGTCGAGGTGGTACGACAGACCCAGCGTGCCGGTGTTGTTCCACGACTGCTCGCCCGCGAGCGGTCCCGGGCCGTAGTAAAGGTTGTCGGCCCACTTCTGGCGCTGGATCGACAGGCTGCCGTTGACCTGCGGCGCAAGTGCCGAACGCGCGACGCCCGCCATGGACATGGCTTGCCGCACGCGGGCCTGGGCAGCGGCAAGAGTCGGGTTGTCCGCCTGAGCGGCTTCGATCCACTGATTGAGCTGCGGGTCGTTGTACGCGCGCCACCAGTCGGCGGCGGGCCATTGCGCGTCCGCATCAGCCGCCCGGATCGCGTTGCCGACGTCGAGCGACGACGGTTCGGCAGTGGTCGTCTGCGGCGCGATGCCCCCGGTATTTGCACAGCCGGCGATTGTTAATAGGATCGTAAGAACTACACTTGTAGCGATCCCTTTTTGTACCGGAGACTGCACGATTTCCTCCAAAATTGACTATAGATGCCTGCGTGCAATTATATTTTTTGATTGATTGGGGAATAACCGGTAAAGATGCAAGGCATTCTTACGCGATATGAGACAATCGCCTTTGCGAATTGTGTAACAATCGCCTCCAATTTACGGCATCGATGTTGGAAAGGTCATGGATACGCTCCAGAACATGCGCGTTTTTGTCCGCGTAGTCGAAGCAGGCAGCTTTACAGGTGCCGCGCAACACCTGAATACGACCACGGCTTACGCATCGCGCGCCGTGTCCGATCTGGAAGCGCATCTGCGGACCCGCCTGCTGAACCGCACCACGCGCCGCATTGCGCTGACGGAGGCGGGCGAACGATACCTTCAGCGCTGCGAGCAGATCCTCGCGTACGTGGACCAGGCCGAAGCGGAGGCCAGCGACGCGCATGCGCGCCCGTCCGGCAAACTGAAAGTTCACGCCATGACGAGCTTCGGCCAGCACTATGTGGTGCCTGCGGTTGGTCGTTACCAGGAGCGTTATCCGGACGTGCATATCGAACTGACGCTTGCGCAGCGTATGCCCGATCTACTCGACGAAGGTTTTGACGTATCACTGACGCTCGCCACCGGTCTGCCGGACTCGGGTCTGGTATCACAACGGCTCGGCAGCGCGTTTAGCATCGCGTGCGCGTCGCCGAAATATCTGGAGCGACATGGCGCGCCGCAAACGCCCGCGGATTTGATCCAGCACACGTGTCTGCAAATGGTCACGCCGGTCTTCCCAACCGACAAATGGACTTTCGACGGCCCGAACGGCGAAGAAACCGTCATGCTCGGCGCGACCACGTTTCAGGTGAATGTCGCCGAAGCGATGGCAGTGGCGGTGAGCAGCGGGATGGGCGTCGGCCTCATTCCGATTTATTCGGCGATCAGCGGTTTGCGAAACGGCGAACTCGTGTGGCTGTTGCCCGAGTACACGTCGCAGGAAATGAATCTGTACGCGCTGTACCCATCGCGTCAGTATCTGGACGCAAAAATTCGTACCTGGGTGGAATTCCTGCGTGACGAATTGCCGGCGACGCTCGCCGTGGATCAACAGGAATTGCGGCAGTTCGCGCGCGCCTGAATTGGCATGGCGACATGGGGGGCGGTGGGTGATGGTCCGGCCCCGTTACAACGCTGACGCGCCGCAACATTTCCTTACTTCTGTGGTGTATTCGTTTTGCTAACGTGTCAGTCATGCGCTGCGGCAGGTGCGACTTTGCCCGCATTTGGCTCGTAAAGTTTCATGCCGCCGCGGTCTGGCAAATCTGCAAAAACGGAAGGACGAGGGAATCATGGATACGCATTTGATGATCGGCGTGGCCGTCATGTTTGGTCTGATCGGAATCGCCGCCTCGCGCGATTTGCTGCGCCGCCTGCGCGAACAGCAGCCGCAACTGGTGCCGATCAAAGTCGAGCGGCCGGGCGAGCAGGGTCAACGGCGCGATCGTTGAGATAAGTGGCGGCGCGCTGCGCGCAGCCGTTTCGCTGCAGCCGGGATTAATGTCTTCCACATTCAGTGGCGTACCTCTGGCCAGCGCGTTTCGTGCTAATGCGCTCGTGCTATGAAGCGGCACCGAGTGAATGATCCGCGTTGCCACTCCCCCGCAGCCGCGTCAGATTTCGACCACCTTGTCCCACGCAAACTGCGGATTTTCCCACTGGCGGGTGCGCCGGTCGAAGTAGCCGCGCGGATTGCACACCACGCGCGTGCCGTGCACGGTGTAGTCGAACGACGTATGCGTATGGCCGTGAATCCACAGGTCGACGGGCGCGCGCACCAGTTCCGGCAGGTGATTGACGAAGCCCGCCGACACGCGGTCTTCAGCATAGCGCTCGGCCAGACTCAGCCGATGCGGTGCGTGATGCGTAACGACGATCGTTTTGCCGCCGAACGGTTTGGCCAGCTCCCCTGCGAGCCACGTGCGCGCCTGGCGATGCAATGCGAGTGAGTCGGCAGGCGTGAAGTGACGCGGTGCGTCGTGAGTCGTGTTCGGCCAATGCATCTGAATGACACCGTGAAAGTCGAGCATGACCTTGCTCGCCGCTTCCACCGATTCAGCGACAGCTTCCGCTTGCGCTCCGAATAACGCGAAGTCCGTCCACAGCGTCGTGCCGAGCACGCGCCAGCGGCCCTGCGGATCGACGAGCGCGGCATTATTCAGCACGTGTACGTTGTCGACCTGTTCGGCCGCGTCGTGCATCGCGGCTTCTAGCGCGCCGAATTCGCCGTCGTAATACTCGTGGTTCCCCGGCACATAAATGACCGGCACGGTGCCGTCGAAAGTCTGCGCCGCCCAGCGCGGTCCGGCCGCATGATTGTGGATGTCGCCCGCCAGCACGATCAGATCGGCCGGCGCGTGCGGGACCAGCTCCGGCTCGTCGTTCTCCAGATGCAGGTCGGACAACACTCGAATCTTCACGAACACGACTCCTCAAATGGGCGCCGCGCGCACGGCGCGGATCGGGCTGCACGCTCAGGTCTCAGCGTAGCACCTTGCCGGGATTCATCAGGTTCAGCGGGTCCAGCGCGTGTTTGACGGCGCGCATCAACTGCACTTCCACGTTCTGTTTGTAGTGCATGGCCTCGTCGATCTTGAGTTGCCCAAGGCCGTGCTCCGCACTGATGCTGCCGCGGTGCCGATGCACGCTGTCGTACACGAGCTGGTTGATGGAACTCTGGTACTGCTCGAGAAATGCCTTTGCGTCGACGCCTTCCGGCGCCTGCACGTTGTAATGCAGATTGCCGTCGCCGAGATGGCCGAACGTGACCATGCGCACGCCCGGCACCGCTTGCACGATGGCGGCGTCCGTTTCTTCGATGAAGTGGCCGATGCGTGAGATTGGCACCGCGATATCGTGCTTGATGTTCAGACCTTCTTCGGCCTGCGCAAGCGGTATGTGCTCGCGCAGATTCCAGAACGCGCGCGACTGCGCGAGATTTTCCGCGACGACCGCGTCCTGCACGAGCCCGCTTTCCAGCGCGTTTTCCATCAACCGCTCGAACAGCGCACGCGCGTGCTGCTCGCTCTCGCTGTCGGACAGTTCAAGCAGCACGATCTGCGCATGCGGCTCGGCAAACGGATAGCGCATCTGCTCGAAATGGCGGCCGACGAGACGCAGGCAGAAATCGGACATCAGCTCGAAACCGGTCAGAAGCGGTCCGGCGATGCTTTGTGTGAGCGACAGAAAGTCGAGCGCCGCGTGCGGCGACGCGAGCGCGGCGAGCGCCGTCACGCGCGCAGCCGGCTGCGGATGCAGCTTCAGCACGGACGCCGTGATGATGCCGAGCGTGCCTTCCGCGCCGATGAACAGGTCGCGCAGATCGTAGCCGGTGTTGTCCTTGCGCAGCCCGCGCAGGCCGTCCCACAGCTCGCCTTGCGGCGTGACCACTTCGAGGCCGAGGCACAGCTCGCGTGTGTTGCCGTAGCGCAGAACGCCGGTGCCGCCGGCGTTGGTCGCGAGATTGCCGCCGATCGAGCAGCTGCCCTCCGCGGCGAGACTCAACGGGAACAGCCGGTTGGCTTCCTCGGCGCGCTTTTGCACGTCGGCGAGAATCACGCCGGCTTCAACGGTAATCGTGTTGTTGTGCGGATCGATATCGCGCACGCGATTCAGCCGCCGCAAGCTGATGACGGCCTGAGTGCCGCTCGCGTCAGGCGTGGCGCCGCCGGCAAGGCCGGTGTTGCCCCCTTGCGGGACGAGCGCAACGCGATGCGCGACGGCCAGTTTGACGAGCGCTGCGACTTCGGCGGACGTCGCGGGGCACAGCACGGCGCATGCGGCGCCGGTGTAACGGCGGCGCCAGTCCGTGAGATAGGGCGCGGTGTCGTGCGGATCGGTGAGTACATGGGCGGCGCCGATAGCGTCGCGGCAGGCGGTGAGGAAGTCGGCGTCGGTCATGATGGTCGGTCGATCAAGTCGGGCGTTCGGGCGTTCGGGCGGGTGTTGGCGGTTGCGTCGGCGGCTTTTTCAACGGGTTTCAGCGTTTCTTCCAGCGGCTGGTCCTGTACTTCGTTCGTCGCTTTTCTCAGCGAGCTTCGCAGCCTCTTTGGCGGCGCGCTTGAATGGCGCGACATACGCCAGCGCACAAACAAAAAAGACGACGGCAAGCGCCGTTTCCAGCCAGCCCAATCGCGCGCTCAAGCCGCGATCGCTCCAGCCGCGCACAATACCCTCGGTGAAATACAGCAGGATCAGCATCGACGCCCATTGCAGCGTGTACAGCCGATGTCGCCACACCCCGGGCACAGCAAGCAGCAGCGGCACCGCTTTCAGAACCAGCAGGGAGCCACCGGGACGCAGCGGCGCGAGCCACCATTCCCACGCGACGCAAATCACGATCAGCGCGAGCAACGCAGCGGTTGCGCCAAAAGCAGCGACCGGCTTGCGCTGCACGGGCATGACGGTTGCCGACGATGCCCCGTTCATGCGCCGCTCCGTGTCATGCACGCCGGCGCTGCATGGCGCCGGTTCACGGCCGCTCGCTCAACGAGGCCGCCGTGCGCGCGACGCGTGCGCCGAGCGCAAGCGCGAGCGTTCTTTCGTCGGCGGAGATGCCTTGCCCGGCGCTGTCCGCACGCGCGAAATGGGACGCGCCGTAAGGCGTACCGCCGGTTTGCGTGGTGGACAGCACGCTCTCGGTGTACGGAATGCCGACGATCAGCATGCCATGATGCAGGAGCGGCAGCATCATGGACAGCAGCGTGGATTCCTGGCCGCCGTGCAGACTGCCGGTGGACGTGAACACGCAGGCCGGCTTGCCGGACAGCGCACCGGAAAGCCACTGCGGCGTGGTGCCGTCGAGAAAATATTTGAGCGATGCGGCCATGTTGCCAAAGCGCGTGGGCGAACCGAGCGCGAGGCCCGCGCATTCTTCCAGATCGCGCAGTTCGACGTAGGGCGGACCTTCGGCGGGAATGTCCGGCTGAACCGCTTCGCAGACGGTGGACACCGGCGGCACGGTGCGCACGCGCGCCTGCATGCCGGGCACGCTGTCGACGCCGTGCGCGATCGCGAGCGCAAGCTCGCGCGTGGCGCCGTGACGGCTGTAGTAGAGCACGAGAATGTCTTTCATAGGCCTCATCGGTGAACGGGTATTATAGGGGCTGGGTCCGTTCGACAGGCCGCTGCCAGCCATTCGGCCAGGTCTCGTTCAGGTCCTGAATGACCGCATTACAGAGTAAGGAGGTGGGTTTGTTGTCCAGAGTGCGCTTCGACCTCGACACGCTCAAACGCCTTGCGCAATTTGCCGCGCAGCGCAGCAGCGAAGACCGCATTGCGCAGGTCGCCGGCAGCCTGACCTTCACCACCATGCTTTCGCTCGTGCCGCTCGCCACGGTGGCGTTCGCGCTGTTCACCGCGTTCCCGATTTTCGCTTCGTTCCAGACGTCGTTGCAGATTTTTCTCGCCGACCATCTGATGCCCCCGCAGCTCAACAGTCAGATCTTCAACTACCTGAACCAGTTCGCATCGAAAGCGAAGGGTCTCACCACGATCGGCATGATCTTTCTGTTCGTCACCGCGGTGATGACCATGATGACAGTCGAATCCGCGTTTAATGTGATCTGGCGCGTGCGTAAGGCGCGGCCCATCGCGCAGCGCATTCTGGTCTACTGGGCAATCATCACGCTCGGTCCCATTCTGATTGGCGTCAGCCTGTCGATCTCTTCGTATCTGTTCACGCAGTCCATGACGTTCACGGCGGCCCAGCGCATGACGCCGCTGATCGAGTGGGCGCTCGCGGGCGCTGCATTGCCGTTGACGGCCGTCGCTTTCACGATTCTCTATGTGTACCTGCCGAACTGCCGCGTGGAGTGGCGCGACGCGGTGATTGGCGGCGTGGCCGCAGCGGTCGCGTTCGAACTCGCGAAGCGCGGCTTCGGCTATTACGTGCGCCGCATTCCCACCTACACGGCGGTGTATGGCGCGTTCGCGGCCGTGCCGCTCTTCCTGCTGTGGATGTACCTGTGCTGGTTCATCACGCTGGCGGGCGCCATGATCGCCTCCGCGTTACCGGCAATCCGCATCGGCCAGTTTCACCGGCCCATTTTCGAGGGCAGCAATCTGTTCGACTCGCTGGAACTGCTCGCGCGGCTCGCGGAAGCACGCGACGCGGGCAAGCCGGGCTACACGGTGCAGGATCTTTCGCGCATGCTTCGACGCGATATGGGCACCACCGTTCATCTTCTGGATAAGCTCGAGGAGATCGAATGGATTGCGCGGCTGCAGGAAGAGGGCAGGCGCCCGCAATTCCTGCTGCTGGCCAACCCTGCGCAGATTACGGTTCAGCACCTGTTCGACCTGTTCGTGATCGATCGCGCGGAGCTGACTTATCAGCTTGAACTGGACTCCACTCGCGTAGACGGGGCGACGCTGCTCGCGGCGCTCGAAAACGACAGGCTGAAGGTGACGCTTGCCATGCTGCTCGCGGCGCGCGCTGCTTCGCGTGCCGCGAGTGCCGAGCAGAGCGAAAGCGGCGCTTCGTCGATGCCGCATCAGACGGCTTAAGAAAGGCTCCGACCGCGCTCGGCACGGCGTTCTCGGTACTACTGCACTGCGTCTATAAAGAAATCTTGCCGACGCAGACGTCCTTGAACATGACCCAGTCGCCCATCAGGCTATACAACGGATGCCGGAAAGTGGCCGGCCGGTTTTTCTCGAAGAAGAAGTGGCCAACCCAGGCAAAGCCATAGCCGCAGACCACGGCCGCCGGCAGCCATAGCCAGTCGCCCGTGGCGAGTGCCATGGCGAGGCAGCCAATAACCCCGAGCGATCCTGCAAAGTGCAGCCGCCGCGAGACCGTGTTGCGATGCTCGCTCAGGTAGTACGGGTAGAACTCCGCGAAGTTCGCGAAATGATCGGTGTGCGCGGTTTGAGCCATCAGGGCCTCCGGATTGCGACGCTTGTTGATTGCATGCCCGCGCTGACCCCATGCCCGAATGACACGATTGCGCGCGCCGCTCAGGCCGCCTGCCGGACGATTGAGCCAGACAGCACAGGCTTGCCCGATCCATTGTGCGGCTATCGGAGGAGGCGCGCAACCTGGCCATCTGGCCGATGGCGAGCCCGGTCCATCGCGGGTATCGTGGCCGCTCGTTATCCTGGATCGCGGCTCAAGAACCAATGCGAGGCGGTGTGACGGCGAAGCTGTAGAGCGCATCGAGCGTGGCATCGGGTTGTTCGGTCATCAGCGCGTGACCGGCTTCGAGCGTGACGGTGTCAACAGGTACGCCGGCGTCGGCCAATGCGCCCGCCACCGCACGGGCGGCGCGCGGCGGCGTCATTGCGTCACGGCGGCCGACAATCAGGCGCGTTGCACAACGCACCTGAGCCGCGCGCGCGAGGCCATCCGTATAGGCGTTGCAGGCGGTGAAATCGGTGTGGAACAGGTTCGGCTCGCCGTTCGCGGAGACACGCTCCATGAGTCGCTGGTTCATGCCGTGCAGCCAGAACCCCGGCCCTGGGCAGGACGGCTTCGCGGCAAACGTCGAGTGCGACCACTGGTTCACCATACCGATCGCGTCGGCTTCGCGATTGCGCGCCGCGTCGAGCAGTGTGTCGGAGACGGCCATGGGTGCAGCGGTCGCGAGAAGCGCCAGGTGGGTCGCGCGTTCCGGGTAGCGGCCGGCGAAGTCGAGCGCGATCAGCGAGCCCATGCTGTGGCCTGCTACGAACGCCCGCGCTACACCGGCGGCGTCCAGCAATGCGGCGAGCCAGTCGGCCATCGCCGCAACCGTGGTCAGCGCGGGTCCGCTGCTGCGGTTGTGTCCGGGCAGGTCGACGGCCAGCACGCCGAAACCGTGGTTGGCAAAGTAGCGGGTTTGCAGCGCCCACACGCTGTGGTCGTGCTCGGCGCCGTGAATGAAGACGGCGGTGGGCATAACGGGGTCGAACGTTTTGCCGCCGCAATACGCATAGGCGGCCTGGCCTTGAACGGTCAGGATCATGCGGACTCCGGGCGTGAAGGGAAGGCTGGCGCGGGAGAGGCCGGCGCGCTTGAGGCTGGCGCAGCAGAGGCTGGCGCAGCTGAGGCTTGGGCCGTTGGGACGTGGGTCGCTGAGGATGGTACAGGCGAGGCTTGCGCGGGCGACGCAGACGGCCCCGCCGAACCCGACCCAGCCGACTTCTGCGCCGCCTTCAGCGCGCGCTTGAGGTCGTCGATCAGATCGTCTGGATCTTCGAGGCCGATCGACAGGCGGATCGTGCCCTCGGCAATGCCAGCTGCGGCGAGTGCAGCCGCGTCCATGCGAAAGTGTGTGGTGGAGGCAGGATGGATCACGAGCGAGCGCGCGTCGCCGACATTCGCAAGATGTGAAAACAGCGACAAGGCCTCGATAAAGCTTCGCCCGGCGGCGCGATCGCCGCGCAGGTTGAAGCTGAAAACGGCGCCGGCACCGCGCGGCAGCAGGCGCTTTGCGAGCGCATGGTCCGGGTGCGTACTCAGTTCCGGATACGCGACCGACTCGACGGCCGCGTGCGCGGCGAGGAACTCGACCACCCGCCGGGTATTGGCGACGTGCCGCTCCATCCGCAGCGGCAGTGTTTCGATCCCCTGCAGCAACTGCCACGCGGCTTGCGGATGCAGACAGGCGCCGAAATCCCGCAAGCCCTCGCGGCGCGCGCGCAACAGGAAAGGCGCAACGGTGCTTTCCTCGGCGAACACCATGCCGTGGAAACCGTCGTAAGGCTCGGTGAACTCGGGGAAACGGCCGGAGCGCTCGAAGTCGAATGTGCCGCCGTCGACGAGCACGCCGCCGATGGTCGTGCCGTGGCCGCCGAGGAATTTGGTCGCCGAGTGATAGATGAAGTCCGCGCCGTGCTCGAACGGTTTGAGCAGATACGGCGTGGTAAAGGTCGAGTCGACCAGCAGCGGCACGCGATGTTCGTGCGCGATCTGCGCGACGGCTTCGATATCGAGCACGTCGAGGCCCGGATTGCCAAGCGTCTCACCGAACAGCAGCCGCGTGTTTGGACGCAGCGCGGCGCGCCATGCGTCCAGGTCGCCGGGTTTCACGAATGTCGTTTCGATGCCGAAGCGTCGCAGTGTGTAATGCAGCAGATTGTGCGAGCCGCCGTACAGCGCGCCGGACGCGACGATATGCGAACCCGCGCCCATCAGCGTGACGATCGCCAGATGCAGCGCGGCCTGGCCGCTCGCCGTGCCGACCGCGCCCGCACCGTTTTCGAGCGCGGCGACGCGTTCTTCGAACACGGCCACCGTCGGGTTCGAGATGCGCGAATAAACATGGCCGGCGCGCTCCATGTTGAACAGCGCTGCGGCGTGGTCCGAATCGCGGAACGAAAACGAGGTAGTCTGGTAGATCGGCGTGGCGCGCGCGCCGGTGGTGGGATCGGGAGCGGCGCCGGCATGCAGCGCAAGCGTATCGAAACGGTTGGCGGACATCCTGGGTGGCGAGATCACGGACGATCTCGCGAAAGATGAAGGTGGCGGCCATCCTATCATCGGCATGCAGCGCTTCAAGCGCGGTTTTCCCGATGCATGCGCCGCCAGAGTTGTGGAGCAAAGCTTGCAAATGGCCGCCAGGCCTTGATGGGCGGGGCGCTTTCCTTTTACGGGCCTTTCCGCTAGGATCGAAAATCATCGATGCATTACAGCTTAGCGGGCATTACGGGAGACAGATCATGCGAGTCAGCGACATTCTTAAAGTCAAGGGCAACACCCTCTTCACGGTTACGCCAGATACCACGCTCCACGAAGCCGTCAATGCCATGGCCGAGCACGACATCGGCTCGCTGGTCGTGATGGAGTACGGCGATCTCGTCGGCATGCTGACCTTCCGCGAAATCATCCTGACGCTCAGCGAAAATGGCGGCAGTGTCGGCACGTCGACGATCCGCAAGGTCATGGACGACCACCCGCTCACCTGCACGCCGGAAACGGACGTCAACGAAGTGCGCCGCATGATGCTCGAACATCACGTGCGCTATCTGCCGGTCATGGAAAGCCGCGCGCTGATGGGCGTCATTTCTTTCTACGACGTCGCAAAGGCGGTGGTGGAGGAGCAGGGTTTCGAAAACCGCATGCTCAAGGCTTATATCCGCGACTGGCCGGAAGAGCAGCAGGAACAGCAGCAGCCCGCGCGTTGATCCGGTTGCGGCTCGCGTGTTGGACAATGTCGCGTGTCCAGTCAGCGCGGCCCTTTCGTGTAATGTCAAATCCGGGTGGTGCGCCGCTGACGGGACGCAGCGGTCGCCCGGATTCCTTGCAGAACGCCTGCAGCGCTAAGTGAGCGGCGCGAACCCACGGTCGAGGCGCGTGTCAGCGTGCGCTCCTTCACTCACCTGCATGACGGCGTAACGCCGTTGTCAGGTCACTGCGCTCCGCCATTCACGCCGCTTTGTCGCGCGGTTTCACTCCGCTTTCGCAGACCTTCATGAGCGACCGTCCGTTACCTGCCGCCCGTCGTGCCACCCGTTCCACAGATACGCACGAGTCGCAGTTCAGGCTGCTCGGGCAGCGCCGCTTCGCGCCATTCTTCTGGACGCAATTTCTTGGCGCGATGAACGACAACGTGTTCAAGATCGGCTTCACGTCGCTTGTCACGTATCAGGCGGCGCGCTTTTCCGGTGTCGATCCGAAAACGGCCGCCTTCCTGATCTCGGCAATTTTCATTCTGCCGTTCGTGCTCTTCTCCGCTACCTCCGGCCAGATCGCGGACAAGTATGACAAGGCGATGCTCACGCGGCTCGTGAAGACGTTCGAGATCGTGGTCATGCTGATCGGCGGCGCGGGCTTCTGGCTCCATAGCGCGCCGCTGCTGTACCTGTGCACGTTTCTGATGGGTGTCCACTCAACCGTCTTCGGCCCGGTGAAGTACTCGTACCTGCCGCAGCATCTGTCGAAGTCGGAACTGGTCGGCGGCAACGGCATGGTCGAAATGGGCACGTTCGTGGCCATTCTGGTCGGCACGATCATCGGCGGCGTGGGCGCGGGTTTTGTCGAGCAGGGCGCGGTGGTGCTGGCCTGCGCGTGCGTCGTGATCGCGCTGGCGGGGCGCTTCGTGGCGCGCTTCGTCCCGCCCACGCCCGCGCCGCAGGCCGATCTGCATATCAACTGGAATCCGTTTAGCGAGACGTGGCGCAACCTCAAGCTGGCGCGCGACAATCGCACGGTGTTTCTGAGCCTGCTCGGCATTTCATGGCTATGGTTCGTGGGCGCGACGTTCCTGTCGTCTTTCTTCAGCTTCGCAAAGAACGTGCTTTCCGCTAACCCGGACGTAGTAACCGTTCTGCTCGGCACGTTCTCGGTCGGTATAGGTCTTGGTTCGCTGATGTGCGAAAAGCTGTCCAAGCGGCGCATCGAGATTGGTCTGGTGCCGCTTGGGTCGATCGGCATGAGCGTGTTCGGCATCGATCTCTTTTTTGCGAGCCACGCGCTGCCTCCAGCCGGACATCTGCTGGACGTCGGCGAATTTCTCGCGCGTCCCGCGCATTGGCGCGTGCTCGCCGATCTGTTCCTGCTCGCGATGTTCGGCGGTTTCTACAGCGTGCCGCTCTATGCGCTGATCCAGAGCCGCAGCCAGCCGAGCCACCGCGCGCGCATCATCGCCGCGAACAATATCCTGAACTCATTGTTCATGATCGTTTCAGCGCTGATGGCCGTGGCGCTGACTTCGGCCGGCTTCAGCATTCCAGCCATTTTCCTCGTCACGGCGCTGCTCAACATCGTCGTGGCAAGCTACATCTATTCGCTCGTGCCCGAGTTCCTGCTGCGCTTTATCGCGTGGGTGCTGGTGCACACGTTCTACCGGATTCGCCTCGTGCACGCCGAGCGCATACCGGAAGAGGGCGCGGCCGTGCTGGTCTGCAACCACGTGAGTTTTGTCGATGCGATCGTGATCATGGCCGAAAGCCCAAGGCCCATCCGTTTCGTGATGGATCATCAGATCTTCAACGCGCCCGTTGCGGGTTGGGTATTCCGTCACGCGAAGGCGATCCCGATCGCGCCGGCCCATCAGGACGCGCAATTGCTCGCCCGTGCGTATGAGCGCTGCGCCCAGGCGCTGGCTGATGGCGACCTGGTCTGCATCTTCCCCGAAGGTAAGCTGACCAAGACCGGTGAAATGAACCCGTTTCGCCATGGCGTGAGCGAAATCGTTCGCCGTACGCCGGCGCCGGTCATTCCAATGGCGCTGCGCGGGTTGTGGGGCAGCGTGTTTTCGCGTGGCAGCGACGCGCGCTGGCCACGTCCGATCAGCAAGGGCGTGATGAGCCGGTTGACGCTCGCGGTGGGCGAGCCGCTCGACCCGGCGCAGGCGTCGCCTGAAAAGCTGCAGCAGATTGTGGCGGAACTGCGCGGGGCGCGGAAGTGACGCAGCGGCTGGCATAATAGCGCTTTCCCCGCATTCCTTTGGACGACGCCCATGTCCGGCAACACCCTCGGTACGCTCTTCACTGTCACGACCTTCGGCGAATCACACGGCCCCGCCATCGGCTGCGTGATCGACGGTTGCCCGCCGGGCATGGCGCTTGTCGAAGCGGACATCCAGCTGGAACTCGACCGGCGCAAGCCTGGCACGTCGCGCCACGTCACGCAGCGCCAGGAAGAGGACAAGGTCGAGATACTGTCCGGCGTGTTCGAAGGGCAGACTACCGGTGCGCCGATCGCGCTGCTGATTCGCAATACCGATCAGCGCAGCAAGGACTACGGCAATATCGCCGACACGTTCCGCCCCGGCCACGCCGATTACACCTACTGGCAAAAATACGGCATTCGCGACTATCGCGGCGGCGGCCGTTCATCGGCGCGCCTGACTGCGCCCACGGTGGCGGCAGGCGCGGTCGCGAAGAAATGGCTGCGCGAGAAGTTCGGCACCGAGATTCGTGGCTACATGGCGGCGCTCGGCGAGATCAACGTGCCTTTCGTCGATTGGGCGCACGTGCGCGAAAACCCGTTCTTCGTGCCGAACGCCGAGATCGTGCCGCAACTCGAAACCTATATGGACGCGCTGCGCAAAGACGGCGATTCGATCGGCGCGCGCATCAACGTGGTGGCCTCGGGCGTGCCGGTGGGTCTCGGTGAGCCGCTCTTCGACCGCCTGGACGCGGACA
Organism: Paraburkholderia sp. PREW-6R; assembly: GCF_039621805.1. NCBI lineage: Bacteria > Pseudomonadati > Pseudomonadota > Betaproteobacteria > Burkholderiales > Burkholderiaceae > Paraburkholderia > Paraburkholderia sp. PREW-6R. The sequence goes on along the minus strand of NZ_CP155073.1, from coordinate 2,259,093 downwards.
TTGCGCATGCAATGATGGGCATCAACGCGGTAAAGGGCGTGGAAATCGGCGCGGGCTTTGCGAGCGTCGCGCAACGCGGCTCTGTGCACGGCGATGAACTGACGCCGGAAGGCTTCGTCGGCAATCACGCCGGCGGCGTGCTTGGCGGTATTTCGACCGGGCAGGACATTACCGTGTCGATCGCGATCAAACCAACGTCGAGCATTCGCACGCCGCGTCGTTCCATCGACAAGGCGGGGCAGGAGGTCGTCGTCGAAACGTTCGGGCGGCACGATCCGTGTGTCGGCATTCGCGCCACGCCGATCGCTGAATCCATGCTTGCGCTCGTGCTCATCGATCATGCGCTGCGGCATCGCGCGCAATGCGGCGATGTGGCAGTCAGCACGCCGAAGATCGCGGCTAGCGCGCCTTAAAGACGTTTCGCCAGCGCGTCCGCGACTTTTCGGACTCGTCTGATGAGCGTCATCGAAGACAATCAGGCATGAGTGTGGATGGCGTCGGTTCGGCGCCATTTCCATTTCCAGTTCCCCGTCAACGTAGTGCTTGCGCTGATCGGGCCGCCTGCATTAGCGAGTGCGCTCGCCGCTTCCAGGGCGGCGTTTGCGCTTGCTCGTGCGTTCTGCGCGTATGTCTGTCTTCGCGCGTGCTCGCGCCTTCGCGACGCGCACTGGAGCGTCTGAATGAACGGTCCCAACTCCAACTCCAACCCCGATCCCGATCCCGATCCCGATCCCGATCCTGATCCCGATCCCGATCCCGATCCTGATCCCGATCCTGATCCCGATCCCAATCCCGATCCCGGACCCGCCCGCAACGAACTCGCGGCCCTGCTTGACCGCGCAAACTCATCCGACGCAACCGCCGCGGAGTGTCTCGCTGCCGGTCGACGGCTTCTCGATCAGGCTGGGCGTGACAAAGCGCTGCAACGCGACGCGCTTGCCGTGCTGGTGCGCGCGTGGCGGCTCAACCGTTCGTGCGACGCCACGCTGCTGTCCGTCATCGCTCAAACGGCTTTTACGCTGCGCGACTGGGCACTCGTCAACACCGCCACCGGACGGCTGTTGTCGAACAATCCTGCCGATGCCAACGCGCTCGTCTGGCGCGCGGCCGCGGTGCAACATCGCAACGATTTCGTGACCGCTCAGCGTTTGTTGCGCGAAGCGCTTCGCGTCGTCCCGGATCATCCGGTCGTGCTGCACAAGCTTGCGCTATGCGTGAAGGAACAGGCCCATTTTGACGAGGCCGAGGCGCTGCTGCGCCGGGTGCTGGCGGCGTCGCCAGACAATGCTCACGCCCTGTTCGACCTTTCCGAGCTGGAAATCCGCTCGGGTCGCTATGCGCAAGGCTGGATGCATTACGAAGCCCGCGTCGCTTTTGCCGGCGACCTGAACAATGCGCAGCAGGCGCTCGCCGCGATCAGTCCGTATTGGCAGGGCGAATCGCTCGCGGGCAAGACGCTGGTCGTCTATGGTGAGCAGGGCAATGGCGACTGCCTGTGGGCAGTGCGGTTCTTGCCGCTGCTGGCAGAGCGCGCGCGGCGCGAAGGCGGTCGCGTGATTTTTGGCCACGACGGACCGCTGCGGCATTTATTCGAGCGATCGTTGCCGCACGATCTTGCGCTCGAAACGAGTCTTGAAACGCGTCCCGATTTTCATTGCGGGCTGATGAGCCTTCCGCTGCGACTCGGGATTGTCGACGCGACCGGCTGGGGCCGCGCTTATCTGAGCGCCGAGCCCGCACTGGTAGAGACGTGGCGCGAACGAATCGACATGCATGCGCGTAACGAAATCCGTGCGCGAGGCAAGAAGATCGGGCTCGTCTGGAATGGCAACCCGGACCATATCCGCGACGTGCGGCGCTCGGTTCCTGTCGAGCAACTGGAGGCGCTGCTGGATGTGCCGGGCGTGAGTTTTTTCGCGCTGTCGCCGGGACGGGGTGAAACGGTCGCGCAGTGGCGCGCGCGAGGGTTCAACGTAATCGATCTGACCGCTCACTTCCAGTCAGGATTCGACGATGTCGCCGCGTTGCTCGCAAATCTCGATCTGGTCGTTACCATCGACAGCGGCCCTGCGCATCTGGCCGGCGCGCTTGGCGTGCGGACGTGTCTGATGATTGATCACGTGTCGGCGTGGTTCTGGGGCGATGAATCGCCGGCCACGGCCTGGTACGATTCGATCGAGCTGATTCGCCAACCGCGCATCGCCGACTGGGCGCCGGTTATCGCGAAAGTGAGGGAGACAATCGTGATGCTGGCAGGCCGCTAGGAAGCGCCGCCGCGTGCCGCGAACGGCGTGCGCGGCACGCTCGTCGAGGGACCGCGCACGTAACACGACGCATCGCGTCACATATTCGGATAGTTCGGGCCGCCGCCACCTTCTGGCGTTACCCATACGATGTTCTGCGTCGGGTCCTTGATATCGCACGTCTTGCAGTGCACGCAATTCTGCGCGTTGATCACGAGGCGTTCGCTGCCGTCGTCGTTCTTCACGAACTCGTACACCTGCGCCGGGCAGTAACGCGATTCCGGACCCGCATACGTCTGCCAGTTCACGTTCACCGGCACCGACGGATCTTTCAGCGTCAAATGAGCCGGCTGATTTTCCTCGTGATTCGTGTTCGAAATGAACACCGAGGACAAGCGGTCGAACGTGAGCTTGCCATCCGGCTTCGGATACACGATCGGCTTGCACTGCGAAGCCGGTTTGAGCATCTCGTGATCCCAGTGCTGGTGGTGCAGCGTCCACGGCACGTTGCCGCCCAGCAGCTTCTGCTCGATGCCGACCATCAGCGTGCCGAGGTACAGGCCCTTGCTCATCCACTGCTTGAAATTGCGCGCCCGATACAGCTCGGTGTGCAGCCACGAGGTCTTGAACGACTCCGGATACGCGGTGAGTTCGTCGCTCGTGCGACCTGCCTGCACGGCTTCGAACGCCGCGTCTGCGGCCAGCATGCCGGTCTTGATCGCCGCGTGCGAGCCCTTGATCCGCGATGCGTTCAGGAATCCCGCGTCGTCGCCCACCAGCGCACCGCCCGGAAACACCAGCTTCGGCAGCGACATCAACCCGCCTGCGGTGATCGCGCGCGCGCCATATGACACGCGCTTGCCGCCTTCGAGCACCGCTCGGATTGCCGGGTGCGTCTTGTAGCGCTGGAATTCTTCGAACGGCGACAGGTACGGATTCGAATAGCCGAGGCCCACGACGAAGCCCACCACCACCTGGTTGTTGTCCATGTGATAGAGAAACGAGCCGCCGTACGTGTCGTTTTCGAGCGGCCAGCCGGCTGTGTGCATGACCAGACCCGGCTTGTGTTTTGCCGGATCGATTTCCCACAATTCCTTGATGCCGATTCCATACACCTGCGGATCGACGCCTTCGCGCAGCCTGAATTTATCGTTCAGTTGACGACCCAGATGCCCGCGCGCGCCTTCGCAGAAGAGTGTGTATTTCGCGTGCAGCTCCATGCCGAGCTGGAAGTTTTCGGTCGGCTGACCGTCCTTGCCGATGCCGAGATTGCCGGTCGCGACGCCTTTGACCGAACCATCGTCGTTGTACAGAATTTCAGCGGCGGGGAAGCCCGGGAAGATTTCCACGCCCAGCGCTTCGGCCTGCTGACCCAGCCAGCGCGTGACGTTCGCGAGGCTCACCACGTAGTTGCCGTGGTTTTTGAAGTTATCCGGCAGCGCCCAGGTGGGCACGCTCTTCGAACCGGTTTCGGTGAGGAACAGGAATCTGTCTTCGGTCACGTCCACCGTGAGCGGCGCGCCTTTTTCCTTCCAGTCCGGAATCAGTTCTGTGATCGCGCGCGGGTCCATCACCGCGCCCGACAGGATATGCGCCCCGACCTCCGAGCCCTTTTCCAGTACGCACACACCGATCTCGACGCCCTTTTCAGCCGCCAGCTGCTTCAGGCGGATCGCCGCGGACAGGCCAGCCGGGCCTCCGCCGACGATCACGACGTCGTATTCCATCGACTCGCGTGGTCCGTATTGCTCAATGAGGCTTGCGGGGGTCATTGATGCTCCTCTTACCGTTAGAATGCTTTTTCGGGTTCGTATTGTGGGCGATGCATTCCCGCACTGCAACCAGGTCAACAGACTTTAGCACGATCGTTCTATTTATATGATACGGTGTCGATCGGCACCGACGGTCTTACCGTATCTATCAACCGCATCAGTCAATACAACCGAACAAGGAACGACAATGGGCCGTTCGATCAATCTGGAAGGCAAGGTCGCGCTGATTACCGGCGCTTCTAGCGGGTTGGGAAAGCGCTTTGCACAGGTATTGTCGCAGGCGGGCGCGAAGGTCGTGCTGGCGAGCCGCCGCACCGAGCGCCTGAAGGAGTTGCGCGCCGAGATCGAGGCGTCCGGCGGCGCGGCGCACGTGGTTTCGCTCGACGTGACCGATTATCAGAGCATCAAGTCGGCCGTCGCGCATGCCGAGACAGAGGCGGGCACGATCGACATTCTCGTGAACAACTCGGGCGTATCGACCACGCAAAAGCTCTCCGAAGTCACGCCGGCCGACTTCGAATATGTCTTCGACACTAACACGCGCGGCGCTTTCTTCGTCGCGCAGGAAGTGGCCAAGCGCATGATCATGCGCGGCAACGGTGCGCATAAACCGTCGTACCGGATCATCAATATTGCGTCCATGGCGGGTTTGCGCGTGTTGCCGCAAATCGGCCTGTACTCGATGAGCAAGGCGGCGGTCGTTCATATGACGAAGGCCATGGCGCTCGAGTGGGGCAAGCATGGCATCAACGTGAATGCGATCTGCCCGGGCTATATCGACACCGAGATCAACCATCATCACTGGTCTACCGAGCAGGGGCAAAAACTCGTGTCGCTGCTGCCGCGTCATCGCGTGGGCAAGCCGGAAGATCTGGACGGCCTGCTGTTGCTGCTGGCAGCGGACGAGTCGCAGTTCATCAACGGTTCGGTGATTGCGGCAGACGACGGTTTCGGGCTTGCGTGAGCACACGGCGCCTGCGCGCCGGACGCGTCGCCGGGCGTGGGCGTTTTCCGTACGCTGCTAATTTGTGCATCCGCGAAGAAACAGTATTACGCGCGCAGGCCTTTCTGCGAGAGAAAGGTCCGCGCTAATCTTGCAGTTCAATTTTGCCGGGCCTCGTGCCGGCGTCAACCGGGTTTTTTCGTTAAAGAAGTACGATGAGCGATTTCCACGCAGTGTTTGAGATGTCGATGCCGATCCGTTGGGGCGACATGGACGCATTCGGCCATGTGAACAACACGGTCTATTTCCGTTATATGGAGCAGGTGCGCATTTCCTGGTTCGAACAGCTCGGGCTGAGCGGCGGCGACGCTAACGGGCAGGGGCCGGTGATCGTGAATGCGTCGATGGAATTTCTCAAGCAGCTGCATTATCCCGGCGACGTGATCGGCCGGATGACGGTCGCCACGCCGGGCCGCAGCAGTTTCGACACCGGTTTCGAGCTCGTGCGCGCCGATGATCCGCACACCGTCTATGCACGAGGCGCGGCGCGCTGCGTATGGATCGATTACGCGGCGGGCAAGTCGGTGCCCGTGCCGGATGTGCTGCGCGACACGATCGAACGCGCCGCGCTCGTCAAGGCTGCCTGACGGCAAAAGCCTTTCTTAATGCCCGAGCAGACGCTGTAACAGCTCAGTGGCATTGCCCGTCTCGTATTTGCGCATGAGCCGCGCGCGGTAGACGTCGACCGTGCGCGGACTGATGTCCAGCGCGCGCCCAATCTGCTTGCTGGTTTTCCCAGTCACGAGTTGCGCGGCGATTTCCCGCTCGCGCGGTGTCAATTCGACCGCCACGCGGCGCGTCGCGCTCAGGTCCTCGAAAGTCCATACCCCCGCCGCGTGCGGGTCGGCGCGCTGCTGTGCGCGGCCGGTCACGTGGCACCAGAACAGTTCGCCGTTGGCGCGCTTCATGATGCGGTCGTCCGCGTAACTGCCCTGAGCGGTCATGATCGGCGGAATACGGGCGCCGATCCGCTCGAACTCATCCTCAGACGGATACAGCACCTGGAACGACTGCCCGAGCAGCGCCTCGCGACGGCAGCCGAAAATTGCCGCCAGCTCGTCATTGCAATCTTCGATAAAGCGCTCGCGCGACAGCACGAGTCCGATCGGCGCAAGATGAAAAGCGGTTTGGTAATCCAGTGCGGGCATGGGGTGGCGGCAAGTACTTATGTATTTTTGCGTATTGTGCCGTATGGCGCCCGCAGCGTACCCTTTCGGGCACATGAGAACGCGGCGTTCGTCGACGGCGGCTCCTGGCGCGGACCCGCGCTATCCAGTGCAACTGAACGCACGGCCGCCTGTCGATGACTAGAATGGCGTGTCGGGCTATGCCCGCAAACGTCATGACAGCCGCAATATTCCGGCAGCCCTGTTCTGGGCAGCCGGCGCCCCGGTTTCGGGTTTCCATCAAGGAAGGGACATACTGATGAACAAAGTCTATCCAGGCGCCGCCGAAGCGCTGAAAGACATCGTCAAGGACGGGCAGACCTTCGCCGTCGGCGGCTTCGGATTGTGCGGCATTCCGGAGGCGCTGATCGCGGCGCTGCGCGATTCGAAGGTGCAGGGCATCACCTGTATCAGCAACAATGCGGGCGTCGACGGGTTCGGCCTCGGCCTCCTGCTCGAGACGCGTCAGGTCAGGAAGATGATTTCGTCGTATGTGGGCGAGAACAAGGAGTTCGAGCGCCAGTATCTGGCCGGCGAACTCGAACTGGAATTCACGCCGCAAGGCACGCTCGCCGAAAAGCTGCGCGCGGGCGGCTCGGGCATTCCGGCATTCTTCACCAACACGGGTTACGGCACGCTGATCGCAGAAGGCAAGGAAACGCGCCAGTTCGGCGACAACCATTACGTGCTCGAACATTCGCTGACGGCAGACGTCGCGCTCGTCAAGGCATGGAAGGCCGACAAGTCAGGCAACCTGATCTACCGCCGCACCGCGCGCAACTTCAATCCCATGTGCGCGATGGCGGGCAAGATCACTGTCGCGGAAGTCGAGGAAATCGTGGAAGTAGGCGAACTCGATCCGGACGCGATCCACACGCCGGGCATTTTCGTGCAGCGCATCGTGCTCAATGCCAATCCGGAAAAACGCATCGAACAACGCATCGTCCGCGCGAAAGGAGACTGATCATGGCATGGACTCGTGACGAAATGGCCGCGCGCGCGGCCAGGGAACTGCAGGACGGCTTTTACGTGAACCTCGGTATCGGCTTGCCGACGCTGGTCGCGAACCATGTGCCGCCGGGCGTCGAAGTGTGGCTGCAGTCGGAAAACGGCCTGCTCGGCATCGGCCCGTCGCCGACCGAAGAGGAAGTGGATGCCGACCTGATCAACGCCGGGAAGCAGACCGTGACCACGTTGCCGGGCTCGTCGATTTTCTCGTCGGCGGACTCGTTTGCGATGATTCGTGGCGGCCACATCAACCTGGCGATCCTCGGTGCGATGCAGATCAGCAAGAAGGGCGATCTGGCGAACTGGATGATTCCGGGCAAGATGATCAAGGGCATGGGCGGCGCGATGGACCTCGTGGCAGGCGTCAAGCGCGTGGTCGTGCTGATGGAGCACGTCGCCAAGGGCGACCAGCACAAGATTCTCGAAGAATGCACGCTGCCGCTGACGGGCGTGGCGGTGGTCGATCAGATCATCACCGATCTCGGCGTGATCGAGGTCACGGAAGACGGGCTCAAGCTGACCGAGCTCGCACCGGGCGTGACAGTGGAAGAAATCAAGGCGAAGACCGGCGCGCCGCTCGACGTGAGCGCGGTGAGTTGATTCGATGGTGTAACGCCGAGTCAGTCTCAGGTCGGGTATTGCGCGTCTGGTGCTCCGTGTAGCGTCCGCCGCGCAGCACGCGGCTTGAGGCGGGAGCGCGGCAGTGCGCGGCTGGGTGGTCAGGTACGGGTAGCACGAACGGGCGAGGCGTAAGTCTCGCCCGTTTTTCATTCAACGGTGCGTACGGTCGAAGTTGTCGTGGCTTGTCGTCGCCGCTCGGTCGGCCTTGGATCTGTCCTATGCCATCTGGCCTATCCTTGTCGCGCGGCAAAGCGGTTTACAATCGTTCGAAGATTGGATGCCCGCTGAACTTGCGGCGCCTACGCCGAATCCGCAGCGCTTTTCGCAAGGAACCCAGATGACCTCAACGTCCGGCATGTCCGCCACGTCCTCTTCTGCGGCCGCCCAGTCGGCGCCGCGTCAGCGTTACGTGCAGTGTGCAAGCGCGGCGGGTCTGCACCGCGTCGCATACACCGAATGGGGCGATCCGGCCAATCCCCGTGTGCTGCTGTGTGTGCACGGGCTGACGCGCTCGGGGCGCGACTTCGACCGTCTCGCCGCGCAATTTGCCGGCACCTATCGCGTGGTGTGCCCGGACGTGGTCGGGCGGGGCTTGTCATCGTGGCTCGCGAACCCCAACTTATACACGGTGCCGCAGTACGTGTCGGACATGGTCACGCTGATCGCGCGTCTGAATGTGGAAACGGTGGACTGGTTCGGCACGTCGATGGGCGGCCTGATCGGGCTCGGTCTGGCCGGTCTGCCGGAAACGCCGATCCGCAAGCTGCTGTTGAACGACGTCGGCCCGCATCTGGAGCCGGGCGCGGTGCAGCGTATCGGGGACTACCTCGGCAAGCCGGTGCGTTTTGAATCGCTGCGTCAGGGTATCGACTACGCGGCCTTCCTTGCACGGACCTTCGGGCCGCTCACGGGCGAAGAATGGCGCGAGATCAACACACCGCTTTTGCGTGAAGAAGGAGGCGAATGGGTGTTTCGCTACGACCCACGAATCGCCCAACCTTTTGGTGCCGTTAGCGAAGAAGCGGCGAAGCTTGGCGAGGCGGCGCTGTGGCATTCGCTCGCGTCGTTTCAGGGTCCGGTCCTGGTGGTGCGCGGCGAGCAGTCAGATCTGCTGTCGCGCGAAACCGTTGCGAAAATGGTGGAGACCGGCCACGCCGTTTCGAGCGTTGAAATTGCGGGTGTCGGGCACGCGCCCGCTTTTCTGTCGCCAGATCAGATCCGGATCGCGACGCAGTTCTTCATTGGAGCGGCGCCCGAGGCGTCATAATGTGCAGTTCGGCGCGGCGATTCGCTCCATGTTGCTGGGAGGGCGCCATGCAAATGCTTCTTCGATTAACTTTCAATTCACTCAGGATTCTTCATGGCAGTCATTCGTCATCATGTCGGCAAGCGCCTCTCGGAAACGGCCGTGCACAACGGCACCGTGTATCTCGCGGGCCAGATCGCCGAAGAAACGGATCAGGACATTGCCGGCCAGATGCGCGAAGTGCTCGGCCACATCGACCGGCTGCTCGCTGAAGTGAACAGCGACAAGTCGCACCTGCTGTCCGTGCAGATCTATATCGCTGACCTCGCGCATTTCGACGTCATGAATGCGGTGTGGGACGAGTGGGTTGCTCAAGGGGCAACGCCGCCGCGCGCTACTGTCGAAGCGAAGCTTGCGAACCCGAAGTGCCTGGTCGAAGTGGTCGTGGTCGCAGCGCAGCGCGACTGAGACCGCCGTTTGCATTCGTTGCAGAATCGTCGTTGAGATTCCGTTGATCCGTCTGGCCCGCTCGGCCGTCGCACCATGAATACCGAAATCGTTTCGAGCACGCCGCATCCCCTCCCATCCTTTGACGAAGCGATGGCGTTCGTGCGCGAGCATGCGGGCGAGGTGCGGCTGTCGTCGGGCGAGTTGCTGGCGGATCACGCGGCGGGCACGGCATCGATCATGCGCACGCTGAACGTCGATCCTGCGGCGGTGCTCGCGGCGGCGCTGTTCGCGCTGACGCCGCATCTGCAAGACCCTGAACGCGTGATCGCCGACAACTTCGGCGAAGAGGTCGCGCAACTCGTCGGCGACGTGCGCAAGCTGCTGCGCCTCGGCACGGTGAGCCTGCGCGCCGCGCAAAACGCGATTCCGGAAGCCGGGCGCGACGCCCAGGCCGCGCGCCGCGCGCAGGTGGAAGCGCTGCGCAAGATGTTGCTGGCGTTTGCCCAGGATATTCGCGTGGTGTTGATCCGGCTGGCATCGCGGCTGCAATCGCTGCGGTATTACGCGGCGGCGAAAATTACGCCGTCGCCGGACGTGGCGCGTGAAACGCTGGATATTTACGCGCCGCTCGCGAATCGTCTCGGCATCTGGCAACTGAAGTGGGAACTCGAAGACCTTGCGCTCCGCTTCGAAGAGCCCGTCACCTACAAGCGTATTGCGAAGCTGCTCGACGAGAAGCGCGTAGAGCGTGAAAGCTACGTGGCGAAAGCGATCGCGCGGCTGCAACAGGAACTGGCCGCGGCGAATATTCGCGCCGAGGTGAGCGGACGTCCGAAGCATATCTATAGCATCTGGCGCAAGATGAACGGCAAGGAGCTCGACTTCGCCGAGTTGTACGACGTACGGGCGTTTCGTGTGATCGTGCCGGACATCAAGGATTGCTATACCGTGCTCGGCATCGTGCACAACCTGTGGCAGCCGGTGCCGAAAGAGTTCGACGACTACATTTCGCGTCCCAAGCCGAATGGTTATAAGTCGCTGCATACGGTCGTCATCGGCGACGACGGCCGCGCGTTCGAAGTCCAGATCCGCACGCAGGAGATGCATCGGTTCGCCGAGTATGGTGTGGCTGCGCACTGGCGCTACAAGGAAGCGGGCACGCGCGGCTACGGTGGGCAATTCAGCGCGAACGAGAAGTACGACGAGAAGATTGCGTGGCTGCGTCAACTGCTTGCCTGGAAGGACGAAGTCTCGGAGGGCGAGCACGGCGAGAAACGCGCCGCGCAGCCGTGGGAACAGCTTCGCCAGGCCACGCTCGACGACGACCACATCTACGTGCTGACCCCGCAGGCCCGCGTGATTCCGTTGCCACATGGCGCGACCCCGGTGGATTTCGCCTATCACCTGCATAGTGAACTGGGGCATCGCTGCCGCGGCGCACGCGTGGACGGCGCGATGGTGCCGCTCAACACGCCACTGCAGAACGGGCAGACGGTCGAAATCGTCGCAGTGAAAGAGGGCGGCCCCTCGCGCGACTGGTTGAACCCGCAACTCGGCTATCTGCAGAGCTCACGTGGGCGTCAGAAGGTGCGCGCGTGGTTTAACGCGGTGGAAGTGCAGGAGCACATTGCAAGCGGCCGTGCGATGGTTGAAAAGACCTTGCAACGGGAGGGCAAGACGTCGGTCAACCTCGATCAGCTGGCTGCGAAGCTGGGTTTCAAGACAACGGACGATCTGTTCTCGGTGGTCGGCAAGGAAGAATTCAGCTTGCGACTCGTCGAACAGGCACTGCATGATGCGCCGCCGCCCGAGCCCGTGGTCGAAGCGCCCGAGCAGTTCGAGAAGCGCAGCAGTGGCGCGAGCGTGGCGCGCGGCGCATCCACCGGGGTGCTCGTGGTCGGCGTGGATGCATTGCTCACTCAACTGGCACGCTGCTGCCGGCCCGCGCCACCTGACGATATCTGCGGCTTCGTTACGCGTGGCAAGGGCATGTCGATTCATCGCAGCGACTGTCCGACGTTCGTGCGCATGGCCGACCGTTCGCCTGAGCGCGTGTTGCAAACGGCGTGGTCGGCGGACGTGATGAGCGGGCGCGGCCAGTCCGTGTATCCGGTCGATCTTTCCATCGAGGCCACGGATCGGCAAGGACTGTTGCGCGATATCTCGGAGGTGTTTGCGCGCGAGAAGATGAACGTGATCGGCGTGAAAACGCAGACGCGTCGCAATGCGGCGTTCATGCAGTTCACCGTGGAGGTGTCGAGCGCGGCGCAGATTCAGCGTGCGTGCACTTTGCTCGGCGAGGTCACGGGTGTCGTAAAAGCATTGCGAAAGAGTTGAGGTGCTTCGACACGTGTCGCTGTATCGCGCCTATGTTATTGGATGTAGTCGTGATGCCGCGTCGGTGGTTTGACGTGAGCATGGGGTTTTGAAGTCGGTTCATAAAAGTACTTGCCAAGCGGTGCGCTGCTCCATATAATCTCGTTTCTCTAGGCTCGTAGCTCAGCTGGTTAGAGCACCACCTTGACATGGTGGGGGTCGTTGGTTCGAGTCCAATCGAGCCTACCAACGAAAATGAAATCCTGGTTCTGCCGGGGTTTCGCAAACCGCAGTAAGCGCCTTTGGCGCAAAAGGCGAATACGGTTATGACACCGCGAACGTTGACCGAAATCACTTCGGAGCGACGCTAGTCGAGGACCACTTTCGCCACTGTAGTTTGCAAGATATGTGAATGCGGCCCCTCGAAAGCGGGGCCGCATTTTTTTTGGTTTTTGATCTGGTTGAACTTGCCGCCGCGCGTGCCACCGCGGGTCGGCTCCACGGAGAACGCAATGGTTTCGATACGTCTGCCTGACGGTTCTGTTCGACAGTACGAGCATCCGGTGACCGTCGCTGAAGTGGCGGCTTCCATCGGCCCGGGCCTCGCCAAGGCCGCGCTCGGCGGCAAGATCGACGGCGAACTGGTGGATACGTCCGCGTTGATCGATCACGACGTGGCACTCGCTATCGTCACCGAGAAAGACGCCGACGGTCTCGATATCATTCGTCACTCCGCAGCGCACTTGCTCGCGTACGCGGTGAAGGATCTGTATCCGGAAGCGCAGGTCACGATCGGCCCGGTGATCGATAACGGCTTTTACTACGACTTCGCGTACAACCGTCCCTTCACGCCGGAAGATCTCGAGAAGATCGAAAAGCGCATGCAGGAACTTGCGAAGAAAGACGAGCCGGTGTCGCGTCGTGTGGTGTCGCGCGACGAAGCGGTAGACTACTTCAAGAGCATTGGCGAGAAGTACAAGGCCGAGATCATCGAATCGATTCCGTCCACCGACGAAATCAAGCTCTATTCGCACGGCGGCTTCACGGATCTGTGTCGTGGTCCGCACGTGCCGTCCACGGGCAAGCTGAAGGTCTTCAAGCTGATGAAGGTTGCGGGCGCTTATTGGCGCGGCGACTCGAAGAACGAACAGTTGCAGCGCATCTACGGCACGGCCTGGACGAAGAAAGAAGATCAGGAAGCGTATCTGCACATGCTCGAGGAAGCGGAGAAGCGCGACCACCGCAAGCTCGGCAAGCAGCTCGACCTGTTCCACATGCAGGACGAGTCGCCGGGCATGGTGTTCTGGCATCCGCGCGGCTGGACGTTGTGGCAGCAGGTCGAGCAGTACATGCGCCGTCGCGTGAACGATGCGGGATACCTCGAAATCAAGACCCCGATGATCATGGACCGGTCGCTCTGGGAAGCGTCGGGCCATTGGCAGAACTATCGTGAAAACATGTTCACGACGGAGTCGGAAAAGCGCGACTACGCGATCAAGCCGATGAACTGCCCGGGGCACGTGCAGGTGTTCAATCACGGTTTGCGCTCGTATCGCGACCTGCCGCTGCGTTACGCGGAGTTCGGCTCGTGCCACCGTAACGAGTCGTCTGGCGCGCTGCACGGTCTGATGCGCGTGCGCGGTTTCGTACAGGACGACGCGCATATTTTCTGCACGGAAGACCAGTTTATCAGCGAGTCGATCGCATTCAACACGCTGGCCATGAGCGTGTACAAGGACTTCGGCTTCGAGAATGTCGATATCAAGTTGTCGTTGCGCCCGGATGCGCGCGCCGGTACGGACGAGACGTGGGATCGTGCGGAGCAGGGGCTGCGCGAAGCGTTGACGGCGTGCGGCGTGACGTGGGAAGAGCTGCCTGGCGAAGGCGCGTTCTACGGTCCGAAGGTCGAATACCACATCAAGGACGCGCTTGGCCGCTCGTGGCAATGCGGCACGTTGCAGCTCGATATGGTGTTGCCGGAGCGGCTCGGCGCGGAGTACGTCGCAGAGGACAACAGCCGCCGCCGGCCGATCATGCTGCACCGGGCAATCGTCGGATCAATGGAGCGCTTTCTCGGCATTCTGATCGAGCACCACGCCGGTGCAATGCCTGCGTGGCTCGCGCCGATGCAGGTTGTGGTGATGAATATCGCCGAAAGTCAGTCCGAATACGCTCAGTCTTTAGCCCAATCGTTGCAAAAACAAGGGGTTAGAGTAGAGGCCGATTTGCGCAACGAGAAGATTAGCTATAAAATACGTGAGCACACGCTGGAAAAGGTGCCGTATCTGCTTGTGGTCGGCGACAAAGAGCGTGAAGCCAAAACGGTAGCCGTGCGTGCCCGTGGTGGTGTCGATCTGGGCGTTATGCCGCTCGACACCTTCGTTGAACGTCTGCGCGAAGACGTGCAGTCGTTCAATTAAGCCACCTGGCAGCCGGCTTCTTTTAATTTTTAGAGGAAACGTAACATCGCTACTGATAAGTCTGCGCACCGCATCAACGGTGAAATTACTGCACCCGAGGTGCGTCTGGTCGGCGTCGAGAATGAACCGCTCGGCATCGTGAAACTCGCTGATGCGTTCCGAATGTCGGAACAGCAAGACGTGGATCTGGTCGAAATCGCTCCCCAGGCGGTCCCGCCGGTTTGCCGACTGATGGATTACGGCAAGTTCAAGTACCAGGAAGCGAAGAAGCAGCACGAGGCCAAGCTCAAGCAGAAGGTCATCCAGGTCAAGGAAGTCAAATTCCGGCCGGGCACTGACGACGGCGACTACAACGTCAAGCTGCGCAACCTCGTCCGCTTCCTCGAAGACGGCGACAAGACGAAAATCACGTTGCGTTTCCGCGGCCGCGAGATGGCTCACCAGGAAATCGGTATGCGCATGCTCGAGCGCCTGCGCACGGACCTCGACGAAGTCGGTCAGGTGGAGCAAATGCCGAAAATGGAAGGGCGCCAGATGATCATGGTGCTCGCGCCGAAGAAAAAGAAGTAACAGCTGGAGCAGCGGCGCGCCGTGTGGCGCGCGCTCCAGTTGCCGAAGATTGAAGGGGCGGTGCCGGGTCGCCGGTGTTGCGCCAGCAGGTTTCGGAGCGTCGCCTGTATAATGCGCGTCGCTTTCCGAAAAGCGGCTGCCGATCGTATTAGCAGTCTGCATACCAAGTGGAGTGGGTTTCGAAGGGCGGGTAGTGGCCAACAGGCCGACCGCACACCCATATCCATCAAATAATGGAGTTGTCATGCCGAAGATGAAGACCAAGAAGAGTGCTGCAAAGCGCTTCGTGGTGCGTCCAGGCGGTACCGTCAAGCGCGGTCAAGCCTTCAAGCGCCACATTCTGACGAAGAAAACCACCAAGAACAAACGCCATCTGCGCGGTTCGACGGCAGTTCATGATTCCGATCTGAACTCCGTACGCGCAATGCTGCCGTTCGCTTAACCCTTAACCGACACTCATAGGAGCGAAACATGCCTCGAGTAAAACGTGGGGTTACCGCACGGGCCCGTCACAAGAAGATCATCAAGCTGGCCAAGGGTTACCGCGGCCGTCGCAATAACGTCTATCGCATCGCCAAGCAGGCGGTCATGCGCGCAGGCCAATACGCCTATCGCGATCGCCGCAACAAGAAGCGTGTGTTCCGTGCATTGTGGATCACGCGTATCAACGCGGCGGTGCGTCAGCACGACATGACGTACAGCGTGTTCATCAACGGCCTGAAGAAGGCTTCGATCGAACTCGACCGCAAGGTGCTGGCCGACATGGCTGTGTTCGACAAGGCTGCTTTTGCTGCGATCGTTCAGCAGGTGAAAGCCGCCGTTGCAGCCTGATTGCGCTTCTGGCAATTAACACTGCGTGGTTCGTTGCAGCGAACATCCGGTTGTCTCGGTGACGCTGCAGCAAAAACGGGGCTCCTCACCGAGCCCCGTTTTTGTTGGTAGAACCCTTTTGCTTCGATTGAACACTGACGTTGAAATGATGGGATCAATGGATCTGGACCAGATTGTCGCCGACGCGCAAAAAGCCTTCGCAGAAGCCACCGACGTCACCACCCTCGAGAACGAGAAAGCCCGCTTTCTTGGTAAATCGGGTGCGCTGACCGAGCTGCTGAAAGGCCTCGGCAAGCTCGATCCCGAGGCGCGCAAGACCGAAGGCGCACGGATCAACCTCGTCAAGCAACAGGTGGAAGCCGCATTGACGGCCCGTCGTCAGGCGCTGGCCGACGCGTTGCTGAACCAGCGGCTCGCGGCTGAAGCGATCGACGTGACGTTGCCCGGCCGTGGCACCGGCACCGGGAGCCTGCATCCGGTCATGCACACGTGGGAGCGCGTGGAGCAGATCTTCCGTACGATCGGATTCGATGTGGCCGACGGTCCCGAGATTGAAACCGACTGGTACAACTTCACCTCGCTGAACAGCCCGGAAAATCATCCGGCGCGTTCAATGCAAGACACTTTTTACGTCGACGGCAAAGACGCCGACGGTCGTCAGCTGCTGCTGCGCACGCATACGAGCCCGATGCAGGTGCGCTACGCGCGCACCAACAAGCCGCCTATCAAGGTGATCGTGCCGGGCCGCACGTATCGTGTGGACAGCGACGCCACTCACTCGCCGATGTTCAATCAGGTCGAAGGCCTGTGGATCGACGAGAACATCAGCTTTGCGGATCTGAAGGGCGTCTACAGCGACTTCCTCAAGAAGTTTTTCGAGCGCGACGACATTCAGGTGCGTTTCCGTCCGTCGTACTTTCCGTTTACCGAACCGTCGGCCGAGATCGACATGCTGTTCGAAACGGGCAAGAACGCAGGCAAGTGGCTCGAGATTTCCGGCTCCGGGCAAGTGCATCCTACCGTGATCCGCAACATGGGCCTCGACCCTGAGCGCTACATTGGTTTCGCGTTCGGCAGCGGTCTCGAACGTCTCACCATGTTGCGTTATGGCGTGCAGGACTTGCGTCTGTTTTTCGACAACGACCTGCGTTTCCTGCGTCAATTCGCTTGAAGCGGCGCGTACGAACGCGGCAAGCATCGCGCGCGGCACAGCACGGAGTGCGTGTCGCGACAGCGTCCCCGACAGTATCCTGCCGAGTCGTCCTACGAGCGGCGAGTCACGCGAAAGCACCTGCCGGACGTGGACCTAACCTGATCAGAACGTACACAGAACCATGCAATTCCCGGAATCCTGGCTAAGAACCTTCGTCGATCCGCAAATGACGACCGACGAACTGTCGCACGCGTTGACGATGGCAGGTCTCGAAGTCGAAGACCTGCGGCCGGCCGCGCCGCCGACGTCGAAGATCGTCGTCGGTCAGGTGCTGGAAGTCGCCAAGCACCCGGACGCGGACAAGCTCAACGTATGTCAGGTGGACGCCGGCACCGGCGCGACGCTGAACATTGTGTGCGGTGCGCCGAACGTGGCGCCTGGCATCAAGGTGCCCGTGGCGTTGGTCGGCGCGCAATTGCCGCCGGCCGAAGAGGGCGGCGCGCCGTTTGCGATCAAGCTTTCGAAGCTGCGTGGCGTGGAAAGCCAGGGCATGTTGTGCTCGGCACGCGAGCTGAAGCTGTCGGAAGATCATAGCGGGCTGATGATCCTGCCGGAAGATACGCCGATCGGCGAGGACATCCGCAAAGCGCTGAATCTGGACGACACCGTTTTCGAAGTCAAGCTGACGCCGAACAAAGCCGACTGTCTGTCCGTGTTCGGCGTGGCGCGCGAAACGTCGGCAATCACCGGCGCGCCGCTGCGTCCGCTCGAGATCAAGCCCGCGCCAGTCAAACTCAGCGAGACGCTGCCGGTCACCATCTCGGCCCCTGATCTGTGCGGCCGTTTTTCCGGTCGCGTGATTCGCGGCGTGAATGCGCGCGCGAAGTCGCCGGCGTGGATGGTCGAGCGTCTCGAACGTTCCGGCCAGCGCAGCATCTCGGCGCTCGTCGACATCTCGAACTATGTGATGCTCGAACTCGGCCGACCGTCGCATGTGTTCGATCTCGACAAGATCCACGGCGGCATGGACGTGCGCTGGGCTCGCAAGGGCGAGACGCTCAAGCTGCTGAACGGCAATACCGTCGAGCTGGACGAAACCGTTGGCGTGATCGCCGACGAACAGCACATCGAAAGTCTCGCGGGCATCATGGGTGGTGACAGCACGGCTGTTACGCTCGATACCACTAACATCTACCTGGAAGCCGCGTTCTGGTGGCCAGACAGCATTCGTGGCCGCTCGCGCAAATACAACTTTTCGACGGACGCAGGTCATCGGTTCGAACGCGGCGTCGACTATGCGACCACGGTCGAGCACATCGAGCGCATCACGCAACTGATCCTCGACATCTGCGGCGGCGAAGCCGGTCCTGTGGACGACCAGATCGTCAACCTTCCGCATCGCGAGCCGGTGAAGATGCGCGTGTCGCGCGCGAACCGCATCATCGGTATCAAGATCGGCGCCGACGAAATCGCGCAGATTTTCAAGCGCCTCGGCCTTGCGTTCGAACTCGACGGCGAGACCTTCTCGGTTACGCCGCCGTCTTACCGCTTCGATATCGAGATTGAAGAAGACCTGATCGAAGAGGTCGCACGCATTTACGGCTTCGAGAAAATTCCGGCGCGGCCGCCGGTCGCGACAAGCGAGATGCGCGCGACCAACGAAACGCAGCGCTCGATCCACATGATCCGTCACGCGCTCGCCGCGCGCGACTACGCGGAGACGGTCAATTTCAGTTTCGTCGACGCCGAATGGGAACGCGACTTTGCCGGCAACGACAAGCCCGTACGTCTGCTTAATCCCATTGCAAGCCAGCTGTCCGTCATGCGTACCACGCTGTTCGGCAGCCTGATCAACGTTTTGCGCACGAACCTGAACCGCCGCGCGGCGGATCGCGTCCGTGTGTTCGAAGCGGGCCGCGTGTTCCTGCATGATCCGTCGATCAAGGCCGGTGAGTTGACTGTCGAAGGTTTCGCTCAGCCGAAGATGATCGGTGCGCTCGCCTACGGTCCCGCGCTCGACGAGCAGTGGGGCGCACCGACGCGCGGGGTCGATTACTTCGACGTGAAGGGCGATCTGGAAGCGTTGCTTGCACCGGCGGTCGCGCGCTTCGTGAAGGCGGAACATCCGGCGCTGCATCCGGGGCGCAGCGCGCGTGTCGAGTTGAATGGACGCGCAGTCGGCTGGATTGGCGAATTGCACCCGCGCTGGATGCAAAAATATGATTTACCGCACGCGCCGATTCTGTTTGAAATCGAAGCAGAAGCATTAATGCAGCGCGTATTGCCTATCCCGTCGGATGTGTCCAGATTCCCGCCGGTGCGTCGTGATATTGCGGTTGTCGTCGATCAGAAAATCGAGGCTCAGGCGCTGCTGGACGAGCTTCACAAGGCTCAGTCCGAGCCTGCCTGCAAGACCGTTCAGAGGGTTGCACTTTTTGACGAATTCCGTCCAAAATCAAACACTTCCGGTGGCCTGGCCGCTCACGAGAAAAGCCTTGCGTTCCGTGTGACCTTGCAAGATACTGGCGGAACCCTTCAGGATGAAACGGTCGATCTGGCTATTCAAACTCTTGTGGAACGTCTGGCTCGAGTATATGGCGCACGGTTGCGCGGATAACCCGCATTTAACAATTGCACGGCTGTTTCCGCATCCATTGTTTTCTGCTTGGCGCGCCATTTGATAGATATGAATGAAATGAACTCGAGTGATTTCGAAGCCCTTCTTACGGCGCAACGTAGCGCCATGATCCGCGACATTCCGACATCACCCGCCGTCGTTCCCACTGAAACGCCGACGCTTACCAAGGCGGAGCTTGCCGAGTTGCTGTTCGACAATGTCGGGCTCAACAAGCGGGAAGCGAAGGACATGGTCGAAGCGTTTTTCGAGGTGATTCGCGATGCGCTTGAGAGCGGCGACAGTGTGAAGCTGTCGGGGTTCGGCAACTTCCAGTTGCGCGACAAGCCGCAGCGTCCCGGCAGAAATCCGAAGACGGGCGAAGCCATCCCGATTGCTGCGCGCCGTGTCGTCACGTTCCATGCAAGTCAAAAGCTGAAGGCGCTGGTTGAGAATGGCGCCGAGGCGAGCTTCACGCGCTGATCGACTGGCGCGTTCCTGCGCAACCCACCACGACGGCTAACTGACGATGACAGCGACGATCGAAAAAGTCGTCTTGCCTCCGATTCCGGCGAAGCGCTACTTCACGATTGGTGAGGTTAGCGAACTATGCGGTGTGAAGCCGCATGTGTTGCGCTACTGGGAGCAGGAGTTCACGCAGTTGAGGCCGGTCAAACGGCGCGGCAATCGCCGGTACTATCAGCATCACGAGGTGCTGCTGATCCGGCGAATCCGCGAGTTGCTGTACGAGCAGGGCTTTACGATCAACGGCGCGCGTAACCGGCTCGATTCTCATGGCGGCGGCGCGCACGGTGCGCCGGCTGCGGCAATCGAAGAGGGCGAGGGCGTTGCGGTCGCAGCGTCGACGTCTACTGTAGCAGTGGACGTCGATCAGTTGCGCAATGAACTGCAGGGCGTGATTGATCTGCTGGGCAGTTAATCGAGGCATCAAGCGCTTTGTTCACGCAGAGCAGTTCTATTCGAATGAAGTGTCTGTTATAATTTTTAGCTGTTCGGGGCGTAGCGCAGCCTGGTAGCGTACCTGCATGGGGTGCAGGTGGTCGGAGGTTCAAATCCTCTCGCCCCGACCAAGATCAAAGCCGCACGCCGTAAGGTGTTGCGGCTTTTTCTATGGGCGGTCACCTGAACACATACTTGAGAATCAAACTAGGGACTTCCAACGTCCCTTTCTCCATCAGCTGAAGAGAATGCCGCACGGGCGGCCCCTGAAGAGCCATCTCAACGACCGCAGAACGTTGATAGTGTCGCGAAACTCCCAGGCTCGAACAGAAGCATGTAGAAGGTGTGCACATAACGCGTCGCGTGCGTTCGAAAGGCGCGTACCTGTGTGGGCACGGGTCATCTGCTATAGACGCCTCACCAAGATCCACGTGAGCCAATTCGCGAACGAACAAAAAAATGCTCCCCCCGGCGACAATGCGATTGCCATCACCGCATCTGATTCTCAAGCCGCCTCTGAGTGATCGGACATGGCATCGCGCGGTTTGGCACTCGTCGCCGCTGCGGCACGCTGGTGTCGCGGCAAGAAGATGAAATCCGCGGCGAAGCGTGAGAACGCGATGGATCGTCCATCGACCCACGTCGCGTACAGGCCAGCGAGAATGTATGAGAGCAGGAGAGTGGCCGCCGCAGCCGCCACGCGTCCGTAGGTATCGAGATGCATCGTCACGAATCTGGCGTAGATCCATAATCCGACACTGACCAGCACCGACAGATGAATCAGATAGAGGGAGAAAGAGCGCCGTCCGAGTTCTTTGAACCTCGAAAGGAAGGCCGCGACTGACGCGTTGGTCAGCACGATCCATACAGTTAAGGTGCTGGCAATCGCATTGCCTATGTGTACGAAGTCGGTGATCTGTCCGTTCGCGGTGATGGTCAGGAACTCGAAGACCTTATGCGAGTAAGAGCCAGGCGTGCTGCCTCCGAGCCACAGAGCCAGCAGCAACGTCACACACGCGGTCATGCCGCCGGTCGGCTTCCGTTTGCCGTCTGCCAGCCAGATGCCAGCGATGAAACAGGCGTAATAGACCCCGGCATTGACGCACGTGGTAAGGACGACAACCGCGACGATATACACGAGCGCTCGCCTCTGGAGCCGAGCGGCCAACAGACAGAATGCGAAAGTTATCAGTGAGCCCAGAAACTCATACTTCATCGTCCAGACAACGGGGTTATAGGAGTCGGCTCCATCGAGCAGAAACGCGCGCCATAGACCGTCGTCGAGCGCGCGCGTAATCGACGTTGGAGCGGTGTAGGCCCAGCTTAGCCATACGGGCGCGCCCGGTGCGTGTGCGAGATTTGCGCCGGCCAGAAGGAGCGCATAACCAATGAGGATCGAGAGCAGCACGGGCGGCATCAGGCGAAAGTATCGGCGGCCAAACAGATCGGCGATAGCTTTTGAATCGCCGGTTTGCCAGAACTTGGCCGTCAACACGTATCCACTCATGACGAAAAATATGCAGACTGCAAAGTTTCCGCTGAATAAGACGGTCAACGGCGAGTTAAATACCCAGTCCTGCCATGCGCCATGCGGGGTATGGATGATGTTGACTTGGGTATTCGGCCAGAAGGCAAGCGTTAGATGAGACAGAATCACCATGACGGCGGCAACGCCCCGCAGACCCTCAAGAGCCTGATTTTTCATTGTTTGACGCAGTGAATTTTGAGATGCCGTGATTATGCCTTACGTTTTCTTACCGATCATTTACGGATCTTCGCAACAGGTCGGCAATCTGCGCTTTGCTTTGCGCCTGGATCACGTGCAACGCGGAATCAGCTGGAGGCCTTCGCCCTATTGGCCTCCCAGTGGCGGTGAGACCTCGTCCGTTGGGCGTCCTTGCGCCCGCGAATGCTGCCTGCGTGTCCCAACGACTATCCCCGTTGATGTCGCGCAAAACGAAGGTCGTTGCGCTGCACCTACGCGCGGTAACTAGAAGCGTGGCGGAGAATCGAATACCGCGTCAGTGCCCGAAGACCATTGCAGTCGGGTTGACGCGTTTATAGATAGCGCTAGCGAGTGGGAAGTCCCAGACGGTGGAATGGACATTGATAACGACGTCAGTCAACTTTACGCCTGCGGCGGCGGGGTTGTGCTCGACTACTGGAGCGCCGTGAAGCTAGCCGTCGCCGTGCTACTCGCAGTTGGTTGCTTATCCGCGCATGCTCTTGACGCGTGCAGATTCACCACTACCCCAAACCAACCTCCACCTTCGGCTCACACCGAATCGGAAAATTTACCGAATTCGCCACATAGCATTTCTTATGAGCCGCGTGATGCAGTTGCACCGCCAACTCCCGATTCCCGCCGGCGCGAATCACGACTCGAGGCCGCAATACGATCTCCGTGAAGCGTCCATTCTGCGGACTGTCGAGCATCGTCCCTTCGGCGTCGTCGACGTAAGCGACCACCACGATGCCCGCTTCCGCGCACAGGTGCAGATACCAGAGCTTGTGGCACGCTGACGCGGACGCGAGCAGCAGATCTTCCGGATTCCAGCGCGCAGCGTCGCCGAGAAATGCGGCATCCGACGACCCCGGTATCTCCGGCTTGCCGTCTGCGCGAATGATGTGATTGCGGCTATATGCGCGGTATCCCGATGTGCCGCTTCCTTCGTTACCCGTCCATTCAACTGAGACGCGGTACTTGTGCTCGCCGTGTGCCATTGCAATGTCCTCCGGTATCGAACGACTGAGTCGGCCTGGCTCAAGCACTCACTCACTTGGCCGGCCGCGCAGTCAGCGCATGGAGTGTGACACCAAAAGCGCCGCTCTCACAGTCATTGCCGCCCGAGCGCCACGTAACGTTCGAGATGGTGGTCTTCATCGCCGAGTTGATGATCGATCATCACGAGCCGCTTTGCATAGTGCGCCATCGGCAGTTCCCACGTCATGCCGATTCCGCCGTGCAACTGGATGCATTCCTCTGCCACGAGCGCCCCAATGCGTCCAATGCTGTATTTGGCCGCCGATACCGCGCGCTCGCGCACGTTGCGCTCAGCGCCTACCGCGGCAGCCGCGTTGATTACCGCTGAACGCGCCTGCTCGATTTCGAGCAGCATGTCGGCCATGCGATGCTGCAACGCCTGAAAGCTGCCGATCGGCACGCCGAACTGCTTGCGCGTACGCAGATAGTCGAGTGTGTAGTCTTTCGCGACATCCATTGCGCCGACGGCCTCCGCGCACAGCGCGAGCACGCCGCACGCAATCGCATATTCGAGCGTGGCGAAGCCCGCGTCGACGGCGCCGAGCACGGCGTCGTCCCCGAGCGGGACATTCGCGAAGCTCACTTCAGCGGCGCGCCCACCGTCGATCTTGCGATAGCCGCGCACGCTGACGCCGTCCGTGTCGCGTGGAACGAGAAAGAGCGTCACGCCGTTTTCGGCGTAGTCGTCGGCGCCTTTCGTGCGGGCGGAAACGAGAAAGAACGACGCGTTTTCGCCATGCTGAACCACCGCTTTTGCGCCGTTCAATTGCCATGTGGCGCCGCAACGTTCTGCGCGCGTCGTGACATGCGCCAGTTCGTAATGACCACCCGGTTCGCCGTGGGCGAGGGCGGCGATCCGCGAACCATCGATCAGACCGGCAAGCGCCTGTTTCTGCTGGTCGGTGCCGCTGCGCGCGATCGCCTGACCGACGATCAACGTGTCGAGAAACGGTTCGACCACGAGCCCGCGCCCGAGGCTTTCGAACACCACGGCGATGTCGAAGCCTGCTCCGCCGAAACCGCCGCTCGCTTCATCGAACAACGCGCCGACAATGCCGAACTCCGCAAAACGATTCCACATTTCAGCGCTAAAACCCAGCGGCGAGCGCGCGATGCGCTCGCGTGTCGCAAAGCCATATTGTTCGCCGATGAACCGGTTGAGCGTGTCCGCGAGCATGCGGCGATCTTCGGTGTGCTGAAAATTCATGAGGTCCGCCTTACAGTCCGAGGATCATTTTGGAAATGATGTTCTTCTGGATTTCGTTCGAGCCGCCGAAGATCGACAGCTTGCGATTGTTGAAGTACTGAGACGCGGCGCTCGCGGCTTCGTCCGGTCCGACCGGCACACCCTCGTAGCCATCGTGCAGCGCCTCCTCGACGAAGGGCGCCGCATACGGGCCCATCGCGCGCCGCGTCAGCGACGAGATCTCCTGGCGAATCTCCGTGCCGCGAATCTTGAGCATCGAGCTTTCCGCGCCGGGCACGCCGCCGCCGGCCACCGCCGCGATCACGCGCAGGTTGGTGGTCTTCATGTTCTCCAGATCGATCTCGACCCGCGCCATGCGCGCGGCGAACGCCGGGTCGTCGGCAAGCGGGCGGCCGTGGCGTTTCTGCTGTGCGGCGATCCTGCGCAGGCGGTTCAACGCGGCGACGGAAAAACCCACACCCGCGATATTGGTGCGTTCGTATGTGAGCAGATATTTGGCGTAGGTCCAGCCTTTGTTTTCTTCGCCGACGAGATTTGCGGCCGGCACACGCACGTCCGTGAAAAAGACTTCGTTGACTTCGTGCTCGCCGTCGAGCGTGATGATGGGACGCACTTCCACGCCCGGCGTGTTCATGTCGATGAGCAGGAAGCTGATGCCTTCCTGCTTGCGCACGTCGGTGGCGGTGCGCACGAGGCAGAAGATCATGTTCGCGTAGTGGCCGAGCGTAGTCCACGTCTTCTGCCCGTTGACGAGGTAATGCTCGCCCTGGTTATCCACGCCGCGCACCGCGGTGGTCTTCACGGACGCCAGATCGGAGCCCGCGCCCGGTTCCGAATAGCCCTGGCACCACCAGTCCGAGCCGTCGAGAATGCGCGGCAGCCAGTGGCGTTTCTGTGCATCGCTGCCATACCGGATCAGCACAGGTCCGAGCATGTTCACGCCGAACGGCACGATACGCGGCGCACCGGCGAGCGCACATTCATTTTCGAAGATGAATTTTTGCACCGGGCTCCAGCCGGGTCCGCCGTATTCTTTTGGCCAGTGATTCGCGAGCCAGCCCTGTCGGTTCAGAATGGCATGCCATTGCGCCATGTCCTCGCGCGTGAGGCGGCGTCCGCCTTGCACCGTGTCGGCGATACGTTGCGGCAGGTGCTCGCGCAGGAAGGCGAGCACGTCGGCGCGAAAGGCTTCTTCTTCGGCGGTGAAGTTCAGGTCCATAGCGGATGGCATCGTCCATGTTGAAGCGGCTGGCGGCGAACGTGACCGCCGGCCGGGAAGGATCGGGTTGGGTCGCGGGACGGCGAAGACCGCGAAAAGCCGCTAAAGGGCGGCTCAATCGCGTGCGGAGCATGAGCAGCGCGAGACGTCAGGCCGTCTGGTTCAGGCTCGCGAAGTCAGCGCCGCGCTCGACCAGTTCGACCAGCAGCGGCGACGGCTTCCAGAATAGCGCGTCCTCTTCGGCGAACTCGCGAATGTCGGCGAGAATGGTCGGCAGACCGACCATGTCCGCAAATTTCATCGGGCCGCCGCGATAGCGCGGAAAGCCGTAGCCGTACAGGAACGTGACGTCCACATCCAGCGGACGCAACGCAATGCCTTCGTGCACGACGTTCGCGCCTTCGTTGACCATCGCGGCCATGTAGCGGCGGATGATTTCATCGTCCGTGAAGCTGCGCGGTTTGACGCCGGCGCGCTCGCGCTCGGCGTCGATAATCGCTTCCACTTCCGGATCGGGCTTGCCGCTGCGCGAGCCCGGCTCATACAGATAAAAGCCACGGCCGGTCTTCTGGCCAAACCAGCCGCGCTCGCACAGACGGTCGGCGATCTGCACGTAGCGCGCCCGCGGATCGCGGGTAGGTGCACGGCGCTTGCGCGCGGCCCAGCCGATGTCGCCGCCGGCGAGATCGACCACCTGGAACGGCCCCATCGGAAAGCCGAACGCGCGCACGGCGGCGTCGATCTGATAGGGCGACGCGCCGTCTTCCATCATCGCGTCGGCAGCGCTGCGATATACGGCGAGAATGCGATTGCCGATGAAGCCGTCGCATACGCCCGCGCGCACCGGCGTCTTGCGCAGCATTTTCGCGAGTTCGAACGCGGTGGCCACGACGTCGGCACTGACCTGTTTCGGCACCACTACTTCGAGCAGCTTCATGATGTTGGCGGGCGAAAAGAAGTGCAGCCCGATCACGTCGGCGGGACGGGAAATGCTGGCAGCGATCGCGTCGATGTCGAGATAGGACGTATTGGTGGCGAGCACCGCGCCGGCTTTGCAGACACGGTCCAGCTCGGCGAACACGGCCTGTTTCACCGCGATATCTTCGAACACGGCTTCGATCACCAGATCGGCTTGCGCAAGCGCGTCGTAAGACGTGCTGCCGGTCCAGCGCGCCATGCGCGCGGCTTTGTTATCGGCGCTCATGCGGCCCTTGGCGATCAGACCGTCGTAGACTTTTTCGATGTGCGCGCGTCCGCGCGCGAGCGAAGCGTCGTCGCGTTCGATCATCGTGACAGGCAGGCCTGCGTCGAGCGCCGCCACGGCAATGCCCGCGCCCATCGTGCCGCCGCCCACCACGCCGATCGATTCGATCGCGCGCGGCCTGGCCGTGCGCGTTTCCGGCGCTTTCAGCACCTCGCGTTCGGCAAAGAACGCGTGAACGAGTCCGGCGCGTTGCGGGCTGTCGATGCATTGCAAAAACAGCGCGCGCTCCAGTTTGATGCCCTCTTCGAAAGGCTGTTCGATGGCGGCCTGCACCGCGTCGACGATTTTCAGCGGCGAGAACAGGCCGCGCGACTTTTTCTCTGTTTCCGCGCGCGCGGCGTTGACAGCGGCAAGACTCGCCGCGCGGTCGCTCAATGCGGCGGCCTCGCGCGTGCGACGCACCGGAGCCTGCGCGGCCAGCAGTTCATGCGCGTAGGCGAGGCCTTCGGCGAGGATGTCGTCGCTGCTGCCGAGCCTGTCGATCAGGCCGAGTGCGAGCGCCTCCTTTGCGCTGGCGTGACGCCCGCTCAGGATCAGATCCAGCGCCGCCTGCGCGCCGATCAGGCGGGGTGTGCGTTGCGTGCCGCCCGCGCCCGGCAGGAGACCGAGCTGGACTTCAGGCAGGCCGAGCTTTGCGCCTTCGACGGCAATCCGGTAATGCGCCGCGAGCGCCACTTCCAGACCGCCGCCGAGCGCCGCACCGTGGATCGCGGCGATCACCGGCTTCGTACAGGCCTCGATGCGATGGCACACGTCCGGCAGCATGGGCGGAACCGGCGGCTTGCCGAATTCGCGAATGTCGGCACCTGCGATGAAATTGCGTCCGGCGCCGATCAGCAGCACGGCCTCGACGGCGCTATCTTTCTCCGCGGCCTCGACGGCGGCGAGGAGGCCCCGCCGTACATCGGCGGACAGCGCGTTGACGGGCGGGTGATCGATCGTGACGAGCAGAACCTTGCCACGCGCTTCATGCGTGACGACGTTAGCCGGGGCATCGGCGGAAAAAGTGGTTTTCATCGGGTCGTCTCCTGGCGCGCGCTACATCGACATTGTTCGGTCCATTTTCATTGGGTCAAGCTGAATTGACAATCCCAGCAGCCATTGACAGACTGTCAAGGATATTTTGACAAAGGCCGCACTCGATGGATGTCAATTCCCTAACCTTACTCGTGGACATTCTCGACGCCGGCAACCTGAGTGAAGCCGCGCGGCGCCTGAAGATGAGCCGCGCCAATGTCAGCTACCACCTGAACCAGCTCGAGCGCTCCATCGGCCTGCAACTCGTCAGACGCACCACGCGGCGCGTGGAGCCGACCGAGATTGGTCTGCAACTGTACGAACACGGCCGCGCGATCCAGAACGCACTGCTGGCGGCGCGCGAGTCGGTGACGACCCTCGGTCAAAGCCTGCAGGGCAGGGTGCGTTTGAGCGTGCCGAGCGGTTACGGGCAACTGGTGATGTCCGACTGGCTGATTGCGTTCAAGCGGCTTTATCCCGGCATCATGCTGGACGTGATGTTCGAAAACCGCGTCGAGGACCTGTTGCGCGACGAGGTGGACATCGCGGTGCGCGTCATGTCCGAGCCGCCGCAGAACCTCGTCGCGCGTGATATGGGTTCGGTGCGCTACGTGGCCTGCGCATCGCGCGCTTACGCGGTTAGCCACGGCGTACCCGTGCGGCTCGACGATCTGCGCACCGCGCCACTCATTACCGCAGCGGTGGTCGGCCGGCAATTGCGCGTGGCCGCCTATCTGCGCGACGAGCGGCACGAAGTGCTGCTGGAGCCCACGCTCATTTCGGAGAACTTTCTGTTCCTGCGGCAAGCGGTGCTCGCCGGTCTCGGCGTGGGGCTTTTACCGGACTACGTGGTGCACGAAGACATCGAGCGCGGTGACGTGACGACCGCGCTCGACGAATGGCGCCTGAGCATTTTCGGCACGAACATGTTCATGCTCTACATGCCGAACCGGCATCACACGCGGGCGGCGTCGACGTTGATCGAATTCCTGCTGGAGCAGGCGCGCGGCAGCGGCCGGGGCGCCGCGAACCGCACCGCATCGGCGTGATCCGCGCGGCGCGTCATTTGGCGGTGGCCGTCTCGAACCGCCTGACGGCGCTCACGACATCGCTGCGCAGCCGGTCGAGCGCAGCATACTTCGAGTCGGGTGGAACGAGTCCTTGCCACAGCAGATCGCCCAGCGACGCGGCCGTTGCTTCCATATCGACCTGCGCGTCCTTGCGCACCGCGTCCCACAGCACGTGTTCCATCGGGCCATACACCGCCGAGCGCAGCAAACCGAGCGGCATGTCGCGACGAATGTCGCCGCTTGCGACACCTTCGGCCAGCACGCTCATCATCGGTGCGGTATAGCGGCGCTGAAGCTGGACGATTACGTCGCCGAATTTGTCGTCCTTTTCACGGCCTTCGGACAGGATCAACGCGCACAGCCCGGTGCCGTCGACCGTGAGGCGATACAGATGCGTGCGCACGAGATACGCAAACTTGCTGCGCGTGCCGACGATATACGGCAACTCGGCTTCCACCTGCGCGATGATTTCGTCGTACCAGGTGACCAGCACCCGCACGCACAGATCGCGCTTGCTCGCGAAGTACGTGAAGATCGTCGCCTCCGACACACCGACGCGCCGCGCAATTTCCGTCATCGTGGCCGATGCGTAACCGACCTCGGAGAACACCTGCCGCGCGGCATCGAGAATGGCTTTGAGGCGCTGCCCGGAACGGGCCTGGACGGGTACGCGCCTGGAAACTGAAGAGGTGGTCATGGCGACAATGGGCCGAATCAGGCATTGAACTAAAGGGTGTAATTGAGTTGAGTCTAGCTCAAGTGAGCAGGCGATGTAAGGATGAAAAACACGGCGCCTGCGTAAAAAAATAAATGTTTGCAGCGCGACGCCAACGCATAACTTGAGCTACACTCAAAAAACCGCAACGCAGTTAATGGAGGAGACCGCCGCATGCCTACTGCGTCCCCGCACGACAAGCAGCACAATGAGCACCAGGGTAAGCAGCCCATGTCGCAACACGCGACCGGGTATCGCTCGGTTTTCCGTGAGGGGCTCTTCGCGGAGAAGGTGATCGTCGTCACCGGTGCGGGCAGTGGATTAGGCCGCTGCACGGCTCACGAACTGGCCTCGCTAGGCGCACGGATCGCATTGATCGGCCGCAGCGAAGAGAAACTGAACACCGTGCGCGCGGAGCTCGCGCAAGACCACGGCGAGCCGTCAGGCGGGCATCGCGTTTATCCGTGCGATATCCGCAACGAGCAGCAGGTTCGTGACACTGTCGGCAGAATCGTTGCTGAACTGGGCCGGATCGACGGGCTTTTCAATTGCGCGGGCGGCCAGTTTCCCGCAAAGCTCGAAAAGATTTCGCTCAATGGCTGGGACGCGGTGGTACGCAACAACCTGCACGGCACGTTTCTGATGTCGCGCGAGTGTTATACGCAATGGATGCAAAGCCACGGCGGCGCGATCGTCAACATGCTCGCCGACATCTGGGGCGGCATGCCTGGCATGGGACATTCCGGCGCGGCGCGCGGCGGCGTGTGGAACCTCACGGAAACGGCAGCGTGCGAGTGGGGCCACGCCGGCGTCAGGGTCAACGCGGTGGCGCCGGGCTGGATCGCGTCGGCCGGAATGGACAGTTACGACGAAGCATACCGGGCACTGCTGCGATCGCTGAAACAGAAAGTGCCGTTGCAACGCTTCGGCACCGAATCGGAACTGGCGAGCGCGGCGGTGTTCCTGTTGTCCGAGGCATCCGCGTTCATCAACGGCACGGTGATACGCGTGGACGGCGGCGTGCCGAACGCGCGCCATTCATGGCCATTACCGCCCGCCGAGCGTACGATTCAATACAACGGCTTTCCGCGCTACCAGGCGCCCGCGGGTTTGCAGGACGACGCAGCGCCTTGAACGCGCATCACACACCAGGCGCGAGAGCGGACAAACGCACGCATGAAGGAGACACAATGAACCTGGACGGCCAGACCTACGATTCGTTGACGACCAACTTCGCGTGGCAGATTCCCGCGCGCTACAACATTGGCGTGGACGTGTGCGACAAATGGGCCGATGGTTCGGGCCGGCTCGCATTGATCTACGAAGACGCCGACGGCAACGCGACGCGCTACACGTTCGATACGTTGAAGGAGTTGTCCGACCGTTTCGCGAACGCGCTGCTGCAGTCGGGCGCGCAACGCGGCGACCGCATCGGCATCTTTCTGTCGCAGTCCATCGAAACGGCGGTCGCGCATCTTGCCGCGTACAAGGCCGGCATGATCGCGGTGCCGCTCTTCGCGCTGTTTGGCGTCGACGCGATCGAACATCGTCTCGCCGACAGCGGCGCGGTGGCATTGATCACCGACAACGCGGGCGTGCGCAAGCTGGACCAAATACGCGGCTCACTGCCAGCGCTGCGCAGCGTGTTCAACGTGGACGCCACCCACAACGACGCTGACCCGGAGGCGCCTGTCACTTCTTTCTGGCACGCGTTGAATCACGCTCCTGCCGGATTCACCGCGGCGGACACCGGCGCCGACGACCCCGCGGTCATCATCTACACGTCCGGCACCACGGGCAAACCCAAGGGTGCGTTGCACGGGCATCGCGTGCTGCCTGGGCATCTGCCTGGCGTGGAGATGTCGCAACAGGGCTTTCCCGCTCATGCCACGCTGATGTGGACGCCGGCCGACTGGGCCTGGATCGGCGGCCTGTTCGACGTCCTGCTGCCGTCGTGGCATCACGGCGTTGCGGTGCTTGCGCGACGCTTTGCGAAATTCGACGGCCAGGCCGCGTTCGATCTGATGGCGCGTCACGCGGTCTCCCACACTTTCTTGCCGCCCACGGCGCTCAAGATGATGCGCGGCGTTGAACGTCCGCAACAGTGGAGTCTCGCGCTGCGATCGGTGGCAAGCGGCGGCGAATCGCTCGGCGAGGAACTGATCGCGTGGGGACGTGACGCGCTGGGCGTCACGATCAACGAGTTTTACGGGCAAACCGAATGCAACGTCGTGGTGTCCTCGTGCGCGGCGCTCTTCGAGCCGTGCTTCGGTGCGATTGGCCGCGCGGTGCCGGGTCATCAAGTCGCGATCATCGACGCCCAGGGCAACGAGTTGCCGCAAGGCGCGATCGGTGATATCGCCGTGGCGGCGCCCGACCCGGTCATGTTTCTCGGCTACTGGCAAAACGAGCCCGCCACGCGTGAGAAATATCGCGGCAAGTATCTCGTCACGGGCGACCTCGGCACGCGTGACGCGGACGGCTTTATCCGCTTCGTAGGCCGTGGTGACGACGTGATCACGAGCGCGGGGTATCGCATCGGACCGGCGTCGATTGAGGATTCCTTGCTGCGTCATCCGGCAGTCGCGATGGCGGCGGTGATCGGCGCACCGGACCGCGAACGCACGGAAATCGTGATGGCGTTCGTGGTGCTCAACGCGGGTTATACCGGCGATGAAGCGCTGGTGCGCGAGATCCAGCAGCACGTCAAGACACGGCTCGCCGCGCATGAATATCCGCGCGAAATCCGCTTTGTCGATAGCCTGCCGATGACGGCAACCGGCAAGGTCATTCGCCAGGCGCTGCGCGCCGGACTCGTCCGGCAAGCTGGCGGCGCGCCAACCCCGTTGTCCTGAAGATGACCGCAAGTGACAGAACCGCGCCGCGTCAGTCAGCCGGCGCAAGCGGCGCGCCGAAAACGCCACGCGCGCGCTCAGCGCCCGCCACGCTCGACGACACCGACCGCAAACTGCTCGCACTCCTCGCCGAGGACGCGACGCGCACCTACGCGGAACTTGGCAAGTTGTTGTTCCTGTCCGCACCTGCCGTGCATGAACGCGCGCGTCGCCTGAAGAAAGACGGCGTAATCAAAGGCACGGTTGCCGCGCTCGACGCGGCGAAACTGAACCGGCCTTTGCTCGCGTTCGTGCACGTGGACACGACGAGTTGGGCCGTGACGCGGCAGTTGCTCGCGCTCGAGGAGTTATCCGATGTCGAGGAAATCCACACGGTGACGGGCGAAAGCGCAATGCTCCTCAAAGTCCGCACACGCGACACGCAGTCACTCGAGCAACTGCTCGGCCGCATTCATGCAATTGAGGGATTCACCGGTACACGCAGCTATATCGCGTTGACCACGTACCTGGAGCGCGGCCCGAGTCCCGACGCCTGAGTGTGATGCACGCGCGCGTCAGCCGTGCAACGAAAGACCTTTCACCGCTTTGTCGACAGCCTTTTTCGGACCGCGCACGGCGAGGCCGACGAGGTCTGGCGTATCGGCGGCCTCCGCGCGGAACACCTCGCGATTCGCGGCATCATGGCCGGTGGAGAACATCGCGCGCACATAGACGGCGCGCGTCAGTTCGCGTTCAATGCCCTGACGGAACGCACGCAGCAGGCCGGCGCTGTCCGCCTGATACACCATCATTGGCTGACCGAGCAAACGCGCGTGGCGGCGGCCTGCCGCGTCTTCATAAGGCTCGCCCATTGCTTCGGGTGCGGCACCCGCAATGCCGGTGGCGAGAAACGCGGTTACGTTCAGCTTTTGCCAGACGGCGAGATCGTCCAGCACGATAATCGCCACTTTCGTATCGAATTCCATCGGGTACCACGCTCCACGCAAGGCCGATGGAGGGGATCGCATCGGCGCGGACTCAGAGAGAAGATCTAACCCCGAATGGTATGGAAGAAACCCGCCGTGTGCACGCGTTCCGCGTAAATACGAATGAGCTTCGACATGGCCGCGCGGCGAGTGCGCACCGCCCGGGTTCTGCCGAATGCCATTCGGCGTGCGCCGCACCGTGCCGATGTGCACTACGGCACGCCACGTACTGCCGCGTGACGCACTCCTCAGGCCGCCAGCCTGAAGAAACTGACGCTGCGCACGAGGCCGGATGCCTTGTTCTGCACGGCGTCTGCCGCTGCTGCTGCCTGCTCGACCAGCGCCGCGTTGCTTTGCGTGACCTGATCCATCTGCGTGACCGCGTCGTTGACTTCCGCAATGCCTTGCGCCTGATCGACGCTCGCCGTCGCGATCGACTCGATGATGCGCGTCACGCTGCCCGCACTTTCCACCACACCGTTCATGGTCAGGTTCGCCCGGTTGATCAGTTGCGTGCCGGCGTCGATCGTTGCGACCGACTCGCGAATCAGCGTCTTGATTTCGCGGGCGGCGTCGGCGGAACGTTGCGCGAGACTGCGCACCTCGCTCGCGACTACCGCAAAGCCGCGACCTTGCGTGCCGGCGCGCGCCGCCTCGACGGCCGCGTTCAGCGCGAGAATATTCGTTTGCGCCGAAATGGCTTCCACGACCGCGATGATATCCACGATACGTTTGGATGCCGCATCGATCTGACCCATCGTGCGCACCGCGTCGGTCATCACGATGCCGCCTTCGCGTGCGGCTTGTGCGGCGGTTTGCGCGAGCGCGGTGGCTTCGCGCGCGTTGCTTGCGTTGCGTTGAACGGAGTCGGTGAAATGCTGCATCGACGCGGCCGTTTCTTCGAGCGACGCCGCCTGTTCTTCGGTGCGTGCCGACAGGTCCAGGTTGCCCGCCGCGATTTCCTGCGTGGCCGACGAAATCGTGTTCGCTCCTTCGCGAATCTCGCTGACGATATGACGCAAGCGCTGATTCATCTCATTGAGCGCGATCAGCAACTGTCCGGTTTCATCCTCGCTTTGCACCATAACGTCGGCGCGCAGGTCGCCCGCCGCGACGGCTTGTGCGACGCCCACGGCCTGCTTCACCGGAGCGGTAATGGCGTGGCTCAGGAACCAGACTGCGAACGCGCCCACGCCGAGCGACGCAATCACGACCGACAGCAGCAGCACCGTGGCAAGCGTGTACGCGCTTTCAGCGGACGCCGTGGTGCGCACGTTGGAATCATGCGCCTGACGCATGACGGCGGCGACGATGTCGTCGATCGCAGCGGTGGGCGCGCGGTCGATGCCTTTGACGAGACCATCCACCACGTGCGCGCTATTGGGATCAGCCGCGTCGTAATGCTTGAGCGCCTCAAGGTAGCTGTTCTGCAACGAACTGTGTGTCGCAAGCGCGCTGTCCACGCCGTCCGTATTCACGCCGAGTGCGGTGAACTGGTCCTTCAGTTGCAGCAGCGCGGCATGCGTCGTCCCGCTTTCCTTGTTGAACGCGTCGCGGTATTTCGTGAAGGCGGCCTGATCCGCGCCGCGCAATAACAGGTCCTTCCATTCCTGAACCTGCTTCTTGAATTCGACCTGAGCGACCCGCGCGGTGTCGGCAGCCTGAGCATACTGACTCAACGTGCGCGCCGACTCGATCTGCAATGCGTGCGTCCTCGACAACGCGTGCCAACCTTCGAGACCCACGATCATCGTTGCCGCAAGGAGCACGGCGCCGAGCAGCGCCAACTTGACCGCAATCTTCAGATTTCGATAAAACTTCACAACGATTCCTTTAAGGTCATTGAGTCCAGCCTGGTGTGTACCGCCGCATAGTCGACCGACGCTGTCGAGCTTGCGGGGGAGTGAGGCATGTCGGGACGGGATGGCTGGCGCGAACAGCGAGCAGCCGGCCGTAACCGGAGAGGCCGTCGCCCCACTAGCTGTATACGGCGCGCGCGGCGTCGACTTGAGCGGTCGAAGCTTTCAACTCACTCCATGTGCGACGCAATCGCGCGTGGGGCGGCACGCGACGCAACTGAATTATTTTTTCGCTGTATTCATGTGAAGTTAACGGCGGCGCGCAACGACTGGCGTGACGCGCTACATCACTGGCGAGTGCAGATGATGCGGATGGTCGAGCGTCTCCGCGATCACATGCAACGCTTCGGCACATTCGTCGCGCGTCTTCGAGCCGCCAAGGCAAACACGCATCGCATGGGGTGGGTTGCCGTCGGTGGAAAACGCAGCGCCGGCCACGGCGGCAATGCCTTGATTGCGCAACTGCAACGCGAGTTCGGACACACTCCAGCCGCTTGCAACCGGCACCGGCAACCACAAATGAAAGCTGTCCGGATGCGTGTCGTAAGACCACGCGTGGAGCATGCGCGCGGCGATCGCCTGGCGCGCGCGCGACTCGTTGCGAATCGCGTTGAGCATGTCGAGCGCGGTGCCGTCCGCAATCCATTGCGTGGCGAGCGTGACGGTGTAAGGACTGGCCATGACCGTGGTTGCACGCAACGCGCCAGCCAGCCTCTGCGCCTGCCGAGGCGTGGGTGCATGCAGATGCGCGACACGCAGCCCCGCGCCGAAACACTTCGACATACCCGTCACGTAGTAGGTCAGTTCGGGCGCGAAACTCGCGAGCGGGTCGGGCGCGCCGTGCGGCAGCATCGCATACGCATCGTCCTCGATGATCGGCACGCTATAGCGCAGTGCGACGTCGGCAAGCGCTTCGCGGCGCTTGTGCGTGAGCGTGAGCGTGCTCGGATTCTGCAACGTGGGGTTGCAGTAGAACGCGCTAGGTTTGTCGGTCTTGCAAAGCGCCTCGAACGCATGGGCGAGCGGCCCTTCGTCGTCGCGAGGCAGGGCCTGCAAACGCACGCCGAGTTGCGCGGCAATCGCCTTGATGCCGGGATACGCCAGCGTGTCGAGACAGATCGTGCCGCCCGGTCTCGCGAGTTGCGAAACGAGCGCCACCAGCGCGCTATGAATGCCCGGGCACACCAGCACGTTCTGCGCGTCGCAATGCGGAACCCGGCGGCGCAGCCATTCGGCGCCGGCTTCCTTGTCGGCAGGCGAGCCGCCGAAATCCTGATAGCGCAGCAACGCATACGGATCACTGTCGGCCATGAGCCGCGCCGCCGAATCGCGCAGCCGCGCTGCGCAGTCGGGCGGCTCCGGTGGCGTGTTCATCGACATTTCGATGCTGCTGCCGCCGGCAAGCGGCAACGTCGCGGTACGGCCGCGCACGAATGTGCCGCTGCCGGCGCGCGAATCGAGCAGGCCACGCTTTCTCGCTTCCGCATACGCGCGCGCGACCGTCGTGTAGTTCAGCGAAAGTTCTTCCGCGAGGTCGCGCAAACCCGGCAAGCGGTCACGCGGACGCAGCCGTCCGGTCGCAAGGTCTTCTTCGATCAGATCGGGAATCGCGAGATAGGCCGGCTTGCGGATGTCGGCAAGACGTTTGATCCAGTGATGTGTCGGGCTGCTCATTGCGTGAGTGACGTCTTTGACAGAGGTAGAAAACATTGATCGCATTTCGATGCGATCAATGACCGGATTGATCGCCCGTGGTGAATGACTGCACCATGCCGACTCGCCCGACGCTTCTGCTCGCACCCGGCTGGTGCGGTGGCCGGCCGCGCAATACGTTTCATCGTGACGTCCCGTTCCCATGCAACCTTCGCGCCAAAAAAAATGATGTCGGAGTTCGAATCGAGGCGGAATTGATTGCTGATTGATCGCATCCGGCAGGGCCATCAATGGCACAACCGTTGCATTGACAGAAGCACACACGGCGAACGACGTGTGCCTTCTTTTCCTTAGCAACCCTGATCGGAGAGTGTCATGCCAGCCGTCAACAAACCGCTGCATCAGAAAGGCGATTACCTTGTCGACTACGAAGAGAAGGTCTTCGAGGATGTCAAAGCCGAACCCGGAGAAAAAGCGCTCGTCACATTCCATACCGTTGCGTTCGAAGGGTCGATTGGTTTCGTCAATCTGCTGCAGGCCACGCGTTTGCAGCGCAAGGGCTTCGACACGTCGGTGCTGCTTTATGGGCCGGGCGTCACGCTCGGTCTGCAACGCGGCTTTCCGACACTCGGCGACGAGGCGTTTCCCGGCCACCTCAACTTCAACAAGCAGTTGATGAAGTTCATGGAAGAAGGCGGCAAGGTGTACGCATGCCGTTTCGCGTTGCAGGCGTTGTATGGGCATGGCGAAGCGTCGCTGATCGAGGGTATCCGTCCGATCAGCCCGCTCGACGTGCTCGACATCCAGTTGCTTCACCGCAAGGACAATGCGTTGATCATCCACACGTGGACGGTTTGACGGGAGGCGCGTGACCACTATGTCCGACAAACCGACCGGCAAGCGTGTGGTGCGCGCCGCGGCCGTGCAGATCGCGCCGGATTTCGAGCGCAGCGGCGGCACACTCGAGAAGGTCTGCGAAGCGATCGGCAAGGCGGCCCGCGAGGGCGTGCAGCTGATCGTCTTTCCGGAGACGTTCGTGCCGTATTACCCGTACTTTTCATTCGTGCGAGCGCCGGTCGCCTCGGGTGCCGATCACATGAAGCTGTACGACGAAGCGGTGGTCGTCCCTGGCCCCGTCACTCAGGCAGTCGCCGAGCAGGCGCGATTGCACCAGATGGTGGTCGTTCTCGGCGTGAACGAGCGCGATTACGGCAGCCTGTACAACACGCAGCTTGTGTTCGACGTGGACGGGCAGATCGTGCTCAAGCGCCGCAAGATCACGCCGACGTTTCATGAACGGATGATCTGGGGGCAGGGCGATGCGGCCGGCCTGAAGGTCGCGCACACGGCGCTCGGGCGGGTGGGTGCACTGGCGTGCTGGGAGCATTACAACCCGCTCGCGCGCTATGCGCTGATGACGCAGCATGAAGAAATTCACTGCAGCCAGTTTCCGGGTTCGCTGGTCGGGCCGATCTTCGCGGAGCAGATCGAGGTGACCATCCGGCATCACGCGCTGGAATCGGGTTGCTTCGTGGTAAATGCAACGGGTTGGCTGAGCGACGCGCAGATTGCCTCGGTGACGCCGGACACGAATCTGCAGAAGGCGCTGCGTGGCGGCTGCAATACGGCCATTGTGTCGCCGGAAGGGCAGCATCTCGCTGCGCCATTGCGGGAGGGCGAAGGCATGGTGATCGCCGATCTCGACATGAGCCTCATCACCAAACGCAAACGCATGATGGATTCAGTGGGCCACTATGCGCGCCCCGAGTTGCTGAGCCTGGCGATCAATCGCCGGCCCGCGGAAACCGTCTCGCCGATGCCGGTATGGACCACGCCGGCACACGCCGATTTTCAACCAACCGAAGGATGGTGCGATGAACCCCAGCGAGACGCTGTCGGCAGAGAGCCGGCAATTGATGACTGAACTGCAGTCGGCCGGTTTGCGGCTCGTGTCACCGGATGCGGGGGCGGCGAGCCGGCGCGGCGGCGCGGGTCCATCGGATCACAAGGCCGTCACCGTGGATGGCGTGACGATCATGGTGCCGGTCCATACGAGTACTGCATGGCACTCGCCGTTCGTTGCACAGACACCCGACGCGAATGGATCGAGCGCGCTGTTGCGCGGCACGATTCCGATTGCGAACATCAGCTTCCCGAAAGCGCCGCGTTTTTACAGCATGCAGACGCTCGACGGCGTGCCGTACTCGCATATCGCGGCGCTGCACAGTGCGGATGTGCTCGCCACCACGGTGCTGCAAACCTGCATTCGCTACGAAAGCCGGCGTAAAAGCTGCAAGTTCTGCGCGATCGGTCAGTCACTCGCGGCAGGCCGCACGATTGCGCGCAAGACACCGGAACAGCTCGCGGAAGTGGCGCGTGCGGCCGTCCTGCTCGACGGCGTAAAGCACATGGTGCTGACGACCGGAACACCGGCCACGCCGGATCGCGGCGCGCGGATTCTCTGCGAAAGCGCATTCGCAATCAAGGCCGCGGTCGACCTGCCGATCCAGGCGCAATGCGAGCCGCCCGACGACGACCGCTGGTTCGCACGCATGAAAGCGAGCGGTATCGACACGCTGGGCATGCATCTCGAAGTGGTGACGCCCGCGCTTCGTGAACGCATCATGCCGGGCAAGGCGAGTGTGCCGCTCTCGCGCTACATGGAGGCGTTCAAGGCTGCCGTCGCCGTATTCGGCCGCGCGCAGGTGAGCACGTATATTCTCGCGGGACTGGGCGATAGCGCCGAAGCGATACTTGCCATGTCGCGCGAATTGATCGAACTGGGCGTCTATCCGTTCGTCGTTCCGTTCGTGCCGATCAGCGGCACGCCGCTCGAGGATCATCCGGCGCCCACGCCCGAATTCATGAAGTCGGTGTTGATGCCGCTTGGCGGCATGCTCAACGCCGCGGCGATGCGTTCGTCCGAGATCAAGGCAGGCTGCGGCAAATGCGGCGCCTGTTCGTCGCTTTCTTCCTACGAGGCGTGACCATGTTCGGCGAAGCGATTGCGGGCGCGGCGCTCGACGGCGAGGTGGTTTTCACGCCCTATGCGCCGAGCGAATTCCGTATCAAGTGGACCACGCTCGAATGGGAAGCCGAACAGGCTCACAAGCTGCGGCGCGCAGTGTTCTGTATCGAGCAGGGCATTTTTATCGGCGACGACCGTGACGACGTCGACAGGCACGCGCAGCAGCTGGTCGCGCTCAGTTGCGTGGCCGGGATGCCGGAGCAGGTGGTCGGCACGGTGCGAATTCATCGCGACGATAACGCGGGCAACGTCTGGTTCGGCTCGCGGCTCGCGGTGCATGCGGCGTTCAGGCGCTACGGCAAGATCGGCGCGACGCTGATTCGCCTCGCGGTGAGCAGTGCGCATGCGCTCGGGTGCGAGACCTTTCTCGCTCATGTGCAAAGTCAGAACGTGCCGCTCTTTCGTGCGATGCACTGGGACGTGCTGGCCGAGGAAACGCTGCTTGGCCGCCCGCATCATCTGATGCAGGCGCAATTGGCTGCTTATCCGCCGTGTACGACGCCCTATGGCGGTTTCGTCACGCATTCGCCGGCCCGTCTCGAAGCGCGGGAACGGACGCCTGAGCGGAGCGCGGCATGAGTGTCGCCGATCTCGTGGCCGCGTTGCGGGAAAGCCGGGGCTTTCGTCACAAAACCGATATCGCCGGCGTGGTCGGCTCGCTCGCGCGCCGGCTGCCCGGCGGCGCGCGCGATCTCGCGCAAGCGGTTGCGCTGGGCGACGATTGCGCCGCACTGGCCGACGGCGACGGCTATCTGCTGTTCGCGATCGAAGGCATGGTCAGTGACTTCGTGACTGCGATGCCGTGGTTCGCAGGCTATAGCAGCGTGATGGTCAACGTCAGCGATATCTACGCAATGGGCGGCCGCCCGCTTGCCGTCGTCGATGCGTTGTGGAGTCCCGGTAGCGGCGCGGCCGAAGAAGTGCTGGCAGGTATGGCGGCAGCTTCTG
This sequence comes from Paraburkholderia sp. PREW-6R, assembly GCF_039621805.1. Lineage (NCBI taxonomy): Bacteria > Pseudomonadati > Pseudomonadota > Betaproteobacteria > Burkholderiales > Burkholderiaceae > Paraburkholderia > Paraburkholderia sp. PREW-6R. The sequence goes on along the minus strand of NZ_CP155073.1, from coordinate 2,218,156 downwards.
TCGCGTATGGCGTGCCGATTGTCGGCGGCCATACGAACACCCGCAGCGATGCATCGCAACTGGCGGTGTCGATCGTGGGACGGGCAAAAGCATTGCTGACGAGTTTCAATGCGAAGCCGGGCGATAGTGTGCTGATGGCGGTCGATCTGCGCGGGCAGTTCGCCGAGCCTTATCCGTTCTGGAATGCTTCGGTGGGCGCGCCGTCGCAGCGTTTGCGCGACGATCTCGACCTGTTGCCGCAACTCGCGGAAAGCGGACTGTGCGATGCGGCGAAGGATATCAGCATGGCGGGCACGCTCGGCACCGCGCTGATGTTGCTCGAATGTTCGAACGCGGGCGCACGCATCGACCTCGATCGTATTCCTCGGCCGGCGGGCATTGCTTTTGAGCGGTGGCTGACGGCGTTTCCGAGCTATGGCTATCTGCTGAGCGTGCGTGACGAGCATGTCGCTGCCGTGCAGGCGCGATTCGCCGCGCGCTCGCTGGACTGCGCGGTGATCGGCACGGTCGACGCGACGCGCCAGGTGGTGCTCCAGCAACGGGACGACGTCGCGTTGCTGTGGGACTTTCGGCGTGAGCCGTTCATTGCCGCGCAGGGCAGTGCGTGATGAAGGCCCTTCGGATCGGATTGCTCACTCATTCGGTCAATCCGCGCGGCGGCGTCGTGCACACGCTTGAACTGGCGAGCGCACTAACGTCGCTCGGCCACGATGTCACGGTGTTCGTACCGGCCACAGCCAGCGAAGTGCTATTCCGGCAGCCGCCATGCCGCGTGGTGTACGCGCGCATCGTCTTGCCGCAAGGCGACACGGTCGCGATGGTGGAAGCACGGCTCGACGCATTGAGGAGGGCGCTAAAGCATCACGCGTCGTCGTTCGATGTTCTGCACGCGCAGGACAGCATCAGTGGCAACGCACTGGCCGAATTGAAGGCCGAAGGCCTGATACGCGGCTTCCTGCGCACGGTGCATCACCTCGATCACTTCGACAATCCGCGTCTCGCAGCGTGGCAACGGCGTGCTTACGAAGACGCGGATCAGGTGTTATGCGTGAGCGACATGTGGACGCGCGAAATGCGCGACACGCATGGCATAAACGCGGTGACGGTCGCCAACGGCGTCAATCGGGAGCGGTTCTCCGCGCGCAAGGACCAGCACGATTCGCTGCTTTCACAGCGCTGCAGGATTGGCGAGGGGCCCGTTGTGCTGGCTGTCGGCGGCATCGAGGCGCGCAAGAACACGCTGGCGCTGCTCGAAGCATTTGCGCTCGTGAGACGCCGCGTGCCCGACGCGCAACTGGTCATTGCAGGCGGCGCGAGTCTTCTCGATCACGACGCGTATTCACGGACCTTGTTGCAACGTGCGTCGACTCTCGGTCTCTCAATCGGTCCACGACAAAGCGTAGTCGTGACTGGCCCGCTCGACGATGCCCTGATGCCTGCACTGTTTCGGCGCGCGAACGTGCTTTCAATGGTGTCGCTGCGTGAAGGGTTCGGTCTCGTGGTGCTCGAAGCCCTCGCGAGCGGCACGCCGGTCGTGGCGTCGAAGATTGCTCCATTCACCGAGTATCTCGATGAGCACACCTGCATCTGGGCCGATCCTGTCGATGTGGTGTCCATTGCGACTGCGCTGCTGAACGCGATAAGACCGGCGAACGGGGCCAACGCCATCGACTTCAATCATGCCGTGCCCGACTTGCTGGCCCGCTACAGCTGGACGGCGAGCGCGCAGCGTCATGTGCAGGCGTATCAGGCGTATCAGGCGTACCACGCGGCTCTGGCGAAATAAAGCGCCCGGCCGCTTGCGCTCAACAGTTTCATCGAACGAGGTTTTGTCATGCCTGTCATGCACTTTCGCATTCAGTGGCCCGATGGCGAGGAGGCTATCTGCTACTCGCCGTCGCTCGTGATCGGCGATTTTTTCACGCCGGGTGAGGCTTATCCGCTCGACGATTTCGTCGAGCGTTCACGGCAGGCGTTGGGCATCGCATCCGAACGCGTTCGCGCGAAGTACGGCTTTGCCTGTTCGGCGGCGCTGGACCAGCTCGCGCAGATCGAACGCGACGCGCAACGCTTTGGCGATCGGCCGGAGGCGACGGTCAAGGTCATTGAATTCAGCTAGGCGTTATTTTTTCAGAGGACGCATCATGTCGAATCCAGCACATCCGGTCACCAGCAGAAGCCACTACAGCGTGATCGTGGTCGGCGGCGGCCAGGCGGGTCTGTCGGTCAGTTATTACCTGAAACAGGCCGGCATCGATCATCTCGTCGTGGAAAAGAAGACCCTCACGCATACGTGGCGCGAGCAGCGCTGGGACACATTCTGTCTCGTCACGCCGAACTGGCAGTGCGCGCTGCCGGGCTACCCGTATCGCGGCGACGATCCGCATGGCTTCATGAAGAAGGACGAGATCATCGCGTACCTGGACGGCTTCATCAGCCATGTGAATGCGCCTGTAATCGAACATGCGGAAGTCAGGCGCGTAAAGCGCCGCGACGATGGGGCCTATGCAGTGTCGACGACGCAGGGCGAGTTCACGGCCGACCAGATCGTGGTCGCCTCAGGCGGCTATCACACGCCGATCGTTCCGCGTTTTGCGGAGCGCCTGTCGGCCAGCATCGTGCAGATCCAGTCGTCCGCTTATCGCAATCCGCAGTCATTGCCGCAAGGCGCGGTGATGGTGGTCGGCACGGGTCAGTCCGGCGCGCAGATCGCGGAAGACCTGCATCTGGCAGGACGCAAAGTGGTGCTCGCAGTCGGCGAGGCGCCGCGCTGTGCGCGCTTTTATCGTGGGCGTGATGTCGTGGACTGGCTCGCGGACATGCAGTACTACGACATGCCGGTGGAAAAACATCCGTTGCGCGAAGGGGTGCGTGATAACACCAATCACTACGTCACGGGTCGCGACGGCGGCCGCGATATCGATCTGCGAAAGTTCGCGGCCGAGGGCATGGAACTGTTCGGCAAGCTCGAAGATCTGCGCGATGGCCAGTTCCATTTCGCACCCACGTTGGGCGCGAATCTCGACGCAGCCGACGATACGTATAACCGCATCAACGCGAGCATCGACCTCTTCATCGAGAAGCACGCCATCGATGCGCCGCCCGGTGTCGCATACGAACCGGTTTGGCGTCCGGCCGAAGAGCGCACCACGCTCGAACTCGCTGCGAGCGGCATTGCGGCGATTGTCTGGTGTATTGGCTTCACGCCGGACTTTAGCTGGCTCGATCTGCCCGTCTTCAACGGACGCGGCTATCCGGCGCACGTGCGCGGCGTCACACCGATCGACGGCCTGTACTTCGTCGGCCTGCCGTGGCTGCACACGTGGGGATCGGGTCGCTTCTCCGGCGTTGCGCGCGATGCCGAGCATATCGTGCAGAGCCTTCATGCGAAGGCCCGCGAGCGCAATGCGATGAGCGCTGCCGTGGCCGCCTAGATCGCTGATCGGCAAACGCGAATCACGCTGAAAAAACGGCCGCTGGACCGCACTGCGGTTCACAGCAGCCGTTCTGTTGCCGAGGCGGACAGACAGCGTCGAGGATCGGCGAAGGCAGGCTTAGCCGCCGAGCGCCGGATCACTCATGCTTGCGTTGCCGGTTTCGACGTGGCCTGCAAGACGGCGTGCAAACAGCGGGTCCGTATCGACGGTAACGGCCAGGTCGTACCAGCCGTGCACGCTGCGCAGATCGAGGTAAATCTGCTCCGTATCGCCGCCACGCACCGAGTGCGTGATGACATGGTTCGCGTCATACGCATTGACGATCGTGAACTGGCAACGCGCGCTTCCGGTGTTTTCAAGCCGCAACTGGAGGTTGCCGTTCGATACGTCGTAGCCTTCGGCAATGTCCGGACGCGCGACGTCCGAGCCGCTCCACCAGTTCCGCGTGACGGCTTTGCCCGCGAAACGGCGCAAGAACCCGTTCGGACCGTAGACCGTGAAATCGTAGCTACCGTCCGGATTCAGCGGCAACTGATCCTGCAAACGCTTGCCGGCTTCTACCGTATAGCTGAGCGGTGCATTCAGGCTGTTGGCGGCGTAGACGAGAAACACCACGCCCTTGCGTCCGGTGTTGATGAAGCGCAAGGTCAGCTTGTTCGACGAGCCTTCGGTGCTCGCGCGCACGAACATTTCATACGGCAGCGCGCGGGCGGGGCGCACGCCGGGTTCCTGCTTCGGCACCGCTTGCACCAGCGGCGGCACCGGCACGTAGTCGGGATGACGGTTCTGATCCGGCGGTACATAGCCGCTCGTGCCCGGTAACGCCGGCATGCTGGCGTTCGGATTGCTGAAGTTGAACGCCGACATCAGATCGCCGCATACCGCGCGACGCCACGGCGTAATGTTCGATTCGCCGAGATTGTGATCGTGTCCAAAACGCTTTTCGATGAAGCGGATCACCGACGTATGGTCAAACAGTTCCGAGCACACATAACCGCCTTTCGACCACGGCGAGACGACGAGCATCGGCACGCGCGGACCGAGCCCGTAGGGTCCGGCCGCGTTGCTCGAACTGCCTGGATAGATTTCGTTCGTGACGGGCACCGTCGAAAGACCGTTCGTACTCGATGCAGCCGCGAAGGGCGGCGACATATGGTCGAAGAAGCCGTCGTTCTCGTCGTAGTTGATCAGCAGTACCGTCTTGCTCCATACCTCCGGATTGGACGTGAGGATCTGCAACACCTGGTCGATGTACCACGCGCCGTAATTGGCCGGCCAGTTCGGATGCTCCGAATACGCTTCCGGCGCGACGATCCACGACACTTGCGGCAGCGCGTTGTTCTGCACGTCGCGTTTCAGAATGTCGAAGTAGCCGTCACCCTTTGCCGCGTTCGTGCCGGTGCGCGCATTGTCATACAGCGGATTGCCCGGTTGCGCATTGCGATACTGGTTGAAGTAAAGCAGCGAGTTGTCACCGTAATTGCCGATGTACGGGTTCGAGGTCCAGCCCCACGACCCATTGGCATCGAGACCGGTGCCCATGTCCTGATAGATCTTCCACGTAACGCCCGCGTTTTGCAGCACTTCCGGATACGTGGACCAGCCGTAGCCGAGTTCCGAGTTGTCGATCACCGGGCCGCCGCCGCAGCCGTCGTTGCCTACCCAGCCGCTCCACATGTAGTAGCGGTTCGGGTCCGTCGGGCCCATCAGCGAGCAGTGGTACGCATCGCAAATCGTGAACGCGTCGGCGAGCTGGTAGTGAAACGGAATGTCGTCGCGTGTGAGGTAAGCCATCGTCGTGGTGCCTTTTTGCGGCACCCACTGGTCATAGCGTCCGCCATTCCAGGCCGCATGGGTGCTGTTCCAGTCGTGCGCGAGATCCTGGAGAAACTGCAGACCGAGGTTCGGCGCGCCCGGATGGAACGGCAACACTTCGCCGACACCGGCGGCGAGCGGCTGATGCCAGACCGGCTTGCCGTTCGGCAGGTTGATCGCGCGCGTGTCGCCAAACCCGCGCACGCCTTTCAGCGTGCCGAAATAGTGGTCGAATGAACGGTTTTCCTGCATCAGTACAACGATGTGTTCGACGTCGCGGATCGTCCCGGTCCTGTTATTCGCGGGGATGGCGAGTGCGTTGCGGATGCCCAGCGGCAACATGCTCAACGCGGTGGCGGAACCGGCTGCATGCGCGGCGGAGCGCAGAAAATCACGGCGATTTTTCGATGTCATGGTGATGGCTTTCAATCTTCGGTGGAGGAACGAGGCACACGGCGCGCGAGACTGGATCACGCGTCGCGGGGGCGCGAAACTCAATCCACGGTGTGGATGACAGGCGGTGCGAGGGGCGCCGAGGCGGCGGCAGACATTGCCGTGTCGGTGCCCGGAGCGGGCAATGCCGGGCTTTGATTGGCGAGTGCGGCCGGCGAGGACGTGGGCTCCGGTGCCCAAGGGTTCGCGGTCAGCACGACGGCGGTGTTGCTGTTTGTTGCGGGGTTGTCGTCACTGCGCTGGGCCGAACCCACTGCACTCGTGTCCGGCGCTTTATCGTCGTGACTGCATGCGGCGAGCAGCGCGCAGAGCGTCAGGCTTACGACCGGGCCAACCCTGCGTTTGCGATGCAGGGGGCCGAGTGCATACGGCATAACGGACATGGCAGTGTCTCCGGCATGGGAATATGCGTCCGGGCAGGGAGGTGCCCAGGTGAGCGATGCGCAAGATTAGTCGCTGACCTGTGTAAGTTTTGTGAAGATTTGCAGATTTGTGGATTTTGTGAAAAGTGGGGAATTGAACGATCGGCGCCCGAAATGCGCTGATAGGCAGGCAGTGCTGCAGGGGCGCAGCGGAGCAACGGCGCGCGTTGCCCGGTGCCATGTTGCGATGGCGGGCTTCGTCAGCTTTCGCTGGGGATAAAGCGGATGATGGCGTCGTTCAATGCATCAGGCGCATCGCGATGCGGAGAGTGCCCGCCGCCGTCGAGCTTGACGACGCGGGCTTGCGGCACGCGTCTGGCGATCGTGTCGACCTGCGCCATCGTGCCGTAATGGTCGTCATGAGCCTGGAGGGCGAGCAGCGGCTTGCGGATCGACGCCAGCTCGTTCTCGATCGACCACTGCCTGAAGTCCGGATTCAGCCAGATATCGTTCCAGCCGTAGAACGCGGAATCCACGTCGGCGTGGTGGCGTCCGAGTTTGCTGCGTAGATCCGTTTCCTCGAACAGTTGTTTGGCCTGCGCGATGCTCTGCACCGAAAGGTCTTCGACGAAAACATGCGGCGCAATGACCACGGCGCCGGCAAGTGCATCGGGAAGCAACGCCGCGTAAAGCAGTGCGATCGAGCCACCGTCGCTGTGGCCGATCACCCACATCTGCTGACGTTCGTGCGCGCTGATGTCGAGTGCGTCGAGCAGCGCCGGCAGAATGTCGCGCGCTTGCGCGGTCATGAAGTCGACTGGCCATTTCACATGAGGTGCGCGCGGCGTCGAGCGTCCATACCCCGGCCGCGAATAGACAAGCCCGCGCATGCCCAGACGCTCGCAGAGGCTTTGCGGCCAGTCGCGCCACATTGAAACAGATCCGAGCCCTTCGTGCAGAAATACAGCGAATGGCGCACGCGCCGCAGTCTCGTTCACCCAGCAGTATTCGATCCGCAGCGGGCCGTGCGATGACGTGGGCGGCAATTCAGCGAATGCACTCGCGACAGAATCGCGAGCGGCGGTGTCAACGTGTTTCTGCATGGATTACCCTAGGTCAGTTCGCGCAATTTGAAGCGTTGGATTTTTCCGGTCGCGGTTTTCGGCAGATCGTCGACGAACACGATATCGCGCGGATACTTGTGCGGCGCAAGCCGTTCCTTGACGAACGCCTTCAACTCGTCCGCGAGTATCTCAGACGCGGCGAATGCCTGCTTCAGCACGACAAATGCGCGCGTTTTGACGAGGCCGCCATGATCGACGCCGACCACTGCCGCTTCGAGCACCGCGTGATGTTGCACGAGCACCATTTCCACTTCGACCGGCGACACGTATTGTCCGCTGACTTTCAGCATGTCGTCGCTGCGACCGGCGTAGACGTAACAGCCATTCGGCAGCCGTTGGTATTTGTCGCCGCTACGAATCCATTCGCCCAGAAACGTGGCGCGCGACTTCTCGCGATTGCTCCAGTACATGAGCGCGGCACTCGGGCCCTTGATGAACAGATCGCCCACTTCGCCATCCGGCACCGGACGACCCGTCTCGTCGCGAAGCTCCACCTCGTATCCGGGCACCGGGCGGCCCGTGGTGCCGTATTCGACTGCGCCCGCGCGATTCGACAGGAAGATGTGCAGCATTTCGGTCGAACCGATACCGTCGAGAATGTCGCAACCGAAATGCGCGGCGAAGCGCTCGCCGATTTCGCGCGGCAATGCCTCTCCGGCCGACGTGCAGACACGCATCGCCACGTCGGCGCGTGCGGGCAGATTCGGCGACACGAGCATGCTTGCATAGAGCGTCGGCACGCCGTAGAAAACGGTGGGGCGATGCTGGACAAGGCGCGTGAAAATAGCGTCGGCGGTCGGGCGTTCGGCCATCAGCACCGCGGTTGCGCCGGCCGACAGGGGAAACGTCAGGCCGTTGCCTAGCCCATAGGCAAAGAACAGCTTGGCCGCGGAGAACACCACGTCGCTTTCGACAATGCCGAGTATCGGCTTTGCGTATAACTCGGCGGTCCAGTACAGATTGGCGTGCGTGTGGACCGTGCCCTTCGGTTTGCCGGTCGATCCTGACGAATACAGCCAGAAGGCGATGTCGTCGCAGCCGGTGGAACACGCTCTGGCGGCAGGCGTCGCTGCATCGATCAGATCGCCCATCAGCGGTGCGTGGCGCGGCTCGCCGTCCGGCTGGCCGTCCCACCGGCCGTCACGCGGCTGGGAGACGATCAACTGGCAACCGTCGTGTTCCGCGGTGTTCAATGCCTGCGTGACATTCGCCACGAGCGGACCGGACGCGATCACCGCGCGCGCGTGGCTATGCGTGAGCATGTACACGTAGTCGGCCGGCGTGAGCAGTGTGTTGGCGACCACCGGCACGACACCCGCATACAGCGCGCCGAGAAAGGCGACGGGCAACTCCACGCTATCGAGCATCACGAGCAGCACCCGCTCTTCTGCATGCACGCCGAGTGTGCGCAACGCCGTCGCAAAGCGTCGCGCGCGCTCTTCGAGGGCGGCATAGGTGGTGGTGCCCGTGTCGTCGATATAGGCAGTTTTCGCGCCACGCGACTCATTCAGCCTGAACAGATAGGCCGCGAAATTGAATAGCGCGGGCGGCGGCTCGACCGCGACGGCGGTCTGGGTCGCGGCCGTTTCCAGCAGGGCTTCCATATGTCTCCTCCAATCGATGGGGGCGGTCCGGCTGTTTTGCGCTCGTGATCCGCGTGGGGCAAGCTCGTGTACGTGGTGGTCCCTGGCGTGTGTGCGCCCATCACACGCTGGGTAGCTGGGTCACTTGCGTGAGTACTGCGATGGGTTCGGCGGGCGCCTGAATCGCTGCGCGCCGGTGATAAAAGCCAAGTGCCCGCAGCCCGCCGAGTTCTTCGCCGCCGCCTGCGCGGCCGGGGCCGCCATGCAGCGACATCGGCATCACGTTGCCGTGGCCCGTTTGGCTCTGCTGGACCGAAGGCGAGACCGCATGCACACGTCCATGCGAATCGGCGAGTTCGAGCGCGAGCCGGCCTAGATGGGCGTCGTCGTTCGAATAGATCGACGCGACGAGCGAACCCGGGCCGCGTCGCGCGAGTTCGACGGCGTGCGCTTCAGGTAATCCGGTCTCCTTATCAGTGACGCGATAAGGCGCGACCGTGGCGACAGGGCCGAATACTTCGACGTCGTGGAACACGGTTGCATTGTCGGGATCGTGGACGACGAATAGATGCGGGGCCACACAGGCGCCCCTACCGGCGTCTGGACTTGCGGCCGCATCGACCAGCGCTGATGCCGGGCCATCGTAAGCGAGCACGGCTTCTTCGCGCAACGCGGCAATACCAGCGAGCACGTTCTCATAGTGCTCGCGGCTCACGAGTGAACCCATGCGGACCGCGTCGTTGCGCGGATTGCCCACGGTGATCGCCGCAAGCCTCGTCTTGAGCGCGTCCAGCACGGCTTCGAGGGCGGCTTCCGGCACGAATGCGCGGCGTATCGCCGTGCATTTCTGACCGGACTTCACGGTCATTTCGCGCACCACTTCCTTGATGAACAGATCGAACGCGGGTGTCTGCGGCATGGCGTCGGCGCAAAGAATCGCGCTGTTCAGACTGTCCGCTTCGACGTTCAGCCGCGCGCCGCGTTCAACGAAGGCCGGATGTGCGCGTAGCGTGGCGGCCGTTTCCGCCGAACCGGTGAACGACACGACATCGAACGCCTGTACCTGATCGAGCAGGCCAGCCGAGCCGCCGCACAGGATGTTGAGTGCGCCTTGCGGCAGAATGCCCGCATCGACCACGTCGGCCACCATGCGTTGCGTGAGCCACGCTGTCACCGTGGCAGGCTTCACGATGACGGGCACGCCGGAGAGCAGCGCGGGCGCCGCTTTCTCCCACAGTCCCCACGACGGAAAGTTGAACGCGTTGATGAAAAGTGCGACGCCGCGCGTGGGTGTCAGCACGTGTTGCATGTTGAACGACTGATCCTTGCTGAGCGAAACCGCGTTGCCGTCGCGCAGCGCGTGCACGTCGCCGAGCGACGCGCCGAGCTTCGCATAGTAAGACAGCGTGAAGATCCCGCCGTCGATATCCACGGCGGAATCGTTGTGCGTGGTGCCCGAGTTGGCGGTGGCGATGGCGAAATAGTCGTCGCGCTTTGACTGCAGCAGTTTGACGACGTCGCCAAGCAGCGCGGCACGTTGCGCGTAGGTCAGCGCGCGCAGTGCGCTGCCGCCGCGCTCGCGCGCGAACTTGAAGGCTTGCGCGAGATCGATGCCCTGGTTGGAGACCCGCACGAGCGCGTCGCCCGTGATGGGATCGGTCAGCGTCACGCCGTCCCCGGAACCGGCGATCCATTGCCCGCCCACGTAGTTTTTCAGCAGTTCGGTCATGTTGGTGCTCAAGCGGGAGTGAATTCGATTGCGCCTTGCGGCAGCAGATAGAGGACGAGCGCCTGTCCATTCGCCACGGTCGGACGATGCGCGGAGCCGGGTCCATACACACACCAGCCAGCCGGGTGGCCGTCGAACGTCGCGCCTTCGGTCAACGGCATGATCAGATCGATCTCTCCATGCGGATGCGCGTGATGCGGACCGGCAATATTGTTCATATCGACCACGTCGACGGAAAAGCCGTGAGTGTCGGGCAACGCCTTGAAGATGCGGCCATAGCGGATGCCGCCGCCTTCACGCGTGCATAACCAGCCATCGGCCACGCCGGTGCGGCAGACGTCGGCAAGATCGCGGAACGCGGCGCCACCGGCCGGATAAGTCTGGTTGAGCCACGTTGCGAGGTGCGCGTCGAGTGGCCGGCCGGCGATCTGCTCGGTGACGCCCGAGATCAGGCGCTGGAAGTCATGTGGGGACATGTGAGCCTCCGGGTTGGCATAGGGCACGCGCCTCGATCAATGCCGTGAAACGTCGCGCGGTCTCCCGCGCTGTCTGCGTTACGCTGCGGGTGCACCAGATATTCTTCAGACAGCGTTTGTTATTGCATCAGGTGTTGGGCGAAAATTAACCGTTCACCTGGTGCGTGTCAAGCACTATAGTACATACGTAGCTGTCTAGAGGTAGTAAAACATGAACCAGAATGACACTCCTTCGCCGCTGATGGCTCCAGCCGATGAAGACCCATCGCGCGCCGAGCGGTCCGAGCGGGGCGCCGAACGCGAAGAGCGCAATCCTTTTCTGACGGCGATGGGCGAGCGCGTGCGGCTTCTGCGCGCGCGCCGCGGCATGACGCGCAAGACGCTGGCAACCGAGACCGGGTTGTCCGAGCGACACCTGGCCAATCTGGAGTCGGGTGTCGGTAATGCGTCGGTGCTGGTCTTGCGGCAGATTGCGGCCACGCTGAACTGTCCGCTCGCGGAGGTGATCGGCGACGAAACCACGGCATCGGCTGAGTGGCTGTTGATTCGGGAACTGCTGCAGGGCCGTGATCAGGCGGCGTTGCAGCGAGCGCGGATGGCGCTCGCCGACATGTTCGCGCAAGCGCCGCGCGACCCGCATCGTAAGGACCGGATCGCGCTGATCGGACTTCGTGGCGCCGGAAAATCCACGCTTGGCCGGATGCTTGCGCAGGAGCGCAAGGTGCCCTTTGTCGAGCTGACGCGCGTAATCGAACAGATGGCCGGGTGCCCTCCGTCGGAAATCCATTCGCTTTACGGAGCGAGCGCTTACCGGCGCTACGAGCACCGCGCGCTGGAGGCGGTGATCAACGAGCACCAGCGCGCCGTGATCGCGTCGCCGGGCGGACTGGTGTCCGAATCGGGCACGTTCAACCTGTTGCTTTCGCATTGCTTCACGGTATGGCTGCAGGCCACGCCCGAGGAACATATGCGCCGCGTGGTTGCGCAGGGCGACCTGCGGCCAATGTCCGGCAACAAGGAGGCGATGGACGACCTGAAGCGCATCCTGGCAGGGCGCAGCGAACTGTACGGCCGCGCCGACATCACCTTTGACACGAGCGAAAAGACGCTCGCCGACGCTTACCTGCAACTGCGCGACCGTTTGGCCGCCCGGCTGGCCGCAGAGTCACCGGATGAGGTGCGCCCTGAGTGACAGGTAGTACAGTTCAGGGTTTACTCTGCTATATGCACTAAAGTGCTTTACATGGGTTGGACGATGCACTATTGTTCAAAAAGACAAAGTTTGTATCGTCCAGTCAGGAGACGCCCCATGTCCACAGCAGAAACCGCGCTCGCGGCCGTCGATTACCGCACCGATCCGTCGCAGTACCGGCACTGGAAACTCACGTTCAACGGACCGGTCGCGACGCTTGGCATCGATATCGCGGAAGATGCCGGCATTCGCGACGGCTACAAGCTCAAACTGAATTCGTACGACCTCGGCGTCGACATCGAGCTGCACGACGCCATTCAGCGAATCCGCTTCGAGCATCCCGAAGTCAGAACAGTCGTGCTGACGAGCCTGAAGGATCGCGTGTTCTGCTCGGGCGCCAACATTTTCATGCTGGGTTTGTCGTCGCATGCGTGGAAGGTCAACTTCTGCAAATTCACGAATGAAACGCGCAACGGCCTCGAAGATTCGTCGCGCCATTCAGGTCTGAAGTTTCTCGCCGCGGTGAACGGCGCTTGCGCGGGCGGCGGCTACGAACTCGCGCTGGCGTGCGACGAAATCTATCTGGTGGACGATCGTTCGTCCTCCGTATCATTGCCGGAAGTACCGCTGCTTGGCGTGCTGCCGGGCACCGGCGGCCTGACGCGCGTGACGGACAAGCGCAAGGTGCGCCACGACCGCGCCGACATTTTCTGCACCGTCGTGGAAGGCGTGCGCGGCGAACGCGCGAAAGCCTGGCGTCTTGTCGATGAAGTCGTCAAGCCCAACCAGTTCGATCAGGCAATCCAGGCGCGCGCGCTCGAACTTGCACAACAGAGCGATCGTCCGGCCGACGCGCAGGGCATTGCGCTTACACGTATCGAGCGCACGGATCGCGAGGACGGGCTGACATATGGAACGCTCGACGTCACGATCGATCGTGACAAACGCATTGCCACGTTCACGGCGAAGGCGCCGCAAAGCGGAGAGCCCACGGAGATCGACGCGATCGTCGCTGCCGGCGCGAGCTGGTGGCCGCTGCGGTTCGCTCGCGAACTGGACGACGCGATCCTCTCGCTGCGCACCAACGAACTGGAAGTCGGCACGTGGGTCTTCAGGACCGAAGGGGATGCACGCAATCTGCTCGCCGTCGACGCAACCTTGATGCAGCACAAAGACCACTGGTTCGTGCGCGAAACCATCGGGATGTTGCGCCGGACGCTCGCGCGCATCGACGTGTCGTCGCGATCGCTGTTCACGCTGATCGAGCCGGCCTCATGCTTCGCGGGCACTTTCGCCGAACTGGCCTTCGCAGCGGATCGCACGTACATGGCGGCGCTGCCGGGCAACGAGGACGAGGAGCCGGCTATTACGCTGTCGGAGGTCAACTTTGGTCTCTATCCAATGGTTACGCACCAGTCGCGGCTCGCGCGGCGCTTTTACGACGAAAGCGAGCCGCTCGACGCCGTGCGCTCGAAGATCGGCCAGCCCGTGAAGCCCGTCGAGGCCGAACGTCTGGGCCTCGTCACCGCGTCGCCCGACGACATCGACTGGACCGATGAAATCCGTATCGCACTCGAAGAGCGCGCGGCCATGTCGCCGGATGCGCTCACCGGCCTCGAAGCGAATCTGCGCTTCAACGGTCCCGAAACAATGGAAACGCGCATTTTTGGCCGTTTGACCGCGTGGCAGAACTGGATCTTCAACCGGCCTAACGCAGTGGGCGAGAAAGGCGCGCTCAAGGTCTACGGCAAAGGCAGCAAGGCGCAGTTCGACGTCTCGCGCGTCTGATTGCTGTACCGCGCCTCGCGAAACAGCGCTGAACCGACTGCCCGAACACGTGCCTCTCCTTCTCCAGCACTGCAGCTTCCCGAACAGGAAACCGACCATGTCCACGATCAACTACAGCGAAAAGATTCCGAACAACGTCAACCTCGCCGACGACCGCGCACTGCAACGCGCGCTCGAACAGTGGCAGCCGAACTTCCTGTCATGGTGGGGCGATATGGGCCCGGAAGGCTCGCACGGCTACGATGTATACCTGCGCACGGCCGTCAGTGTGGACGCGGGCGGCTGGGCGCATTTCGATCACGTGAAGATGCCGGACTACCGCTGGGGCATTTTTCTGACACCGGGCGAGCAGGACCGCAAGATTCACTTTGGCGAACACAAGGGCGAAGCCGCGTGGCAGGACGTGCCGGGCGAGCATCGCGCGAATCTGCGCCGGATCATCGTCACGCAAGGCGATACGGAGCCGGCTTCCGTCGAGCAGCAGCGCCACCTCGGATTGACCGCGCCTTCCATGTATGACCTGCGTAATCTTTTCCAGGTGAACGTCGAGGAAGGGCGGCACCTGTGGGCAATGGTCTATCTGTTGCATCGTTACTTTGGCCGTGACGGTCGTGAGGAAGCCGAAGCATTGCTGGGTCGTCGTTCGGGCGATGACGACAATCCGCGCATTCTCGGCGCATTCAACGAAAAAACGCCGGACTGGCTCGCGTTTTACATGTTCACGTACTTCACGGATCGCGACGGCAAATTCCAGTTATCGGCGCTCGCCGAGTCGGGCTTCGATCCGCTTGCGCGCACCACGAAGTTCATGCTGACCGAGGAAGCCCATCATATGTTCGTCGGCGAATCGGGTGTGTCGCGCGTCATTCAGCGCACGGCACAGGTGATGAATGAACTCGGCACGGACGACGTCGCGAAGATTCGCGCAGCCGGGGTGATCGATCTGCCGACCATCCAGCGATACCTGAACTTTCACTACTCGGTCACGATCGACCTGTTCGGCGCCGATCATTCGTCCAACGCGGCGACTTTCTATAGTTCCGGACTGAAAGGTCGCTACGAGGAAAACAAGCGCGACGACGATCATCAACTGAATGGGCAGAGCTACAGGCTGCTCGACGTGCAGGACGGCAAACTGGTGGAACGCGAAGTGCCGATGCTCAACGCAATGAATGAAGTGCTGCGCGACGATTACATCAAGGATTCGGTGGCGGGTGTCGGCCGCTGGAACAAGGTGCTGGAAAAAGCCGGCATCGATTTTCGTATGACGGTGCCGCACAAGGCGTTCAACCGGCAGATCGGCACGTTCGCGGGTACGCGGGTTTCGCCGGATGGCCGTGTGATCAGCGAAACCGAATGGGCCGCGAACGAGGGAAAGTGGCTCGCGTCAGCGGAAGATCGCGCGTTCGTCGCGTCGCTGATGGGTTGCGTCACGGAGCCGGGCAAGTTCGCCAACTGGATTGCGCCGCCCGCGATGGGCGTGAACCGGCAGCCGGTGAATTTTGACTACGTGCGCTTCAATTGATCACCCACAGCGCGCACGCACCGCGCATGGCGCGCATGCGCTGCAATACACGGTGGAGGAAGTCATGAACGGCCCAGTATCGATCGACGTGCTCAGGCAGCATCTGATCGATCCGGAAATCTGCATTCGCTGTAACACGTGCGAAGAGACTTGCCCGATCGATGCGATCACACACGACGAAAACAATTACGTGGTGAAGGCGGAGGTTTGCAACGGCTGCATGGCGTGCGTGCCGCCGTGCCCGACCGGCGCGATCGACAACTGGCGTACCGTGCTGAAAGCGGATGCGTATCCGGTGGACGAGCAGCTCACGTGGGACGTGCTGCCCGAACAGAACACGATGGCCGTTCCCGTGGCGGAAGAAAGCGGTGCGGGCGCATTGGCGGACGCGCCCGACGATGCGAGCGGTGTCGACGTGGACACGGTGCGTGGTTCGGTGGTGCCGCCCTGGTCTGCCGCCAAACCTTACGTGAATCTCTACACGCACAAGTCGCCGACCACGGCCACGGTCGTAGGCAATTACCGGCTCACCGACGATTCGACCGACAGCGACATTCATCACATCGTGCTGGATTTCGGATCGATGCCGTTTCCGGTGCTGGAGGGTCAGTCGATCGGCATTCTGCCGCCGGGCGCGACGACGGACGGCCGGGCTCATCACGCACGCCAGTATTCGATTGCAAGTCCGCGTGATGGCGAACGGCCGGGGTATAACAACGTGTCGCTGACCGTCAAGCGTGTCTCGCAGCAGCACGGCGATTCGATCGACGGCGTCTGTTCGAACTATCTGTGCGATCTGAAAAAGGGCGATACCGTCAATGTGATCGGTCCATTCGGCGGCACGTTCCTGATGCCGAACCATCCGAACTCGCACTTGCTGATGATCTGCACGGGCACAGGCTCGGCGCCCATGCGCGCAATGACGGAATACCGCAGGCGGCGTCGGCTGAAAGGCGCAACCGGTAAATTGATGCTGTTTTTCGGCGCGCGCACGAAAGAAGAGTTGCCGTATTTCGGTCCACTGACCAATCTGCCGAAAGATTTCATCGATACCACTCTGGCGTTTTCACGCACGCAGGGGCAGCCCAAACGCTACGTGCAGGACGCCATGCGCGAGCGGGCCGTGGATGTCGCGCAAATGCTGAAGGACGACAACACTCATATCTACGTGTGCGGTCTGAAGGGCATGGAAGATGGTGTGCTACAGGCGCTGAAGGAGATCGGCGAGCGGCATCAGCTCGATTGGGACGTACTGTGGGCGAAGCTCAAGCGGGAGGGGAGGTTGCATCTGGAGACTTATTGAGCGATTGAGATAGGGCGACGCGGGGCGACACCGCCCCGCACGCCCGGATCACCAACTGCACCACTTCCTCGGTCGTCACATCGAAAGCCTTCTGCGTGAGCGCGCGCTTGCCTTTGAGCGCGCGAATCTGCGCGTCGAAATCGGCGTAATGCTGGGTAGTCGCCCAGATAAGATACATCAGGGTCTGCGCATCGACAGGCGCGAGCAGCCCGCGCGCAATCCAGTCGTCGATCACTTTTACGCGACTGTCGAGCCAGGGCTTGACACGTTGCGTGAGTATGTCGTCCATATGCTCTGCGCCGTGAATGATCTCGCTTGCCCACACCTTCGACCCAAGCGGCCGACGGCGCGATAACTCCATCTTTGCCCGCACGTAGCCGCCAATTGCCTCGACCGGGTCGTCGCTGCATTCGAACGTGTCCGCCGCGCGGTGCCAGTCTTCGAACAGATCCTCCAGCACGCGCCGGTATAACGCGAGCTTGGTCGGAAAGTAGTAGTGCACATTGGCTTTCGGCAAGCCCGCGCGTTCCGCGATCATCGCGGTGCTGGCGCCGTCGAGTCCGCGTTCCGCAAAAACGGCTTCGGCGCACGCCAGCAGATGCGCTTCGTTCGACTCGCGAATGTGCGCCTTGCGCCGCCGCAAAGGGGCGCGTGCTGCGTCGTTTTCCTGCAGGCTGGCCGCCACGTCCTCGTCTCTCATGTTTGCCTTCGGCGGCATAGGTGCCGCGTCGCGCCTCATTCTAGCCGTTTGCCACCGCGGCCACACGGACCATCGTTTTCTGAAAACCGATCGTGGTGCGGCGCAATGGCACGCTTCTCGCTCTGAATGTCCCCGTACGAAACGCATTGATTTAGCGGGTTTAATCGGCTACAACCTGTCCAACTGGACAGGATTGGGAAAGCGGGCGACGGCCTGGGGTTTGCCCTCTGTATAAGTGGCTGCCGAAGGCGTCAAATGTGCACCGCAGTCGTGCGGGCACGCCCCAAAAGCCGCCGTGAATGCACCAGTTGCACGAGTTTCATGTCGGTTCACCGAAAGGAGCGAGACGAATGAACGCGGTATCCGAAGCGCTGAAGCACACCGAGCCCGACACGTCGATCAAGGTCAACGGCAAGCGGTTATGGGAAAGCCTGATGACAATGGCGAAGATCGGCGCGACGCCAAGAGGTGGCGTATGCCGCCTCGCGCTCACCGACCTCGACAAGGAAGGGCGCGATCTGATCGTGAGCTGGGCGAAAGAAGCGGGCTGTTCGGTCAGTGTCGACCAGATGGGCAATGTCTTCATGCGCCGTGAGGGGCGCAACCCGGATGCACTTCCGGTGATGACCGGCTCGCACGCGGATTCGCAGCCGACGGGCGGCCGCTTCGACGGCATTTATGGCGTGCTCGGCGGCCTCGAAGTGATCCGTAGCCTGAATGATCACGGGATCGAGACCGAGCATCCGGTAGAAGTCGTGATCTGGACGAACGAAGAGGGCTCGCGCTTCGCACCGGCCATGGTTGCCTCAGGTGTGTTCGCCGGCGTATTTACTCTGGACTACGGACTGTCGCGCAAGGACGTGGACGGCAAGACCATCGGCGAAGAACTTAGGCGGATTGGTTATGCGGGCGATTTGCCGTGCGGTGGCCGGCCGTTGCACGCCGCGTTCGAATTGCATATCGAGCAGGGGCCCATTCTCGAGGCCGAAGATAAGACCATCGGCGTCGTCACGGATGCGCAAGGGCAGCGCTGGTACGAAATCACGCTGACGGGGCAGGAGGCCCACGCGGGGCCCACGCCCATGCCACGGCGTCGCGACGCGCTGCTCGGCGCGGCCCGCGTGGTCGATCTGGTGAATCGCATTGGCCTGGATAACGCGCCGTTCGGCTGTGCAACCGTCGGCATGCTGCAGGTCTACCCGAACTCCCGCAACGTGATTCCGGGCCGCGTATTCCTGACCGTCGATTTCCGTCATCCCGACGATGCCGTGCTGGCGAAGATGGACGCCGCATTGCGTGAAGGAGTCGCGGAAATCGCCAATGCCATCGGACTCGACACTCAACTCGAACAGATTTTCTACTACGCACCGGTCGCGTTCGACGAAGCCTGTGTGAAGTCCGTGCGCGCGGCCGCCGAGCGCTTCGGCTATCCGCATCGCAACATGGTGTCCGGCGCGGGACATGACGCATGTTATCTGTCGCAGGTGGCGCCGACCTCGATGGTGTTCGTGCCATGTGTCGACGGAATCAGTCATAACGAGATCGAGGACGCTACGTTCGAATGGATCGAAGCCGGTGCCAACGTCCTGCTGCATGCGATGCTGGAGCGGGCATGTGAGCCGGTTTCATGATGCCGTAGTTTCATCGTAACGAAGTGCCGATAAAACACGCCGTCATGGTGCGCTCATGCGACCGGTACGTACGGCTAAGTCCTCACATCGAAGAAGGAAGGTGTATGGCCCTCAAGCAAACCGGCGACATTGCCGCGCAGCGCCTGTCGCCCGAGCAGCTGTCGTGCGAGTTTTCCGACATTGCGCCGTTGCTCGACGCGAGCGCTGCCGCCGCGGCCGCGAGCCGTTGTCATTACTGCTACGACGCGCCATGCGTGAACGCATGTCCGACGCGGATCGACATTCCCAGTTTCATCCGCAAGATCGGCAACGGCAATCTGAAGGGCGCCGCGCTCGACATTCTGTCGGCGAATCCGATGGGCGGCATGTGTGCGCGTGTGTGCCCCACGGAAATCCTGTGCGAAGGCGCGTGCGTGCGCAATCATCAGGATGCCGAACCGGTTGCGATCGGCGCGCTGCAGAGACACGCCACGGATTGGGCGATGGCGCGCGGCGAAGTGTTATTCAAACGCGCCGCGCTGACCGGCCGACACGTGGCGGTGGTCGGTGCAGGGCCGGCGGGGCTCGCATGCGCGCACCGGCTGGCGTTGGCCGGGCATCGCGTGACGATTTACGACGCGCATGAGAAGGCCGGCGGCCTCAATGAATACGGTATCGCCGCCTACAAGACCGTCGACGATTTCGCGCAGCGGGAGGTCGAGTGGCTGTGCTCGGTGGGCGGCATCGACATCCGGCATGGCGTAACGCTTGGGCGTGATATCGAACTCGACGCGCTGCGCAAGGAGCACGATGCAGTATTCCTCGCGATTGGACTGGCCGGTGTGCGAGCGCTCGCAATGGAGGGCGAAGACCTGCAAGGCGTAATGAACGCAGTGGACTTCATCGAGCAGGTGCGCAGCGCGCGCGACCTCGGCATGGTGCCGGTCGGGCGACGCGTCGTCGTGATCGGCGGCGGCAACACTGCCGTGGATGCCGCCGTGCAGAGCCGCAAGCTCGGCGCCACGTCGGTGACGATGGTCTACCGGCGCGGCGTCGAATCAATGAGCGCGACCTGGGCCGAGCGCGACTTCGCGCGGACGTGCGGCGTCACACTCGTCACCCATGCGACGCCCATGCGGCTGCTCGGCGACAACGGCGTGGTCACGGGAATCGAATTCGACCGTACGTCGAGCGAGGGCGAGCAGGAGCGTTTTGTTATCGACGCGGACATGGTGCTGAAAGCGATCGGCCAGACGCTCGTGCCGGTCGGTCTCGGGCGCGAATTGTTGACGTTGGACGGCGGCCGCATTG